>DAOTZF010000105.1:0-9489 GCA_034434415.1 Anaerolineales bacterium | reverse complement strand
AGTGCGATGAGCACCCTCAAACCCACCTTCGATTGGGCAGATGCCACTGGTCCTGGTGCCATCACCAACTACACCATCCAGATCTCGACCAGTCCCACCTTTGGTTCGCTGGTGACGAACGCCACCACCGTCAGCTCTACCTACACGCCCGTCAGCAACCTGCCTGCAGCTCTGTTGTATTGGCGTGTGCGAGCCAATGGCGCGAACGGACCTGGCACTTACTCGGACCACTTCGAACTTACCTTAATAAATCCTGGCGGCGACGATGATGGTGATGGCTTGCCCAATGGCTGGGAGATCAATGGCTACGATGCGAATGGCGACACGACTATCGATGTGGACCTGCCTGCTTTAGGAGCAGACTACCGCCACAAAGACATCTTTGTCGAGATGGACTACATGGCGAACAATTGTGGTGGCGACCATTCGGCTTTCGGTCTAGCGCCGAACGCGACGGTGATCGACGCCATCGAGGATGCCTTTGGCAACGCGCCCGTCTCCAATCCGGATGGTGAGACCGGGATCAACATTCACCTTGAACTGGATGATCTGGTGCCTTGCGACCCGGATTTGAATCCATCTTTTACAGATTTCACTGCCATCAAGAACGCGCACTTTGACCCCAACCGCACTGCCGTATATCACTATATGATCTGGGCAGATGCGTATGATGGAGGCTCATCCAGTGGATTCTCGTTCGGCATCCCCGGGGTGGATTTTATCGTGACCCTCGGGAGTTGGAACAATGGCGGCGGTACCAACGATGAGAAGATCGGTACGTTCATCCATGAGCTTGGGCACAATCTGGATCTCACTCACGGCGGGTCGGGGCATGAAAATTACAAGCCCAACTACTTGAGCGTGATGAACTATTTCTTCCAGACAGTTGGCGTATACTACAATAGTTCTTACCACTTTGACTATCAAAGGCTCACTCTGCCCAACCTCAATGAGGCAAGCCTCAACGAGGCGGTTGGTCTTAACTCGGCAAGCGCCAACGCGGATGGCTATTGGACACAGCACGTCTGCCCGTCCACCAGCGCGACCCCGGACGATTGGTGGTGGTCGATGGTGAATGCCATCGATTGGAACTGCGATGGAGACACGACGGATGTAGGTGGCGTGAATGTGAATGGTCCCGTGTACCCATCCAAGACATCCCTTGTCTCACAGAACAACTGGGCGAACATCGACTTCGGCGGCTTTGGCGTGATCGGTTCCAGCCTGCCGCCGGAGGAGTTGGCTGTACTTTCCTTGAGCAATCCGGTCATTGAGTTCGACGAGTTGACTCTAGAAATGGAGCAGGAGTTCGACCGCCTGCGCGAAAATATGCCGTAACAGCCTTTCGTGTACAGCACTAGGATCAATAAAAGAAGAGCCGGGATTTTTCGGCTCTTCTTTTATTCTAAGTTTTATCCCTCTTGTAGTTGAAATGACATTTTGCAATTTCACCGGGTGCAACGCGGTAAAATACAAGCACACAACAGCGTCTTGAGAGCGAATGAAATTCTGCAGTGAGGATTTTGGATAGATAATGTCTTCAAATGGAAATGCAAAACACGTAAAAGTATTGATACTCGGGTCGGGTCCTACCGGGTATTCCGCTGCGTTATACGCCGCGCGGGCTGAACTCCAACCAGTGGTGTTGACCGGTATGCAGTTGGGCGGACAAGCCGCGCTGACGTACACGATCGAAAATTATCCGGGCTTTCCGGAAGGGGTCGGCGGCGCACAGTTGGGTGAATTGTTCCAGAAACAGGCAGAACATTTCGGCGCAGTGACCGAGTTTGCCTCGGCAAATAAAGTGGATCTGTCCAGCCGCCCGTTCAAGGTTGAGTCGGACAGCGGCGATTATCTCGCCGATGTGTTGATCGTCGGCACGGGTGCGAGCCCAAACCACTTGAATATTCCCGGTGAAATGGAGTTGACCGGGCGCGGCGTTTCGTATTGTGCCACCTGCGACGGCTGGTTCTTCAAGGACAAAAAAGTGGTCATCGTCGGCGGCGGGGATAGCGCCTTGGAGGAAGGCTTGTTCATCACGCGATACGCGTCGTCCGTGACGATCATCCATCGGCGCGATGAATTTCGCGCAAGCACGATATTACAAAAGCGCGCACGCGAGCACCCAAAGGTCAATTTTATTTTGAACACCGTTGTCACCGAAGTGATTGGCACAGACAAACTTGAGGCGTTGCGGCTGAAAAACGTCCACACGGGCGAAGAGACTATTTATGAGACAGACGGCTTGTTCATCTTCATCGGTCACACGCCGAATACCGAGATGTTCAAGAATCAACTGGAGATGAGCGATCTCGGCTACATCAAGGTGAACGATAAAATGGAGACCAGCGTTCGAGGCGTCTTTGCCGCAGGCGAAGCGGCGGATCCGCACTTCAGGCAGGTGGTCACCTCCGCGGGGATGGGCGCGGCGGCGGCGATTCAGGCGACGCGATTTCTTGAAGAGGCTGAATCAGAATCAGGTTGAGAGTGAAGCGAGCAGGACTTCCGACAACTGGAAGTCCTGTTTTTTGCATACCGAAAAGGTAACATTTATCTGTTTCTCAATCCGAATTTTTCGGATACAATTAATTCAATCAACGTTTTGGAGGATCAATGAACAAAGTCTCGATCATTGGGGCGGGAATGACAGGTTCGACCACGGCGCACTGGCTGGCGGAGCGCGAGTTTGCAGACGTGGTGTTGATTGATGTAGTGGAGGGGATGCCGCAGGGCAAAGGGCTGGACATGCTGGAGGCAATGCCGATCATCGGCAAGGATGTTTCCATCGTCGGCTCGAACGACTATGCTGCGACAAAAAATTCAGATGTGGTCATCATCACAGCGGGTATTGCCCGCAAGCCCGGCATGAGCCGCGACGACCTGTTGAAGACCAACTCGGAGATCGTGGGTAATGCCGCGGTCGAATCGCTCAAACATTCGCCTAACGCGATCTTTATTATTTTAACCAACCCGCTTGACACAATGGCGTACCTCACCATGAAGAAGACGGGCTTACCGCGCGAACGCGTGATCGGGCAGGCAGGCGTGTTGGATTCAGCGCGGATGCGCGCGTTCGTTGCCATGGAGACCGGTGTCAGTGTGGAAAACATAGACTGTTATGTGTTGGGCGGTCATGGAGATGAAATGGTGCCCCTCACGCGTCATTCGAACATTGCTGGTGTGCCGCTCAAAGATTATCTGCCTGCCGATAAATTGAACGCCATCGTGGAGCGGACGCGCAAGGGCGGTGGCGAGATCGTCAACCTGTTGAAGACTGGTTCTGCATTCTACGCTCCTTCAGCCGCCTGCGCGCAAATGGCGGAGGCGATTCTCAAGGATAAGCATCTGATCGTCCCGGCGGCGGCGTACATGAACGGCGAATACGGTTTGAACGATATGTATTTCGGTGTACCCGTTCAACTGGGACGGGGCGGGCTGGAACGTATCATCGAATATTCACTTGACGCCGAAGAAAAAGCCATGCTGGAAAAATCTGCTGTGGCGGTGAAGGAAACTCACGACGCGCTCAAAAAGCTCGTTAATCTTTAACGTTAATCCGACGAAAGGTTTTGGAGGCATCATGATCCTGCATGAAAAGATCGAGGCGCAACTGCCGCAATGGAGGGAGCGCGTCCGTGTCCTTGCCAAGGAACACGCAGATGTTGTCGTTGACACGGTAACGATCGGTGAGGTTGTCGGTGGAATGCGCGATATCAAGGGGTTGTACACCGATATTTCCTCGGTGGATCCGAACGAAGGGATTCGCTTTCGCGGTATGACGGTGCCGGAAACCTTGAAGGCGTTGCCCAAGGCGCGCGGTAATAAAATTCCGCTGGTGGGCGGGTTGTATTATTTGCTCATGGTCGGCGAAATTCCCACGCGGGACCAGGCGATGGAGGTGGAAGCGGAATGGGCAAAACGGGCTGAACTTCCTGACCATGTGGTTAAAGTGATTCGCGCGATGCCAAAAGATACGCACCCGATGACGCTCCTTTCTCAGGCGGCGCTTGCGATGCAGCCCGACTCGCTTTTTGCAAAGAAGTATCATGAGATGAAAAAAGATCAGTATTGGAATGCCGCATTGGAGGACAGCCTCAACCTCACTGCGCGACTTCCGTTGATCGCCGCGTATATTTACCGCTTGAAATATTTCGGCGAAACAAAAAAGCCCAAATACAATCCCAAATTGGATTACGGTGCAAATTTTGCGCGTATGCTGAAAGTGGATGACAAAAAGGGATACGCCGAACTCATGCGACTGTACTTTATCATCCATTCGGATCACGAATCGGGGAACGCTTCGGCTCATGCCATGCATTTGGCTGGATCCACACTCTCTGACGCGTTTCTTTCCTTTTCTGCCTGCCTCAACGCGCTTGCAGGACCGCTTCACGGGTTGGCGAATCAGGAAAGCCTGAGTTGGCTGTTGGATGTACGGAAAAGGTTTAACGGGTTACCGAACCGGGATGAGTTGTATAAGTTTGCGTGGGATACGCTTAATGCGGGTCATGTAATCCCCGGTTACGGGCACGGTGTGTTACGCGTGATCGACCCGCGCTTCATCGCGCAGTTGGAGTTCGCGAAAGCGCGTTTCCCCGACTTTGATCTGCTCAAACTGGCTGAGATGGTGCTGGATGTAGTACCGAGCGTTCTCAAAGAGCAGGGCAAAGCCAAGAACCCCGCACCGAACGTGGATGCGATCTCCGGTACATTGCAGTATTACTACGGTGTGCGCGAATTTGAGTTCTACACGGTGCTCTTCGGTGTGGGACGCGCGCTCGGCGTGACCGCCAACTATGTGTGGGCGCGTGCGCTGGGTCAGCCCATTGAACGCCCGAAATCGCTTACGACCAAAATGCTCGAGGAACTTGCGGCAAAGCAACCCCAGCCTGCCTAGCAAAACAAAAAGCGACGCTTCACAAGCGTCGCCTTTTTGTTAGATCGTCTTTTTTGTGTGAGGTTTGGTGGATTCGAACTTTTCCAGTTTCACCACCCGGGCTTTGTTGCGGATGTTCCATGGAACGATCTGCCTGGCGTGTTCCTTATTGTCCGTTTCGATGATCGCCCAGCCGCAGTGGGCGCCGTCGTGGCAGCCCCATTCGAAGTAATGAAGGTATCCCGCTGCGTGGATCTCCTTGATGATGGCGTCGCAGTCATCGGCATCGTGGGGTGATTCGATCAGGTATCTGTCCATATCTTCGGCTCCTTCAGCGTGGCGGAATTATATACCCTTCACCGATTTGCTTTCAAGAGGTGGATTGACTCACTTCCAATACATCGATCAAGAACGCATATTCAAACGCGACTTCCTTCATGAAATCGTAGCGACCCGACGAGCCGGCGTGACCTGCGTGGAAGTTTGTTTTGAGTAACAGTAAATTGTCGTCGGTTTTCAGTTCGCGCAGTTTTGCCGCGAATTTGGCAGGTTCCCAATACGGCACACGCGGATCGTTCAACCCGCCAGTGAGCAATAGATTGGGATACGCCGTTGACCGGATATTTTCGTACGGCGCGTACGATTTGATGTATTCGTATTGATCTTTGAATTCAACCGGGTTGCCCCATTCGTTGTATTCGAGCGTGGTCAACGGGATGGTTGGGTCGCTGATGGAGTTGATCGCGTCCACGAACGGGACTTTGGCGATCACCGCGCGGAAAAGGTCAGGTCGCATCGTCATGCTGGCGGTGACGAGCAATCCGCCCGCTGAAACACCGTAAATCGCAATTTTTTCTTTTGATGTGAAACCAATCTGTATTAAATATTCGGCGCAGGAGATGAAATCGGTGAATGAATTTTTCTTGTTCAGCACTTTCCCGTTTTCGTACCATTCGCGGCCCAGGTCCGAGCCGCCTCGCACGTGACCTATGGCGTAGACGAATCCTCTGTCCAGAAGACTGACGCGGTTGGAACTGAATTCCGCGTCGATGACTGCACCGTATGCTCCATATCCGTGCAGGAGGGCGGGGTTGCTGCCATCCATCCTGATGGATTTTTTGTACGCAATGGAGATCGGTACGCGCGTTCCGTCCGATGCGGTTGCAAAAATACGCTCTGTTACGAAATCGTTTTTTTCGTAGCCTTGAATTGCATCCTGTTTTCGAACTTCCCATTTGCCGCTGTCCATATGGTAATCGACGACTGTGTGCGGCGTGATGAGCGACGAGTATTTAAAGCGCACGATGTTCGTCTCGAACACGGAGTTATCCTCAAATTCGATGTAATAAGCAGGCTCAGGGAATTGCACATAGCGCGCATTGTCCAGATCATCCGGCGCGCAGATACGAAGTTGCTGCAAGCCGTTCCTTCGCTCGCGCACGATGATGTGATTTTCAAATGTCGAAATGCCTTCGATCAGCACATCCTCGCGGTGGGGGATCAGTTCTCTCCAGTTTTCCTTGCCGGGGTTTTCCACAGGTGCAACGCTCACTTTGAAGTTTTTGGCATTTTCATTATTGGAGATAAAAAACCTGCCTTTGTAATGCGCAGCGTAATATTCCAGACCTTCGATGCGGGGTTGCACGACGCGCAGTTCGCTCTCGGGTTGATCGGCGTCGATGAACCGCATTTCGCGCGTCGTCGTGCTGTAATGATAGGTCATGATGAATTTTTCATCGCGCGTTTTGTGCATCCAGAGGAAAAATGTTTCATCCGCTTCGTGAAACAGCAGCGCGTCGGTGGCGGGGTCGGTCCCGATTTTGTGACGGTACAACTTGTCGGGACGAAGCGCCGCGTCGAGCGTGACGTAAAAGATCGTTTCGCTGTCGTTCGCCCATTCCACGCCGCCGAGTTCGTACACGCTCCCCGAAGTGTTGGGAATCGATTCATCGAAAAGTTTGCCTGTCGCCAGATCGCGGATGCGAATCGTGTACACCTCGTTGCCGTCGAAATCGAACGTGTATGCAAGTTTTCTTCCATCCGGGCTGACGCTCACCGCGCCGACACTGCAAAACGTTTTACCTTCGCCCAGCGCGTTCTGGTCGAGCAGGATTTCCTCGGGGTTTTCCAGCGTCTCTTTTTTGCGGCAATAGATGGGATATTGTTTGCCCGCCTCGGTGCGACTGTAATACCACCACCCGCCTCTCTTCTCCGGGACGGTTGAATCGGTTTCCTGAATCCTTCCCTTCATTTCGGCGAAGAGCGAATCCTGCAGGGGCTTGGTGTGACCCATCACCTCTTCAAGGTAATCCATGTGCGCGGTGAGGAAATTCATCACCTCCGGGTCTTCGCGGTTCCGAAGCCAGAAGTAATCATCGACGCGTGTTTCACCGTGTTGTGTGATCGTGTAAGGTCGTTTGGGTGCAATGGGGTAGGAGGGCATGATGGTTTCTCTTGGGGATAAGTCCGCTCTCCCTTTGGGAGAGGGTTAGGGTGAGGGTGTTAGCCAGTTAATTCTACCTGACGCGGAGGCTCGTAATGTATTTCTTGTGATAGACCGACGTCCACACCGCGTCGCTTTGGTTGCCGCCGAGGCAGACCACGTAGTTGCCAACCTCCCCGAGGTAAAACGAAACGTGGGCGAAGCCGTCGTCCCATAAAAAGGTGATCACACACCCGCGGCGCGGAGCGGGTGCGGCGACTCCCCATTTCGTCCACGGATGCACAAGCGCAGAATTTGTGGATGGGACATTCGCTTTCTCGATGCACCAATTGACGAACGACGCGCACCAATCCGTTTCATCGGGCAGGTAGGAATATTTTTGCGCGAGGTCGGTGCTTTTGTGATATTCCACGATGCGCGGGTTGTTCTTCGTGCCGCGGATCTCGCGCACGCCGTATTCTTCGAACGCGATGGGAAGCCACGGGAATTCCTCGTTTGGCTGGGGCATGGCGATCGCGCCCAAGGAAGCGAGTCGCTCCACCGGGTACCAGCCCGTTTCGCCGTAGGAATTGTTGCAATGCTTCCACTTGCCGTCGGCTGAAATATCATCCACGTAAACCACTTTATTGAACTTCAAATCAGCGACCGGCGGATGTTCCTCGCCGGGACCCGCGCGCATGGGAATCGAATCGCTTAATGCACGGTGAAATCCCTTGAGGGGATAATCCTCCGGCGCGGCGACTGCTTCCGGACGTTCGAGAAGATATTTCGACGAACACCAACCGGTTTTGTTCAGATTTGTTTTTATCTTCACCCACTTCCAATCCTGTGTGGCGCTGACGTACGTGACTATGTCGCCGCGGGCGAGTTTGCTTTCAATGGTGAATGTCGTCCCGGGACCCGAACGCACATTTAATGTGTCCGTCGTTACGATCATCAAAACATCGTTCGAGTTCAAGGGAGGCGGGATGGGAACTTTCACTAAATATTTGAGCGAGGCCCAGCCAGTGAGAATATTCGGTTTTCGAATCTGCGCCCACTGACCATCTGTGGAGACAGACAGTCCTTCGACAGTTTCGCCGCGGTTAAGCCAGCCGATCACCGCATGATTCAACCCCGGTCCGTCTCGGACGTTCAAAGTGCTGGCGTTGACTCGATACAAAGCCTCCACCGTGGGCGGAGGCGTGATTTCAATCAGTTCGAGATAGCCGCGATGGCACCAGCCCGTTTTGCCCTCGCCGGTGGTGGCGTGGATCCAGTCTGTTCGTATCTCGCCGCCCTGTATGATGTTATTGCGATACAGCGCGCCGACCGCCGGAAAGTTCGTTCCCGGTCCGGAGCGAAGCCATAACGAAGTTGCAGTGACGCGGTAGTTCGGCATTGAGATTCCTTGTGTTCGCGCGCAGTTGCACTGCGAGCGGGATGCGTTTCACTTTGCCACAGAGTTCACAGAGAATTTGAGAATTAAATCTCCGAGTCTCTGTGTGCTCCGTGGCTTAATTACGTGATCAATGTGCTTTGCTCGATGTTTTCCATTCGCCCGTAGAGAATCTCTTCGTTGATCTCGAGGCTGTTGATCAGGCTGAGCGCGAGGATGATTCCGTCTCCGATAATTTCGCCTTCCACTTCGCCAAACTCGATCTCGAGGATGACATTATCTGCCCGCAGATCGTTCGCCGCGCCTTTCGGGTCTTGCCAGGTGCCAGCCGCGCTTAGCTCTGTCGTAGCCTTCATAAAATCAAGCGCATCGGATTTCATGCGCGGCACGGTGAGGGTGAGCAGTTCGCGCTGGATTCGGTCGAAGGAGGTGTTGGTGCTTTCGTCGCCGAAGAGCAACCCGTACAGTATGTCTTTGGCATGACCGAGCAACTCATTGCCCTGCTCGGTGCGGAATTTTTCGGTGATCAACTCCCTGCCTTTGGGCGGGGTGTTCTTCTTCAAGTAGCCCTCGCGGATCAATCGAAAGCGGTCGAACCCCTTGTATTGGCGGAGGAACTTGTTGAGTTTGGCGCGGTCCAACCTCAGTGCTTTGACTCGTCTGGCGCGTTCAGCCCGGCGCAGGGTTTCTTCTTCCTTGAAATGCTTGCGATCCATCTCTTCGAGGCTGTGCGCGTCCAGCGTCAGGCGGACGATCTGCTCGATGAGCCAGTCCTTGTCCTGATTCGCCAGA
>DAOTZF010000104.1:0-27981 GCA_034434415.1 Anaerolineales bacterium | reverse complement strand
CGAAATCCTTGAACTCATCGAAGCTCGTGCCGCCCGGCGAAAAGAGGACAATATCGCCGGTTTGCGCGACCTCCGCGGCTTTGACGACCGCCTGATGCAAACCATCCACGCGCGTGATGGAAACCCGCTTCGCGCCGGACGTGAGGCTGGTCGCCGTTCTTTCGATCTTTTCCGCCGCCTCACCGAAGAGCACGATATGACGAGCGCGTTCCGCCGCGAGTTGTAACAACCCTTCCCACGGAAGATTCTTGTCGCGCCCGCCGAGCAGAAGGACGATCGGTTCGTCAAACGAACGGATGGCGGCGATGCTCCGCTCCGGCGCGGTCGCGATCGAATCGTTGTACCAACGCGCGCCGCGTACCTCGCGCACGAACTCCAACCGGTGCGGCACGCCTCGGAATTCCTCCACCGCTTCGAGCATCGCATCCAGCGGGAAGCGTGCCGCGTGACCGATGGCAAACGCGGCGAGCACATTCGCCACGTTGTGGTCGCCGCGCAATTGGACCTTCTCACGCGGAATCAACGGAAGATACGCATTGCCATCGCGAAGATTCAACAGGTCATCGTGCAAATACGCCCCGTCCAGACCATCATCCAGATCGTTCAAACTGAAAGCGAACAACTTTCCACGAACTCTGTCGCGCAAACTCCACGCACCCTCGTCGTCGCGCCCCAACACAGTAATATCGTCCTTTTGTTGAAACTCCAAAATCCGACTCTTCGCCGCGGTGTATGCTTCCATCGTGCCGTGACGGTCGAGGTGATTCGGCGTGATGTTCAAAATCGCGGCAATGTTTGGGGATATTGTCATTTGGTCCAGTTGAAACGATGAAAGTTCGAGCACGGCTACATCTTCAGCCTTCATCTCATCCACATAATTCAACAACGGATCGCCGATATTACCGCCAATAAAAGATCTATCTCCATAGGCATTCTTTGCCATGTTACCGACCAATGTTGTTGTCGTTGTTTTGCCTGCCGAACCGGTAATACCGATCGTCTTGCAAGGGACGACTTCCATGAAGATCTGCGAATCGTTCGAGAGTGGAATCCCTCGCCTGCCTGCTTCAACCACAATCGGGAGCGTGAGCGGGATTCCGCCGGAGAGGCACAGCACGTCCGTTGAGTCCAACAATTCGAGCGGATGTCCGCCGAGCGCCCAATGAATTTGATACTCCGCAAGCGATTCGCGCACAAGTCGCAGTTCATCTGCGCGCCGCGTATCGCTCACTGTGACACGCGCGCCATGAAGCGACAGCCAGCGCGCCAAGGCAAGCCCCTGACGGGCAGCGCCAAGAATCAACACGCGTTTGTCCTTCCAGTTCGTTTTCATCTTAAACAAGAGCCAATCCTGTGCCGATCATTGCGGCAAGCAAGCCGATCAACCAAAACCGTTGCACGATCTGCGTCTCGCTCCAACCGAGCAGTTCGAAATGCAGGTGGATGGGAGCCATCTTGAAGAATCGCTTGCCCTTGGTAAGGCGGAAATAAAGGATTTGGATAACCACACTCAACGCCTCGCTCAATGGGATGATCGCGATGACAAGAAGCAGGGGCCATTGACCCGTCATCAACGCCACGACAGCCAATGTGGAACCGAGCGCCATCGAGCCGGTATCACCCATGATCAATTCCGCAGGATGAACGTTGAACCACAAAAAACCGAACAGCGCGCCGACGATAATGAAACAGAACTGCGCGAGGTATACCTGGCCGTTGATCAACGCGACGCCTCCGAACGCGGCAAACGCGGTGGCTGAAATCAAACCGGCGAGGCCATCCAGCCCGTCGGTGAAGTTGACCGCGTTCGATTCGCTGACGATCACGAACGCCGCGATCGGGATATACCATAAGCCCAGCTCGATCTCGTCCCGATAGCCGGGCAGGTACATATCCGGCACAAGGAGCAAATACTTCAACACGATTGCGGTGCCCACCGCGAGAACGATCTGCGCCAGAAACTTCGTGCGGATGCGCATGCCGTCGCCGCGGCGTTTGCCGCGAATGCCTTCCCAATCGTCCAACGCGCCGAGCACACCGAACGAGACCATCACGATCAGAGGCACGAGCACAGAACGCCCGGTTACATCCAAGCCGATTAACGCGGCGGCATTGAGCAAGCCCGTGAGCAGGAGTACCGGCAGGATGAACATCACACCGCCCATGGTGGGTGTTCCCATTTTGATGCGGTGTTTGTCCGGCTCTTCCACGCGGATGATCTTGCCGATCCTGAAATGCCGGAGTACGCGAAGCAAAGGCGTTCCCCAGATCGCGGTCATCACGAACGAGAACATCGCCAGACCCAACACAAGAGCCGTATGCCTCATGAACGCACCTCCAGCAAATTCGTGATGCGATCCATGCGCAAGCCGTGCGAGCCTTTGATGAGCACCACATCGTTCGGCGAAAGGTTGGTGTTCAACCATTCCACAATGGGCTCAAGTTGCTCGAACTCCAATACGGAGGATTTCTTCATGCCCGCGCGCCGCGCGGCTTCGGCGATGATGCGGGCACGTTCGCCCAACGTGAGCAAAACGCCAGCCACCTGCGCGGCGCGCAACCCCACCATTTCATGTCCGCCGCGTTCATACGGACCGAGTTCAAGCATGTCACCAAGCACAGCGATCTTTCGTCCATCGAGTTCATCGAGCAGGTTCAATGCGGCAAGCATCGATTCGGGTGAAGCATTGTACGTGTCATCCAGCAGGAGCGCGCCATTCTCACTGCGCACCGCGGCAAGCCGCAGTTGTGTGTGTCCCTGGCTCAAGCCTTCGAGAATTTCCTGCCAGTTCATCCCCTCCGCAAGCCCGACCGCGGCGGCGCGCAACGCGGTGTGAACCGAATGCCGCCCGATCAAAGGGATCTTCACGTGCAACGTCTCGCCTTGATAATGAATCCGAAAACGGATTCCATCCAAGCCCAAACCTTCCACTTGATCTGCCCAGAGATGCGCTTCGTGCGACAGTCCATAGAAGAAGACGCGCGCCTTGGTCTTCTCTTCCATTTTGCGGACCCACGCATCATCGAAGTTGAGAATTGCCACACCCTCGGGAGCCGGTGGCAACGCCTGAACGAGTTCCGCTTTACCGCGCGCGATGGCTTCCTGTGAGCCGGCGCGTTCCGCATGGACAGTTCCTACATTCGTAACCACTCCCACCTGTGGAAGTGCGATATCACAAAGGAAGGCGATCTCGCCAGGCACGTAGAATCCCATTTCCATCACCGCGCGTTGATGACCGTGACTCAATCGCAACAGCGTGAGAGGCAGACCGATCTCGTTGTTGAGATTGCCCGGGCTTTTCAACGTGCGATAACGCGTGGTCAGCACTTCGGCGATCATTTCTTTTGTTGTGGATTTGCCGACGCTCCCGGTCACGCCGACCACGCGCACTTCCATTTTGCGGCGCCAGAAACGCGCGATCTGTTGCAAGGCTGTGACTGTATTTTCCACACGCAAGCACAACGGCGTGGAAAGGTCGGTTGCGGAGATGGACTCGGCGGAGGGAAGCGAACGCAGGTCGAGGGTCCGAAAAGAAGCGTCCGCGGCAGCGTCCCGCTGGGTTAAAGCAAAAGATGCCCCCCTCTTGAACGCTTCGCCGATGTAATCATGTCCATCGGCTTTCTCGCCGGGGATGGCGACGAACATCGAGCCGGGGATGATCTGACGCGAATCGATCACCGCCTCGGTGATGACGGTGGAGGCTGATGGACGAATATTCGTCAGGGCTTCGATTGCGTCTGCAATGGTCAGCATGTTATCTCGATGAAAGCGCGAAGCGAACGTTATCCGGAGGGATGTTGAGCAGGATGACGGTTTGCTCGGCAACTTTTGAAAACGTGGGGGCGGCGGTCTCGGAACTCCAGATGGAGGAGGTGGGCTGTTGAAGCCAGATATAGACCATGAACTGCGGGTCATCCACAGGTCCCCATCCAATGAACGAAACGTTCGTGCTGGAGGGATCATAGCCGTATTCGGTCGGAATCTGTGCAGTGCCGGTTTTGCCTGCCACGCGATAACCGGGCAACAGCGCGCCGGAGGCTTCGGATTCGAGCGAAATCGCTAACATTTCGCTCAAGGTGTTCGCGGTTTGTGAGGAGATCGGCGAGCCTCCGTATTGCGAAGGCACGTTGTATTGATGCCCATCGCGCAGCATGGAGTAGAGCACATGAGGAGTGACCATCTTTCCATCATTGGCAAACGCCGAAGCCGCCATGAGCATCTGCAGCGGTGTGACAGTGACACCCTGACCGAACGCATTCGTGCCCAGATCCACGTTGTACCAGTCCGAATCGCCCGGTGTCTTTAGCCTGCCCATCGCTTCACCGGCGAGGTCCACCCCGGTACGATGACCCAGCCCAAAACGTTCCATATAACCGTAGAAAGCCTGGGGACCCATTTGAGTAGAAATCCAAGCCATGCACACGTTCAATGAATGTTGCAGGCAGCCGGTCATATCCTGCTGACCCCATGAGTCCCGGTTCCAATTCCGAATGGTGATGCCTCCAACCTGAATCGAACCGGTGTCCACGTAGGTGGTCTGTGGTGTGACCGTGCCGGTATCGAGCGCGGCCGCCATGGTGAGGATCTTGATCACTGAGCCCGGTTCGTACGCCGTGCCGATGGAGCGGTTGTATTGACTTCCGTCATCGTACAACGAGAAGTAATTGCCGTAGTTGTTCAAATCCATGCGCGGGGTGGTCGCCATCGCAAGGATCTCACCGTTGCGCGGGTTCATGACAATGATCGTGCCGTTCACCGCTCCGTATTCGAAGAGCGCGTTATCCAAAATCGATTCGACACGCGACTGCAAATCCCGGTTGATGGTGAGGACGAGGGTCGTGCCGTTGGGCACGCGCGGTATGTCGGAGGCTTTGTTCGGGTCGCTGGGCACCCACACCTGCACCGGGTTGCCGGCGAGCAGATCGTTGTATTTTTCCTCGATGCCGAAATATCCGCGTCCATCACGTGTGACGAATCCAAGCACGTTCGAGGCGAGCGAATTCTCCGGGTAGCTGCGCTGGTAGTGAGGTTTGAAAGCGATTCCATCCAGCCGGTAATCATCCACACCTTCCATCTGCTGGATGAGTTCCTGTAAGGATGCCGCAATACCTGCTTCCACATAATCTTGAATCACAACGTATTGCCAGGTTTCAGGGGAATTCGTAATTTTGTTGAACACCTCTTCATAGGTCAGGCCGAGATATGTGCCAAGAATGTAGGCAACCGACTCGGGATCTCTCACATCTGAAAGACTCACACCGACTTCATAGACCGTTCGGTTACCAGCCAGCAGATGACCGTTGCGGTCATAGATCTCTCCACGCTCAGGGTAGAAGGTGCGGAACTCGCCCGCGTAGAGGTCTCCCTGCGAAAGGAAGACCGATGCCTGTTCACTATTCTGTATGCGGATCATCTGCGCGATGATTCCCAGCCCGACCAGCGCGAAGCAGAACACCAGGAACAGGGAGCGGACGGCATACTGCTGGCGCATGTTATCTCATGCCTCCAAAACGGATACGCTCGTCGAGCCATTCGATCAGCGACTGTGTATATTCCACGGGGATGATGCGTTCAAACGATGCCACATCCTGCGCGTCGAGCAGGATGCCGGGCTCAGGAGCGACGAAACCCGGCACCGCCAGATATTCCAATTCGCCAGGCTGAACGGGGCGATAACCTAGTTGCAACGCGCGTTGTTGCATTACGGCGGTCGAGGTCAGGTCTGCGAGTTGGGTTTCCAGGTCGGCGTTGGCGCGCTGGATGCTGGTGATCTCGATGCGCAATTCCTGTATCTCGCGCCCCGTCACTGCCGCGCGTGCGGTCACCGTGAGATATAGTGCCGCAATCATCGACCCGACGATCACGCAAAGCAAAAACGCGCCCACATACTGACGCTGAACACGCCAGGGGGCTTGTTTGTACGCATGGATGATTTGTGTAGCCTGTACCTGCATAACGACCTTTTTCTTTGGGCGATTGGTCGGTGACACTCACGAAGAATGTCGTTACATTTTTTCGGCAATGCGGAGTTTCGCACTGCGCGCTCTCGGATTGTCTTCCGTTTCTTCTTCCGAGGGCAATATCGGTTTTCTGTTTACCTCTTTTATGGTCGCCTTGCGTTCCACTTCGTACAGTTTTTCGTAAGGCGGGTTTACCAAGTCTTTGCTTTGTTCTCTAAAAAAATCCTTGACGATCCGATCTTCCAGCGAGTGGAAGGAGATCACTGCGAGTCTGCCTCCGACCTTCAAACTGGTTATCGCCTGCGGAAGCATTTCTCTAATGGATGCGAGCTCATCGTTGACGGCGATTCGCAGAGCTTGAAATGTTCGCGTCGCGGGGTGAAGTCGATTCCCTTTACGGGGGGTAACTGCTTCAAGGACTGCGACCAGTTGTCCCGTGGTACGAAGCGGTCTCGAGTTCACAATGGCTCGTGCGATCTTGCGCGAGTCTCGTTCTTCTCCGTATTCGTAGATCAAGTCCGCAAGTTCGCTTTCCGAATACGTGTTGACGATGTCGGCGGCGGTCTGCACTGCGTGCGGATCAAATCGCATGTCAAGCGGTGCGTCATGCTGAAACGAGAACCCTCGCTTCGGTGTATCGAACTGCATCGAGGAAGCGCCAAGGTCAAGGACGATCCCATCCACCGAATCCCATTTGAGATTCTTCAACTGTGCGGAGAGAGTCGTGTAGGAGGCTTGCACCAGATGGATGCGATTCTCGTAAGGAGCCAAGGTCTCACGAGCGATCGCCAACGCCTGCGGGTCTACATCGAGACCCAACAGTTGCCCATCTGGCGCAGATGCCTCCAAAATTCCGCGGGCATGACCGCCCGCGCCGAGAGTCCCATCCACATAGCGCCCACCGCGACGAGGTTGCAACGCGTGTATAATCTCTTTGTAAAGTACAGGTTTGTGCGGCGAGTCGTTCATAACAGCGACCAAAGGTCGTGATTACGACGACGAATTATTTTTTGAAAGGTCAAGCGTGGAGAAGCGTTGTTCGTTGGCTTCCACATCCTGCAGTTTGTCCATCTGCGTTTTCCAATCGGCAGGAGTCCACACTTCGAAGTAATCGCCCTGCCCAGCTACCGTGAGTTCGCCGCTTCCGATGCCGAGAAATTCACGCAGGTTCTGCGGAACGAGGATGCGCCCGACCTTGTCCACTTCCACTGGGTACGCGTTCGAGAGGATGAGTCGGCGCAACATGCGGGCAGAGGCGTCTGCCATGTTCATGTTGTTGATGCGTTCGTACACTTCTTTAAAGTACGCATCGGTCATTACCATCAGACACTTGTCGAATCCCTGTGTGATGAAGGCGCCAGCCGCCAGCAAGTCGCGATAGCGCGCCGGGATCATCAGGCGACCCTTATCATCGAGGTTGTGCTGGAACTGACCTAAGAACATTTGTGCTATTTATCCTCTTAACTGGTGAACGCCGGGAGTGCCGGCGTTCTTACCACTTTCTACCACTATTTCCCACATTATACGCCGTTTATGGGAAAAAGCAAGGTGAAGTAACCTATCTTGGCAGCCCCTCTGTTGTCCTATCACGGTCATGCAAGGGCACAGCGAAACGTATGATCGTCAAAACCGTTTCTTGGCTTGCTGTGCCCCTACATTCGGAGAAGTAGAGAATTGGAAAGCTCATTCATCCTGCTTGAAGCGACAAACTGGAAAGATTACGCCCTGTTCGATAGCGGCGACGGCTTGAAGTTGGAACGATTCGGCAAATATGTTTTTGTGCGACCCGAGTCGCAGGCGATGTGGAAACGCGCGTCGACCTCCGAATGGAAGAACGCGGACGCGGTCTTTGTCCCCACTGGCGAGGAAAGCGGGGGTCATTGGGATATCAAAAAGAAAGTGGAGGAGCATTGGAAGATGCGCTATCCGCTCCCCCAATCAAAGAACGGACTCACATTCAAAGTGATGACGACACCCGGGCGTCACCTGGGTGTGTTCCCCGAAGTTGCCACGCATTGGGATTGGTTTACGAATCTGATTCACCACGAAGGACACAAAGGGCACGAAGTAAATGTTTTAAATTTATTCGGCTATACAGGGCTTGCCTCCCTAGCCGCCGCCTCTGCCGGAGCCAAAGTGACTCACGTGGACGCTTCCAAAAAATCCGTGAGTTGGGCGCGCGAAAATCAGGAGTTATCTGGCTTGGGTGACGCACCCATCCGCTGGATCGTGGACGACGCATTGAAATTCGTGCAACGCGAAGGAAGACGCGGGGTGAAATACGACGGGATTATTCTCGACCCGCCCAAATTTGGGCGCGGTCCCAAAGGCGAAGTGTGGGAAGTGTACAAGTCGCTGCCGACATTGCTCGAAGCTTGCCGCGCATGTTTGAGCGATAAGCCATTGTTCGTTGTCACGACAATTTACGCCGTGCGCGCCTCGGCGATTCACGTCGCGCAGGCAATAGAAGATATGATGAATGGATTTGGAGGGAAAATTGAAATGGGAGAACTAGTCACGCGCGAGCAAAGCGCGGGCAGGTTGTTGTCACAGGCGGTGTATGCGCGGTGGGAAAAATAATAGATTTCAGTTCACTGTCAAGATTATCTCAAATGGAACAGGTTCTGTAATAGCTGTAAACTCGTTAAACAAGATTACTGCTTTGAGATGAAAAATCTGTCCCAAAGTGACTAAGTTTAATATCCGGTAATCCATTTCACTATCTAGGGTGAATTTCCCATCCACTGCTCCACTTCCACCCCCACCACCTATTTGTTCAATTTCAAGGGGTGGCGAAAATGAAAGCTCGACGCTTTTGTAAATATTAGGGTAAATGTAATCAGGGTAGGAAAATTCGAATTCTGGTGGAACTAATGCATCTACTCTGAACTGGAAAGTAGATTGTGTAAGTGTTGCCGACACTTCGAAGGTCATAGTTCCGGGTCTATTGCGAACAATAGCGGAGGAGAGAAACTCATAAGACAGCGGCATGGTTGGAGTTGCTTGGATTACACCGTCATCAGCTTGAGAGGGAGATACAACAGTATTTGCCGAAGGAGTTTCGATTGCAACGACAGGAGGCGTGATTTGTTTTTCTGGTTGTGAAGTTACGGAGCATCCAGAAAAAAGAAGGCTAAAGAGAGTTATGTGATTAATGATTCTTTTCATATTTTGTTAATAGGAAAGACAACCTGAGCCGCAGCGAAGTTAACAAAGGCGCAGGCTGTCTTAGTTGCTTGCTAGTTGATTGTAATTGTCAATGGACCTTCGATTTCTTCCTTCAAAGCTTCTCCAATATAGTTAAACAAATGAGCATTCGCACCAGCATCCCCTAGATCGATAATAGGACCGCTGAAACAATAGTATCCTGCGGGATCCGGTTCGATCTTAATTCCATACGCCTCAAGCTCATCTTTGATTTTTTCAAAACCAACCGCGTCCGTGCAATCTGGCATATTCCGATAAATCTTATTCACAACAAAAGAAATTTCGCCTAGCTTCATTTTTCTAAAATCTGGCACATTTGATGCAATGACTCTAAAACACCTCTTGTTGTTTCTGAGCGTCTCAGGGTTTCTAAAATTGGGGATTTCCCAATAATCGATAGGGGTCACTTGATCTCCCATCACGATGTAGGCATCTATGCCCCAATCCCCATTATCTGGAAGCGTAACGCAGGCATCAACTTTAGCCAAGCGAGGCGTAAAATCCGCTTTGCTCACAAACATTTCAATACCATTTGCTTCTACTACTTGACTTGGGAACGATGCTACTTTTGAAGAAGGTTGATCAGGCAGATCAAAAGTAAATGTCTTGACCAGGGGAATATGAATTTCTTTACCGCTCTGAACTGAAAAGAACGTAATATCTCCGATTTTGACTTTTACTTTCTTTGGAGTTTTGCTTTGAAAATCATTATAAAAGAATTGTGTGACGGAATATCTACCTTCAGATATAAATCGACACGATGTGTAGGTTTCTCCTGCAATATTTTTCCCAGTAGTATTGGATACTTCTGAGACACCAATGGGGCAATCTGTATAATCCCCATACTGTGTTTGAATTACGCCATTGATATCATACTCAATTGCCACATGCCCTGCGTCATAGGAAATCCACTTTAATTCAGCAGTGATGTTATTTTCCTGCTGTGAGGGTGATATATATAGGCGATTTAAGTTTACGGCTGCTAACGTGGTTACGGCTATTAGCACTGCGAGCACATTCACGGTTGTTAGTTTCTTTTTCATTATTTCCTCTTTGTAGTAGATCTTGCGCAAATACATATTATCCGCTATATGATATCAGCGGGTTATATGTACAAGGTTCGCCTGTATTATTGTTACCTGAGCAAACAGTGGCTGATATGCCGGCCCAAGCGGTTACGGTGACCGATCCATCTATCATAAAACTGTAAATTGAAGCGCCCGCACTTAAAGTAGGCGACGCCCAAATATACCTGCTGTGTTTATTTGAAGGTGTGCTGGTTTTATTTGCTTTTGCGAACAACTGCTTAGTGGTTGAATTTGCTGTAACAACAGTGGCTCTTGACCAGTTTGCCTGACAGCCTCCACCGTTATCTGGGTCCGAGGGATTGCTGTATCTCAACTCTACGCGAACTCTCCCATTCGTCCCTGTTTGTTCAAAAGAGCCGGAGACTGTGTATGTAAAACTGCTATGCGAGCAAATAAACCCGCTTGAATTTGTATAAGTAGCAGGGTTTTTCTGGTAACAAGTTGAAGCATAACATGAGGCTGCTGCAACCGATCCTTGAGGCATCGCTACCCCTAAGACCAATAGAAGTACAATAATTATGGTTGAGATATTTTTTTTCATGGTTACTCTTTATGCCTTGTGAATTTGACTTTCTTACAAGAAGTCCTAAACCCCTCTCACTAACTAGTTTACCAAGCAACTATAGCACCAGCAACGTTCCACTTCAAGTACGGAAATCCGTACCTTTTTCCGTCCACCAATGAACAGCCTCGGTTCTGGAGGCAACCCCTAATTTCTTGTAAATATTCTTCAAATGCTTTTCCACGGTATTGATCGAGATTCCTAAAGATACAGCAATCGCGTTATTATCTTGTCCTTCCGTCAGAAGTTGCAACACTTCTCGTTCGCGCTTCGATAAACTCTCCCATTTTTCAGTTACATCTTCTCTCCAACGTTTTGCCCGTTCGATTTGTTCCTTGTCAAATAGAAATTCACCGCGCACCGCGCGGCGAATGGCGGCGATCAAATCATTTGCCCGCAGTTTTTTATCCAGATATCCCACCGCGCCTGCGTCCATTATGTTTGCCAGGTAGGCGTCTTTATCGTGAGCGGTTAACACCAGTGTTAATGTTTCAGGGTGGTTTTCCCTCACCCACCGTTCCATTTCAACCGGATCCAAGTTTGGCATCTTCAAATCCAGCAACAAGATCCGCGGACGCAACTCGGCAACCTTCGGTTTGATCTCATTGCCGTCCTGAACTTCCGCTATGATTTTTATATCATGGGCTTTTTCAAGAATAGAACGCACTCCTTCGAGAGCCAAAGGGTGATCATCTGCAACCAGCACTGTAATTACGTTTTGGGATTGCATTAGCATAACCTCCTTATTTTGCCGTTGATCTATTGTTTGAATATACAAATATTGTATACCCCCCCCCCGTTTCCCTGTCAACCAACAAATTGCCTACAATTCACCTATGCTTCTCCAACTCCCGCAGCCACTCCAGCGGCTTCTCCCATCTCCTGCGTGGATTCACAGTGAGTAATTTATCTGGTCTATTCCATTTCGGTCCCGGCGGACCGGATTCGTCTTTCAGCAAACTCTTCACTCCCCATAAGCCTTTATAGTTCACCCAATCCGGTTCGGGATTTAAAATCACGCGCCGCCATTCTTTCACGGTAGGGCGCGTCACCTTGCGGTCAGACATGATACGCTTAAGATAACTGCTGGATTTGACAACAGGTTCGCGCAGGTTTTCGCCCTGATAACCAACGCGAAATCCATCGCCGCACGCAATTTCCATGGGCAGGCTGACCACGTAATGATCCGCTTCGTCCCGCATATAAATGAAGGCATCTTCTGCGAGGAAATTCGTCCGTTGCGCGGTGAGTTCCTTGAGGGCGATCTGACGGGCTTTCTGGTTGGGATTGATCAGGAGGAAGAGGGTGTGGATCAAGCCGTCCATCCAGTAGAGGAAGCGTTGGACGCGTCCCGCCTCGTACAGGTTCGGCGAGCGGATCACCTCGGGCTTGCTGTAGTTAGCGTGCGATCCCAGCGCGACGTAGACGACGGGATGTGTGGTGTCCTTTTCGTTTTTATCCTTCGCCTTGATGACCTGCTCCCACAATTCGATGTTGCCCGCGCCGTGCTGGGAGAACAAGACCGCGTGGGGTGAAGCGTTCTTGAGATACACGGCAACCATCTCCCAATCGCCTTCGTGATGGTTCATGCCGTTCGCCGCGAGACGCCAGTCGTTGAACGCGTAGAAAAAATGGTATTGCAAGATCGTCCAGTTGTTCCCCTCTGCATCCTGTTCGCGCACGACGCGTCCGTAGTAGACGGGCTGGGAATCCTTCTCGAGAATCTTTGCATATTCGAAATAGGATTTGCGCGCGATGGTCTCGGTGGCTTGGGAGAGCATATCCATCATAACGCCGGGCAGTTCGGGGACAATGCGGTCGAAAATAAATTTCATGGTGCGAATGGAAAAATAGAAGACTAGAAGCAAATAAATGGGAAGCAGAAGGAGATATTCCACTGCGGTGCTCACCACGTCGCTCGGGCGAAGAAAGAACCAGATCGGCGCGGCAAGTAATGCAACAATTAATAATGCGACAAGTGCGGCGGGGATGATTCGCAAACGAATCGTCGAGGCGAGCATGAAAATGATCAACGCGGCGATCAGCGCAAGCGCGACGGCGATTTCCACTCCCGCCCAGCCAAGAAAATAATATCCCGCCGCCATTGCGATCACCGACGAGACTCCCAACCATACCCACGCATCCGAATCGTACAACGGCTCGTTGATGAAACGCAGATAGTATTGTCCGCCTTCGAGTTTACCGATCATGGTGGCAGGCGGCTCATTCAAATGGAAAAGCAGTTCCGCCGCGCCAAGCGGACCGCTTGGCAGAATGTGACAGCGTTCGAGATATTGTTCCACCGCCATCGGGAAGAAGCGTTCGCTCCTCGCGAATCGCAAGACCGGTTCGTATTTTTCAAGCAGATCGTGGTCGTTCATTGTTCATAAAAGACCCTAAAGGTCTTCGAGACCTTTAGGGTCTGCGGTTCACTGAAAATACTGCAACGCCAGACGCAACCGTTCTTCAGGATCGCCGGAGGCGTCTTTCGGGATGGACTGAATCGCGGACTGCGCCTCCACGACAGAATAACCCAGCGCGGTGAGTGCGGCGAGTACTTCCGAATCCGCGTCGGACAGCTGGGCAACCTGCCTCAAGCCATCGAGCGGTTTCAATTTGTCCTTGAGGTGGAGCGCGATCTTCTGCGCGGTCTTTTTGCCCACCCCCGGCACGCGACTCAGCAACTCCGCTTCATCGGCAAAGATCGCGCGTTGGATCGCATCCAACGTCATCGTTGACAGGACGGACAACGCGACCTTGGGACCCACTCCGTCCACGCCGAGCAGGATGTTGAACAGGTCGCGGTCGGTTTGCGATTCAAAGCCGTAAAGCGTTAACGAGTCCTCGCGGACAACAAGATGTGTGAACAAGAACGCGGCTTCCCCCGTCTTGGCACGCGTCCGCAGCGGCGCAGGGACAAAGACGCGCAACCCGACACCGCCAACTTCAACGATGATGGATGTTTCTTCGATTTGCGTGATTTCTCCGCGAAGGGTTGAGATCATGCCTCTATTTAACCACAGATGAACACAGATAAAAAGGATAATTTTGGATGTCCTTTCATCCAAACCTGGTTGTTCATCCGCGTTTATCTGTGGTGAATTAATACCTCTTCGTATTCAAATGCGTGATGGCGATCGCCAGCGCGTCGGCGGCGTCGTCGGGCTTGGGGATGGAATCCATTTGCAGGAGCGCGCGCACCATTTCCTGCACTTGTTTCTTTTCGGCGTTGCCATATCCTGCCACCGCTTGTTTGACTTCCTTCGGGGTGTACTCGAAGGCTTCGAGTCCGGCTTGTTGCAGAGCCAACAGAACAACTCCGCGCGCCTGCCCTACCGCGATACCCGTTGTCACATTGCGGACAAAGAACAATTTTTCGACTGCCGCGGTATCGGGTTGATATTGCTTGACGAGTTTTTTAAGCTGGGTGTATATCATTTCCAACCGGGCAGATGCGGTTGCATCTTTTGGAGTGGAGATAACACCGAAGGAGACAGCGACCAAATCCCCGTCAGGCGCGAGGCGCACGAGTCCGTATCCAGTTGTTGCCGTGCCGGGGTCAATGCCGAGGGCGAGGGTCATTAAATAAAAAGGGCGGACACGCAGGTCCGCCCCTATGAATTATACGGCTTCGAGCACGGCTAACGCTTCATCCGAAACTTTGAGGTTCGAGTAGACATTCTGCACATCGTCGAACTCTTCGATGGATTCGAGCGCGCGTAGCACTTGTGCGGCATCCTCAGCGCCGAGTTCGATCTCCTGTTTCGGGTGCATGCGCAGACTCGCATCCTCAGGCTGGACGCCAGCCTTGTGCAACGCGTCGGCGATGATCTTGAAGGACTCGACCGGCGCGGTGATCTCGATCATTCCCTCATCTTCGACAACATCGTTCGCGCCTGCTTCGATGCCGAGTTCAAAGGCTTTGTCAAAATTCATCGCACTGGAGGGGAACGAAAAATAGGCGATGCGTTCGAACTGCCAACTGACCGCGCCGAGTTCCGCCATGTTGCCGCCCGCCTTGCTGAACGCGTGACGAAGGTCAGAAACCGTTCGGTTGCGGTTATCGGTGACCGTTTCGACCAAAACCGCAACGCCGTGCGGGGCATAGCCTTCGTACATGATGGATTCGAACGCGGCGGCATCTTTGTCTTCGCCGGTGCCGCGACGGATGGCGCGCTCGATGTTGTCCTTGGGCATATTCTCTGCGCGGGCTTTATCCACGGCGAGGCGCAAGCGGAAGTTTGAATCGGGGTCGCCGCCTTCGCGTGCCGCAATGGTGATCTCACGCGCGAGGCGCGTAAAAATCGCGCCGCGTTTGGCATCCGCCGCACCTTTTTTGCGTTTGATGGTGGACCATTTGGAATGACCGGACATGGCTTGCTCCTTGCTGGATACCCACAAGTTGTGGAATTTATTTTCTTTTGAAGATTATACCATTTGAAAATACAAGGGCACGACATGTCGTGCCCCTGCAAAATCACATTGTCTTCGCGCGTTCCGCCATTTGATTCCGCAGGTCGCTTGTGTCCTTCTCGATCGTAAAGAACGCGCCGATATAGAAGAGGAAACAGAGAGACCACGCGCCGATACAAAGAGTGAGGATGGTATTCGTCAGACCCAGAGACGACGCGGCAAGTTCACCCGCAATGAAGGGGGCAAGCGCTGCGCCTGTGTTTTCCACAAAGTATTCCACGGATTGCGCCGTGCTTCTAACCTCAGGCACGGTCACATCGTACACCGTTGCAATGACATTAGGAGAGGAAAGCGGCATGAAGATCGCCGTCAAACACATCAAGATGAAGAACTGTGTGCGTTCTTCCACCGGTGTGGAAATTGCAAAATAGAGAAAAATTGCGCCCATCAAAACACCCAGACTTGAAACAATGAGCCTTCCCTTCCTTGTGCGCTTGAAAAGCATGTCACCGAGGTAACCGCCGACGAAATATCCCGCCGCGAGGATAAGGATCACAGGCGCCATGGTCAACAGCACCGAATTATTATCGTAGCCGCGCTCGGTCATCAGATACCCGAAGAAGAAATACACGATCACATTCCACGGGAAGTTGCCGGCAAAGCCCTGCGCAAAGATGAACCACATGGTCTTTTTCTTGAAGATATCCCGCGCCTCCTGCCACGAAAAATGGAAGTGTTCGATCTGCTTCGCCTCCATGCCTTCGAATTCAGGCTCCGCCTTGCCGCGCGGTAAATCCTTCACGCCGAAATAGATAAATAAGGCAATGACGATTCCCAGTGAGCCTGTAATATAAAAAATGGAACGCCATCCACCGATCATCGGCGCGACCATCAACGCCAGGATCGTTCCGAGCAAATAGCCGATGGGTTGAGCGAGCTGCAGAAACCCATACACCTTGCCGCGCATCTCGGGGCTGAAATAATCCGCCACCAGCGTATATAGACCCGGGTAGGATGAATCGTCCACACCCGTGGAGGCACGCGTCACCAGGAATTGAGGATACGTGCGAACCCACGCGCTGAACATCGTGGTCACACCCCAGATGAGCGAAGCCAGCGAAAGTAGTTTGGCGCGCGTGTAGTGATCGTAAAGATACCCCCAGATCGGATACAGGATCGTGGCAACGATCAAGGCAACCGAATTGATCCTCCCCCATTCCCGGATGCCGATACCGAATGTTTCAGTGATCGGTAATTGCAGCGAGCCGATCATCAACTTGTCGGTCTGGTGCAACAACATGAAGAAGAAAAAGATGATCACAACGAACCAGCGGTAGTTGGAATTTTTCTGCGACATCTCACCTCTTTCGACTTACGATTTTTGATTTACGATCGGTCTTCTTCCAAAATAATCTCCTGCGCGAGCTTATGCAACTCGTCTTTGTCACCCACCTTCGCCGAATCGAAGTATTGACCGAGCAGGTCGAGCGGACTCATACTGCTCACCACCTGCCCTTCCGGGATGCGGACGCGCGCCTCCACTTTGGGTCTTTTCACCAGATGAAACTCGAATGCGTCGGCGGCAAACTTCCGCAATGCGGATTCGTCGATCAACGCGTCCCACTCGCGCGGATATTCGACCGTCAGTTTGACGATCGCGTTCGACATATCCTTCGGTAATTTGGATTTCAGAAATTCGGTCACGTTCTCGTTCGACGTTACAACTGCTTTGCCTTCAATGAACGGACGCGTGCCCTCGATTTTTTTCCACTCGACTTTTGCGCTCCCGCGCTCCACCTCGGCAATGATGTAGAACTTATCATCCTTCGCTTCACCGAAATCGATCCGCTCGATGGAGCCCGGGTAAATGACGGGTGGATGATTCCCTTCGTTCACATCCTGCGGTTTGTGGATATGCCCCATCGCTACATAATCGAGCCGCGGGTCTTTCACGAGCGAAGTCGGCAGCACCAGATCACTCCCCAGCATTACCATCCGCTCCATGCCGAACGTCGCGCCTTCGACGGAGGCGTGGGCAGTGAGGATCAACGGAAGCTTCTTGTCCGCTTCTTCGATCCAACCTTCGACAAGTTCCGATATTCGAGATTCGATATTCGAGAACAATTCTTTCGTATCCACGGCACTCGATTCAACGGATGCCATGAAGCCGGAACGCGTGATCCACGGCATGGCAATCACTTGAACAGGCACATCCCACAGATCGTGCGGAGTCAAAAACTCAGGCTTCTGTAAAACCCTGATGAAGGGCACTTGCAGGGTATCGAATTCTTGAATCGCGTGTGCACGCCCCGCGGCAGGCGATAGATCGTGATTCCCAACAAGCAGCAAGGTTGGAATCTTTGCCTGTGACAATCGCATGATGCGTTTGCCCCATTCGCGTTGGAAGGTCGGCGCGGGTGCGCGGTCTTTGTAGGCGTCCCCCGCAAAAATGACCAAGTCCACCCGTTGAGAGATCGCCGCGTCCACGATCGTATCCAGCGACTTGAGGAAATCCAGCACGCGCAGAGGCAGACCCGTTTCGGGGTCGTGGCGTCCGTAGTTTGCCATGTCAATATGGGCGTCGGCAAAATGCAATAGTTTCATGTTTGAAGGTTTGAACGTTCGAACGTTTAAACTTGCCAACTTTCAAACGCTATGGCTGAACTCCCAGATCCTGCAAAGCCTGCACCGCCGGACCCCAATTCACGTGGACTTTCAGCGCTGCGCGATAATCACTTATTGCAGCCTGAGTGTTCCCGATCATGTAATACGCGCGTCCCCTCCACAGCAGGGATTCTTCTAGTGTGGGTTTGGAAATCGTGATGTTCAACGTGGTATCGGCAAGATTGATCACATCTTGATAGCGTGCAGAATAGTAGTAGGCAAAGTACGGTCCGGTTTGAAACCACATCATGCGATACGGACGGTTTTGCTCTTTGGTATCCCATGATTCATACAACGCGAATGCTTCGTCGTAGGCAGTAGCCGCATCCACGTATTGATTTAAAGCCACGTGGCTTGTTCCTTTATTGAACCATGCATAGTACAAGTTGTTCCCGCTTAGAGTGGTGATCTCTTCGTTGGCAATATCCAACGCGTGTTGCGCTGCCCATTCCGCATCCGCCCATGTGCCCAACAGATCCATCACTTCCGATTCGCGATTTGGAGGATACACCACAATGAACAGGTAGTTGAAATTTCGCCAGCCATCTTGATAAATCTCATACTCACTGAGTATGCTTTCACCGATCGGGTTGTCATTCTTATCCTTCAGATACGAATCCTGCGCGATGAAGCCGCCTCGCGCGTCATCATAACCTGTAGTGAAAAGATAATGGCCCAACCAATCAATTTTGCCATTGGCATCACGCTCATAATATCCTTTTTCCACGACGACGGGAAACCCGGCAACCAGCAGGCGTTTGATCAAATCCATATCACCGCCATAGCGGTAGAGAGCGCGGTATTCGGTCTCTTCATTTACGAAATCCACTAATTCATAGGGCATCACGTTCTTGTCCGGAAAGCCCTGTTGGATAAAATCCTTTTTCGGGTCTCCATCCCCCGGCTTGACCACGCGCGCGACATCGTCACGATCCCCTTCCCAGCCCCAGAAATTCAGCGCCATGGTCAAATTTGCAGGACCGCAATAATTCCAGCGATTATGCTGATGAACATACGTGATGCCCGGCAAAATCACAGACTCAGGCAGAGGCGTCGAAGTGACTGTCGGTGTCAGCGTAGGTCCCGTTGTAGGAGCGAGGGACGCTTGCGGAGTTTGGCTCGCTACATGCGTCTGCATCATCTGCGTCACAGCAAGATCAACCTGCGATTGTTGCTGCGGTTGGAAAACAGCCTCTTCTGGCGGATTAATGAGGTATTTGATCTGTGCGTATACCAGGTCCATACGCGGCGCAAACCGGGCATGGACAGGAGGGATGAAATATATGCCAATCCCCGACAAGATGAGGATGGGAATCAGCAATTTAATGTTCAAGCGATTTCGTTTTTGCATTGGAAGGATTATATAACAAAAGGGTTTTGAGTTTATCGTTATTAACGAAACTCAAAGCCAGTTCGTTCTTGCGAAAATTTCTCACTCTAAAAAGACTTCCGAAGTCTTTGAGACTTCGGAAGTCTGATGTATTACTCTTTCACTTCGCCGTCGATCACGTCGCCATCTGTCGGCGGTGTGGACGGTCCACCCGGCGCTTCGGGTTGCGGCTGACCTTGCGCGTAGAGTTGCTGGCTCAAGGCGTGGAAGGCTTGCTCCACTTTTTCAGACGCCTGTTTGATGCGATTAATATCGTCGCTTTGTGCGGCAGACTTGAGGTCGTTGATCTTGGTTTCGATCTCGCCGCGTTCGGCAGAGGGAACCTTGTCGCCGAGGTCGCGTAGCGCCTTCTCGGTTTGATATACGAGGCTGTCCGCCGTGTTCTTGGCATCGATCAACTCGCGGCGCTTACGGTCTTCCGCTTCGTGCTGCCGCGCTTCGTTCACCATACGATCAATGTCATTCTTGTTCAAGTTGGTCGAAGCTGTGATCGTGACCTTCTGTTCCTTGCCTGTGGCTTTGTCTTTCGCGGTCACGTTCAAAATGCCGTTCGCGTCAATATCGAACGTCACTTCCACTTGTGGGACGCCGCGCGGCGCGGGCGGGATGCCGTCGAGTCGGAATCGCCCAAGCGACATGTTGTCGTTCGCCATCGGGCGCTCGCCCTGCAGAACGTGGATGTCCACCGCGGTCTGGTTGTCTGCGGCGGTGGAATACGTTTCGGTCTTGCGGACGGGGATGGTCGTATTGCGCTCGATCATCTTGGTCATCACACTGCCCATCGTCTCGACGCCCAACGAAAGCGGGGTCACGTCCAGCAACAAAATATCCTTGACTTCGCCGCCAAGCACGCCGCCTTGAATCGCCGCGCCGACCGCGACCACCTCATCGGGGTTCACGCCTTTGTTCGGCTCTTTTCCGTTTGTCAACTTGCGGACCAACTCCTGCACCATCGGCATGCGTGTCGAACCGCCGACCAAAACGACCTCATCAAGTTTATCCGCCGACATGCCTGCATCTTTCAACGCGGCTTCAAACGGATGACGACAACGAGCAAGCAGGTCCTCGGTCATCTGCTCGAACTTTGCGCGGCTGAGTTTCAATTGCATGTGCTTCGGTCCCGAAGCGTCCGCGGTGATGTACGGCAGATTGATCTCCGTCTCCATCATCGTGGAAAGTTCGATCTTCGCCTTTTCCGCGGCTTCGCGCAGGCGTTGCAACGCGGGGCGGTCATTGCGCAAGTCGATGCCCTGTTCGCGCTTGAATTCATCCGCCGCCCAGTTGACGATCTTCTGGTCCCAGTCGTCGCCGCCGAGGTGTGTGTCACCGTTCGTGGCTTTCACTTCGATCACGCCTTCGCCCACTTCCAGCACCGACACATCGAACGTGCCGCCGCCGAGGTCGAAGACGAGAATCGTTTCATCCTTCTTTTTATCGAGTCCGTACGCGAGCGCGGAGGCGGTCGGCTCATTGATGATGCGCATCACTTCCAGACCCGCGATCTTGCCCGCGTCTTTTGTCGCCTGACGCTGGCTGTCGTTGAAATACGCGGGGACAGTGATCACCGCCTGCGTGACCGGCTGACCCAAATACGCTTCGGCATCGGACTTCAACTTGCCCAACACCATGGCAGAAATTTCCTGCGGGGAATATTTGCGGTTCGTGACAGGAATCTTCACGCGCACATCGTTTGAGGATCCCGGCACCACTTGATATGAAACCATCTTGCGTTCCACTTCGGTCTCCTCAAAGTGACGACCGATGAACCGTTTGATGGAATAAATTGTGTTCTCGGGATTCACCACCGCTTGCCGCTTCGCTGTCTGACCAACGAGTCGTTCGCCGTTCTTGTTGAACGCCACCACCGACGGGCAGAGTCGCCCACCCTCCGCGGTAGAAATGACGGTCGGTGTCCCACCTTCCATCACTGCAACAACAGAGTTTGTCGTGCCGAGGTCGATACCAATGATTTTGCCCATAAGAGTCTCCTTGCTATAGATTCCAATTGCTCAAATCTTAATCGCTTTGCGCAAGAAAACTGTTAACATGGTGTAGAAATTGAATTGGATTTCCCGCCTCACACAACCTCCCTCAAAATCCTCGGTCATGGAATTTGGGGGAAGTGTCACGATGTAACGGAGAGGTTCATCGCTCGCTTACTCTCACCCAATCAAACGCAAGGACGATGGGAATATTCTCAAAGGAAGAAGCCGTCATGCCCACCTTGCCTTCTGCAAGACCGAAGCGTTCCACGTCCACGCGGCGGAGAACGGCATCATTTATATATAATGTAAGGATTTCCCCCTCGCAGAGGAGGCCAATCGTTTGAGTCGACCCGCTGGGTTGGATCAACGTTGATGAACCATCCTCTGTGACGGGGAGATATTCGGCAACACCGACACTCAGCCATTTGCCGTACAGAATGTTGTACGTCCCATCTGTGGATACGTTGAATTCAAACCAGCCCTGTTCATCGCCATAGCGGCAGACCAAGCCAGCCGAGGCAGGCGTGCCAGCCATGTTTTGAAATTGCGTATCGATGCGAACATCGTCATACTCTTCCGGTCCATAGAGGGCGTAAAGCCAGGTGAATGGAGAGTCCATTTGGAGGAGGAGGGAACTATTGGCAATGTTGACTGCGGGAACCGACTCGTTCCCAGCCTGTAAAACCACCCAGCCCGCGATGGATGAATCGAATTCGTTGGTGAAGTAACGCGGGAGCGAAGTCGGTGAAGGTTCGAAGGTTTGAGTCGGTTCGGGGGTGGGGGTATCAGGCAGAAGGGCGGGAAGAGGCGTGGATGTCGGGAAGAATGAAGTCTCAGGTGTCGACGTCGGATTCGTAGTCGAGGTCTGGCAGGCGGCGAGGAGGAGAATACATCCAAGAAATAGTTTTTTCATCCGCCTTTTATAACACAATTGTCAGTCGCAGTTCGGCACACCCATGAAGCAGGGCCATTGGTCAATGAGGAGGTTGACGACGCCGGCTGCGAAGAGAACTGCGATCAGGGCAACGATGAGCAGATGGAGGGGATAGGTAAACAAACTGCGTCCAGCCCGCAGAGCACTAACGATCGGCTTGCCGGCAACGATTCCCGACGCGATTGGGATCGATATGAGACCGAGGACGATGATCTGACCGGGGATATACGGTTCTTCAGGGTTGGGACCGTTGAACACGCGATCCAAGGGCTCCCAACCCAGCGAAGTCAGAAAAAAAAGAATCACAGGGATTAGAAAAAGGGCGATACTGACGATCGCCGTCACCTTGGGGTTTGCGAGCGACGCAGTTCCCTGTGCGGAAACAGGATTCGCCGTCTCACGATTCCGCATCCACCAGCCTCGCGCGATCGGCAGCAGGATGAGGCTGATGGCAAACATATTGAGCCATAGGATAAAAAACAACGCGAAGGGGAATTCTTGATTGAGATTTCGGCGGTTGACGACCTCCATGATTATGAACGGAAGGATGAGGAGAAAACTAATGGACGATGATAAACCGAGAGGCTTAAGTATGGTGTGCATGAGATCTCCTTGGGACATGAACAATTGATGCTCCCTAAAAATCCCCATCGCAGTATCGAGGAAGCTCCAAAGCACAAAATCAATCAATTCTTTTTTCGACTGCCGCTTCTCGTTCCAAAGGTCATTGAAGGTCTGCTCGATGGCATCGGCAAATTGTTCCCTGAATCCTTTTGGGTAGAAGCTCAACAGTTTCTTGTAAAGCGTGCGAACTGTGCTTTGGTCAAATACCATATGTTTTCGGATACAGTTTTTTTTCCTGCGCTAAGGTGATAATACGTTTATAGCGTTCGAGTTCCGCGGCGAGCGCCTGTGCGCCGGCACCCGTGATCTGATAGTAGATGCGGCGCTCATCGTCCATTTCAGGGTCGACGCGTTTATCGCTTTCTCGCACCAATCCGGCATCGAGCATCCGTTTGAGCGACCCGTAGAGGGTGCCCGGTCCCATCGTGACTTTTCCCTGCGAGTCAACTTCGACTTGTTTCATAATCCCGTAGCCGTGGCGTTCTCCTGCGGAAAGCGCGAGTAGTATATGAAAGACAGCGGGAGTTAAAGGCGAAGCGGGGTTTGTTACAGTCATTTCCACAATATATCCGCGACGGATATAGTTGTCAAGAGCAAAAAAAGTCGTTCCGCAGTTGAACTGCGGAACGATCCTTGTGGAGATGCCGGGAATTGAACCCGGGTCCGAAAGACTCGACCCTCGGAAATCTACGAGCGTAGCCCACCGAAAGTAGTCATCACAGGGATCTCGGCGGGCAGGTAACCCTGTGACCATCTGCTGATCTTTCGCACATTTAGCAGAGTCATGCGCGGCACTCACACCATTGTTTCGCCCGGTCCGTCACCGGGTGGAGGGCGGCTCCGGCGGACGCAACATCAACTGTGGATGTTGACCGTTATGGTCTCATCGCTTACGCGGCGAGGGGCATAGCGGCGTAGGAAGTGCGATTGGCACTTGATTGTTTGCGCTGAGTTTACGAGTTCGGCGCCTCTCGGCTCGCATTCCGGGACCAGCCTCTCCCGTCGAAGCCTGTCATCCCCAAAATGCATTTTCATTATAGCATACTTGCAGGCATGGCATACGGCTTGCCCTCAAGCCTGCTTTATGCTAGACTGTACTTCACTATCTCACGGCAAAACACAACATGAGCGAAAAAATCCTCATCATTGATGATGACCTCGACACCCTGAGGCTGGTCGGACTGATGCTCCAGCGTCAGGGCTATCAGATCAGCGCGGCCACCAACGGGCAACAGGGATTGGATAAGGCGTTCGACGAAGACCCGGACCTGATCCTGCTCGACATCATGATGCCGGATATGGATGGTTATGAAGTCACTCGGCGTTTGAGGGCAAACCCCTCCACCATGGAAACGCCCATCCTCATGTTCACAGCCAAGACCCAAATGAACGACAAGGTGATCGGTTTCGAAGTGGGCGCAAACGATTACCTGACCAAACCCACGCATCCTTCCGAACTTCAGGCGCGCGTCAAGGCGCTGCTTGCGCGTGCCAGTGAGAAAAAAGGTGATGGCGCCTCTGTCAGAGACGCTGGCACCGGCTTTGTGATCGGTGTGATCAGCGCGCGCGGCGGTCTCGGAGCGACAACGGTCGCGCTCAACCTCGCGGCGGGGTTGCAAGCGCGCACTCGAAGTGATGTGACCGTCGCGGAGACTTTGCCCGGGCGCGGCGCGCTCGCCCTGGAACTCGGTCTGACCGCCTCACACGGATTGGCAGACCTGCTGAGCCAAACCAAACTAACAGAGATCACCCGCGACAGAGTCCGCGAACTGCTTGTGCATCACGCGTCGGGAGTCAAGGTTCTGCTTGCCTCGGATCGTCCACGAGATATGCACCTTATCAGTCAGAGCGCGAACTACGAGGCGATAGCCAGCAAACTCGGCAGCCTTGCCCGCTTCACCATTCTTGACCTTGGTGCAGGTTTACAGCCATTTACACAGGTGATCCTCCCCCACTGCGATGAGATCTTCGTGGTTTTGGAGGGCAACCCAAACACCATCATCACCACAAAAGCAATGATCGAAGACCTGCATTCCTTCGGTGTGAACACCAAGAACATCCACCCCGTATTGAACAACCGCATCCGTTCCGATACGCAACTGCCGACAAGCCAGGTTCAGGCGAAACTCGGGCATGAGATCGTCACCACCCTCACACCCGCACCGGAACTCTTCGTACAAGCCACGCGACTGCAGACTCCGGCGGTACTTTGCCAGCCTGAAAGCCTCACCGCGCGGCAATTCAGCAAACTTGTGGATTTTGTCGTCGAGCGAGAGGCAATGCCGCGATGAGTTTCTCTCCCGCGACGACGAATGCGCTTGAGGATGCGGCAGGGTTATTCCGCAGAGCCAGGCGCATTGTTGTATTAACGGGAGCCGGCATCTCCACCCCATCGGGCATTCCGGACTTCCGCTCGGAGGGAACAGGCTTATGGTCCCGCGATGAACCGTTGGAGGCGGCATCACTCACCACCTTTCGCACATCGCCCGAAAAATTTTTCCAGTGGTTCCGCCCGCTTGCCAGTCAGATTTTCAACGCGCAACCCAATGCCGCTCACCTCGCGCTCGCCGACCTCGAACGGCATGGCACGATGGTGAGCATCGCAACCCAAAACATTGACGGGCTTCATCAAAAGGCGGGCTCTAATAAAGTCTTCGAGTTGCACGGAACGATACGCACGCTCTCCTGCACGCAGTGTTTCAAACGATACGAGTCGCCACCGTTTTTACAGGCATACATCGAAAATGGCACGATCCCTTTATGCGCAAATTGCAATGGAATCCTCAAACCGGATGTGATATTGTTCGGGGAACAGTTGCCGCAGTCGGCGTGGTTTGAAGCGCAACGCGAAACGCGTCAGGCGGACTTGATGCTGGTCGCCGGTTCCTCGCTGGAAGTCCTGCCTGTGGCGGGGCTCCCAATGCAAGCCGTTGACCGCGGCGCACACCTCATCGTGATCAACAATACACCCACCTACATCAATATCCGTGCGGACGTTGTCCTCATGGAGGATGTCGCAGCGACCCTGCCGGAGATCATCAAACGAGCAATCCATGGCTGAGATCAAAACCCAAACCCTCGGAAGTTACCTGCGGCTGATCGAAATCTCCCGCGACCTGGCATCGACCCTCGACCTCGACACTCTGCTGGATGACATCGTGCGCGCCGCAGCAGATATCACCTATGCAGAAGCCGCTTCGATTCTCTTATACGATGATACGGCGCGACAACTGTACTTTCAAGTTGCCACCAACATCGACGAACCGACCATGCGTGGTTTGGTCATCCCGCTTGAGAAAAGCATTGCAGGCTGGATCGTGACAAACCGTAAATCCGTCCGCATTGAAGATGCGCACAAAGATGAACGATTCTTCAGCGATGTGGAACAGACCATCGGGTATTCGACCAAATCGTTGTTGGGGATCCCCCTGGTGACGAAAAATAAGGTCGTGGGCGTACTGGAAGTGGTGAACAAGAAACGCGGCAAATTCACCGACCCGGACGAATCCATGCTGACCGTGTTGGGGGCGCAGGCGGCAGTCGCCATTGAAAACGCGCGCCTCTTCCAGCAATCGGATCTGATCCAGGAATTTGTGCATGAACTGCGTACGCCGCTTGCTTCATTAAGTACAGCCACGTATCTGTTGCTCCGCCCTGAAATGTCGCGCGAACAACGCGACCAGATCGTCAACAACATTCACAATGAAACGCTGCGGCTGAACTCCCTTGCTTCCTCGTTCCTCGACCTCGCAAGACTCGAATCGGGGCGCGTCCAATTCCGCAAGACGCGTTTCAGCGCGGCAGATCTGCTCTACGAAGTGCGCGACGTGATGATGACCAAAGCGCAGGAAACGAACATTCAGATCCGCGTGGATGTGCCCAACGATATGCCGCTCATGGAAGCCGACCGCGACAAGATCAAACAGGTTCTTCTCAACCTCGTCAGCAACGCCGTCAAATACAACCGCCCCAACGGGTCGGTGATCATCAACGGCAATTATACTGACACGGAACTTTCGATGAGCGTGCAGGACACCGGCGTAGGTATCCCTGACGAATCGATCCCCCATCTGTTTGAAAAATTCTATCGCGTGCGCGAACACGAGAATAAAGCCACCGGCACAGGCTTGGGACTAACGATCTGCAAACAGATCGTTCAGGGACACAACGGACGGATCGAGGTCAAAAGCAAGATGGGCATCGGCACTTCGTTTACAGTGCACCTCCCCCGCGCACAGCGGACTCTTCCGCACGAGAATTAGATTTTTATGGATGATAGCGCCGCAGTTGAACTGCGGCGCTATCGATTCAGACCGACATTACGGCTGAATCAACACTTTGAGCACGCCTACCTGCGCGGCGCGCTCGAACGCTTGTATCGCATCCCCCAATGAAAATTCGTCATCGATCAAAACCGTCGGGTCAACTTGTTTCGATTCCATCAATCGCAGCGCCGGTTCGAACGGACCGCACCGCGAGCCGATGAGATTGATCTCATCCACAACAATGGATGAGAAGTTGACGTTTATTTCACCCTTGTACGTGGACTTCAACACCAACGCCCCACGCGGCCGGACAGCCTGCCTCGCCAGTGTAAACCCGCTTGGCGACCCGGTTGCTTCCACGACCACATCCCACCGCCAGCGTTGCACTTCCTCTTCAGCGATGATTCGAATCCCGCGCGCGGTCAACAACTCCTGTTGACGTTTGTGGCGCGCAACCACACGCAAGTCGCAGCCCGTGAGGGCAAGGGTCTGGGCGATGAGTTGCCCGAGCCGCCCCGCGCCGACGAGCAGAACCCTGTCATTGGGTTTAACGTTGATCTGCTCTTGAATCTCCAGCGCGGCGGCGAGGGGTTCGGTGAAGACCGCCATCTCGTCCGGAACCGAAGCGGGGACTTTGTGTAAATTCGCTATCGGCAATGATGTGAATTCGGCAAACGTCCCATCGCGATTAACGATCCCCAGCACGGTGCGATTCTCGCAATGAGTCGGGCGTCCGTTCAGGCATTGTTCGCATTGGTTGCAAACAGCATTGATTTCGCCTACGACGCGTTGACCGATCCACGATTCATCATCTGCTTCGAGAACTTCGCCTACAAACTCGTGCCCAAGCACACCGGTGTATGGATAATAGCCCTTGACCAGTTCGAG
>DAOTZF010000103.1:0-41250 GCA_034434415.1 Anaerolineales bacterium | reverse complement strand
TCTTTGACCTGCTCTGCCAACTCCTGCGCCCTCGCAGGGACGGGTTTGCCCGTGCCTTGTCCAACGCGCGCTTCATCCGCCGCGGTTTGGAAAAACGATGTGGAAATACCCCACTCGCCCGAAAAGGGGATCGCGGTCCACTTCAAAGGCGCAAGCGGAATCCCGTTCGTTTTGCAATAGGCTTTGATTCTTTCTTCGATGAGTTCTTGCTCTTTTTCAAACATACTCGTGTGATTATAACAGCCGTGAAAATAAAAAAGCGGGAGCCTGCGCTCCCGCTCGACCTGAAACGGATGTCTACTTCTCCGCGGATTTCTTCGCCCGTGTCTTCTTTACAGGTTTGGCTTCAGCGGATGGTGCTTCACCCTTTTTATCCATACCGGAGAGTCGCTTCATCAGACGGCTCTTCAAGCGTGCGGCTTTGTTGGCGTGGATGATGCCTTTGCCCGCGGATCGGTCCAACTGGCTGATGGCAGCCATAACCGCTTCCTTGGATTCGGGTGCGGCTTTTGCCACGTTCGCCCGCGCTTGAGACACGGCGGTGCGGGTAGAACCGCGGATGTTTCGGTTTCGCAAACGTCGCTTTTCGTTCTGGCGATTCCGTTTGATCTGGGATTGAATGTTAGCCAAGGTCTTCCTCTTTCGTTACTTATTGATTTGGGTCAATTTTTCGACACAGGAGCGGTATTTTACATGAAGCCGAGTGAATTGTCCAGAAAAATCATTGATCCGCTGTAACCAGCACGAAGTAGCCGCCGAACAGGCTATCGTCAGATGCCACATAGGCGATACCGTATTCGGTGATGGCGCCATTGAGAATTTCGGCGCGGGTCAACGGGTCGTTCATCCACCAGTTGAATGCGGTCACCGGGTCGCTGGCTGAAGATGGATACCTCGCAAAGAGATGCTCAAGCACCACTGTGGACGTGTAACCCTGCGTGCGGACGCGGGTCTGCGGTGTGGAGCCGTTCAAGCCGGTGTGACTCAGGTAATTGTTGCAGAGCATATCGATAGCATGGGCTCTGGCTGCAGCAGTTAATCTTTGATTCGTTGTCAATGCGGGAACACCGTTGGCAGTGCGCTCGGTGTTGATCAGATTCTGTAACTGCGTGACGTAACCGGAGTTTTCGGTATACGTGCACGTTCCGCTGACCGCGGGCGTGCCCGTCACTGAACTACCGGAGGTCGGCAACGGTGTATTCGTCGGTTGACCGGGAACAGTAGGCGTGACCGGTGTGCTTGTCGGTGGGAGAGTGGGGGTCACAGTGACGAGGTTGATCGGAACGAGCAGAAGTTGCCCTGCGAACAGTGAATTGGCATTCTCGATATTATTCGCTTCAATGATCGCGTCTTCGGTACTGTTGAATTTAGCCGCAATACCGGCAAGTGTATCGCCCAATTCGATGACATATTCGATCTCTGTTCCAGGCCGCAGATCCGATGGAATCGGCGTGGCTGTGGGGAGCAGCATGCCCGGGTAAGGCAGGAGTAATACCAAACCGGGATAAACGATCTGGGTGGCTGGGTCGATGCCTCCACCCGTTTCCGGGTTGAACGGATTCAAGGAGAGAATTAATTTGATTCCGTTCTCGCCCAGCCCGAATTTATCCACAATCACTGCGAGCGAATCGCCTTCCACTACGGTGTAAGGGAACGGCGCGGAAGGTGTTGCGGTGGATGTGATCGTGGGTGTAAAGGTGACGGTCGGGGTTTCAGTGGGAACGCGTGTGCTCGTCGGTGTGAAGGTGATTGTAGGTGTTGGTGTATCGGTCGCGAACATTCCAGCCAGCGGAGCGTTCGATCCACTGGTGAGCCAGACGATCAATAGAATCACACCTAATATAACAAGGCCGATAGCCCCGTAACGAAGCAAAGCTCCTTGCTGCTGTCTGCGTTTGCGGAAGGAGTTGAGTACATTCGATGTGTTGCCGGATGGGTTTCTATTCAGCATTTTTATTCCTTTGAAAAACGCGAACAGACGAAGTTATCGTCTGGCGCGGTGAAATAATTCTACCTGAAAAAAGAGAATCATGGACAAATGAAAGTATACACTCACCATGATGGGCGATTTCCCCTTCTCTACAAAATATCAGATTATTTCACCATATGGTCTTTCAAATATTTACCCGTATACGAACCTTTGACCTTCATCACCTGTTCTGGTGTGCCTTCGGCGATCAGCTCTCCACCTCGGTCGCCGCCTTCGGGACCGAGATCGATAACCCAGTCTGCCACTTTGATGATGTCGAGGTTGTGTTCGATGATCAATACCGAATTACCCGAATCTACCAGCCGTTGCAAGACCTCGATCAACTTGTGCACATCCGCCGCGTGCAAGCCAACAGACGGTTCGTCCAAAACGTACAATGTTCTACCTGTAGCGCGTCGCGACAACTCCTTGGATAACTTCACACGCTGCGCTTCACCGCCGGAGAGAGTTGTGGCGGGTTGACCCACGCGTACGTACCCCAAACCAACTTCCTGCAATAATTTCAACTTGTTCTGCATCTGTGGGTAATTCTCGAACTCGCCCAGCGCGTGATCGACGGTCATATCCAGAATGTCAGCGATCGAATATTTGTCCCGGAACACGACCTGCAATGTTTCGCGGTTGAATCGCTTGCCGTGGCATACATCGCACGGCACGTACACATCCGGTAAAAATTGCATCTCGATTCGCAGCTCGCCCTGTCCCTGACAGGCTTCGCAACGACCACCATGCACGTTGAACGAGAAGCGACCTGGTTTGTATCCACGCACCTTGCTTTCAGGCAGGTCGGCAAACAGTTTGCGTATCTCGTCGAACAATCCAGTATAGGTACCGGGGTTCGACCGCGGCGTTCGCCCGATGGGCGACTGGTCGATGTTGATGATCTTGTCGAGATGTTCGGTACCCTGGATCTTTTTATGTTCACCGGCTTGCGTCCGCGCACCCATCAACTGCGCGGCAAGCGAGTTGTACAAAATATCGCTCATCAATGTGGATTTGCCCGAACCGGAGACGCCCGTGATACAAACCAATTTGCCAAGAGGGATGGCGACATCGATATTTTTCAGGTTGTTCGCGGACGCGCCTACGATTTTGAGGCTTTTCCCATTCCCTTCCCGCCTCTTCTTCGGAACTTCAACCCGCTTGCGCCCTGAGAGATATTGCCCCGTCAGCGACTTAGGGTGGACAAGGATTTGCTTCGGTGTTCCCTTCGCGATGACTTCGCCGCCGTGTTCGCCTGCGGCGGGACCGAGATCAATAACCCAATCCGCTTCGCGAATCGTTTCATCATCATGCTCCACAACCAGAACGGTATTGCCTAAATCTCGCAAACCTTTGAGCGTTTCGAGTAACCGTGAATTATCGCGCGGGTGTAACCCGATTGAAGGCTCATCCAATACGTACAACACGCCGACCAACCGTGAACCGACCTGGGTGGCGAGGCGAATACGCTGTGCTTCGCCACCGGAGAGTGTCACGGCAGAACGATTCAAGGTCAGGTAATCCAAACCGACATTTACGAGGAAGTTGAGCCGTTCGTGTATTTCTTTGATGACACGTTCGGCAATGGCTTTTTGTTTGGAGGTCAGTGGCGAATTCTTGCTCGCGAGTTTTTTCACCCAGTCCAGCGTCTGCAACACGGGCCACGAGTTGGCTTCCACGATGTTGACATCGTCCACGGTCACTGCCAACGCGGCCGGATTCAACCGTTTGCCTTTACAGCTGGGACAAGGGCGGTCGGACATGAACTCGGAGATCTTTTCGCGAATGTATTCGGAGTTTGTTTCGCGGTAACGCCGCTCAAGATTCGTGATCACGCCTTCGAACGCGCGGGAGAACTTGAACTCATTGCCATTTGCGCTCTGATACGTCATTTGGATTTGCTTGTCACCGGTGCCGTATAGAACGATTTTGAGCTGTTCCTTCGGCAAATCCTTGACCGGCGCGTCGAGATTGATCTTGTACGCTTTTGATGCGTTGATCAGGCTCTGCCAATAATAGCCGCCCTCCACTTTTGGTCCGCTCCATTCCATGCTGGCGATCGCACCTTCATTGAGAGACAGGTCGCGGTCCGGGATGATGCGGTCCGGGTCGATCTCCAGTTTCGAGCCAAGCCCCTGACAATCCGGGCATGCACCTTGGGGTGTATTGAACGAGAATGTGCGTGGTTCCACCTCGGGAATCGTAGTTCCGTGTTCGGGGCAGGCGAGGTGTTCGGAAAATTGTACATCCTCTTTTTTGTCCGCGAGATGGATCGTGAGGTAGCCTTCGCCAAATTTGAGCGCTGTCTCGATGGAATCGGTCAAGCGCGTGAGTGCAGACTTTTTATCTTCCTTCGATCCTTCATGCGTAATGACGAGGCGATCTACAACCGCTTCAATCGTGTGTTGCTTGTATCGATCAAGTTCGATCTCGTCGTCCAGCGAATGGACTGCTCCATCCACGCGCGCGCGGGTGAAGCCCGCTTTGCGAATCTCCTCGAAGACAGCTTGATACGTTCCCTTGCGTCCGCGCACCAAAGGCGAAAGCACAAGAATGCGCGTGCCATCGGGCAGGGCTTGAACTTTGTCAACGATCTCCTGAGCCGATTGCCTGGTCACCTCGCGTCCGCACACCGGGCAGTGTGGAATACCTGCGCGTGCGAAAAGCAAACGCATGTAATCGTAAATTTCAGTGACTGTGCCTACGGTCGAGCGTGGATTGTGGCTGGTGGACTTCTGATCGATCGAAACCGCAGGGGATAGACCCTCGATGTGATCCACATCGGGCTTGTCCATCTGGCCGATGAACTGACGCGCGTAGGCAGAGAGTGATTCCACATAGCGGCGCTGTCCTTCGGCGAAGATCGTGTCGAATGCCAGCGATGATTTGCCAGACCCCGACAAGCCGGTAATGACGACGAATTTGTCACGGGGGATTTCAACAGTGATGTTCTTCAGGTTGTGGACGCGTGCGCCCACCACTCGGATGACGTTGGATGACATGGAACTCCTCAAATTTCAATTATAGCACATTTGTTTCATTTATCCTTGTGAAGACCTGCGGGTCGTCACGAGGATGGGATTTTTTGCAACTTGTCATTATACCAACCGCGTTCACAATGAAATTAAAACGTTGCATGTTATACTCCCTGCAACTTCTAAAACCCGGCGGGGTTATTATTTTCAACTCCGCCGGTAGGAATTATCCTTGGCGGATTTGGATTTTAGTGAAGATGACGTTCTGACCCGCGCGTCGCTTGGCGACCGAGACGCGTTCGGTCACCTTTACGAGCAATACGTAGACCGCATCTTCAACTATGTGTACTATCGTACAGGCAACCTCCACGATGCAGAGGACCTTACTGCCCGCGTATTCCAGCGGGCGATGAATCACATCAAGAATTATCGAGATCGAGGAGTTCCGTTTTCAGCGTGGTTGTACCGCATCGCCCACAATCTGGTCGCCAATTGGCACCGTGATCGGAGCCGCAGGCAGGAGATACCGCTGGATGAAATACCGGTCCTGCCGACCAAGGGCGATCACCCCGAACGGAATTTGGTTCGCTCGCAGGAGCAGAGCGCGTTACTGAAGCTTATTCGACGCCTTCCGCCGGAACGACAAACTCTGCTCATCCTCAAGTTCGTTGAAAACCTTTCCAATGCAGAGATCGGACAGATCATGGGCAGAAGCGAAGGCGCCGTGAAAAGTCTGTATCATCGGACCCTGCTGGCGCTGCGTGACCAGTTGGGAGATCAAAATATCAATCTGGAAGGAGAGTAAACCATGTTACGGATCGTGACCGACGGCGCCGGAGATATCCTCCCTGGATGGGGCAAGGAATACGGCATTGATATCATCCCTGTGAACATTCTGTTCGGGGAAAAATCGTACCTTCAAGGTGTGGAGCTCGATAATGAAGGCTTTTACAAGATGGTGGAAGAGCACAGAAAAATTCCGAAAACCTCGCAGCCGTCCCCTCATCAATTCGTGGAGTTCTATCGAAAGATTGCGCAAAAAGGCGATACGATACTTTCCATTCACATCACTGCGAAACTTTCAGGTACGTATGCCTCGGCGGTAGCCGCGGCGCAGGATGTGAAGGATGAGTTCAAAGTTGTGCCTGTCGATTCCGCGCTGGGTTCGCTAGGCATTGGCTTATTGTGTCGCGAGGCGCGCAAGATGGAACGCGCCGGCAAAAGCGTGGACGAGATCGTCAAATATATCGAGGGGATCAAAAACAAAGTTCGCGTGATCCTAACGCTCGATACACTGGAATATGCCAAAATGTCCGGGCGCGTGAAGACCTTGCAAGCTGCTTTAGCTTCAGTGCTCAATGTCAAACCGATCGCTGTCCTGCGTGAAGGCGATCTCTCCATGGCAGAGCGTGTCCGCACCCGCAAAGCCGCGCTGGATCGCGTAATCGAAATGGCAAAGGATGAATTCAAAGATAAACCGGTAATCCTCGCCACGGTCCATGCGCGCGACCCCAAATCGGGTGCATCGCTCCTCGAAGACGCCAAAAAGCACTTCAATCACAAGGAAACCATGATGAGCGAACTCGCGATTTCGATCGCTGCAAACCTGGGACCCGGTACGGTGGGGCTGATCGTTTACCCTCTTGAATAATAGGGTGAGACCGAATGGAAAGACGCACGCCAACAGATTTTGATACAGATCTCGATGCCCTCGAAGAGCACCTCGCCGGGACGTTGAAACACGTCTCACCTCCGGGTGAGTTGCTTCAGCGCCTGCGAGACCGTATCCGTATACCTGCACGGGAGGAGATCGTCCTCCGGTTTCGGGATTGGCGGAAACTTTTTCTGGTCTTCGGTGGCGTCATGTCCGTGCTGTTAGTGTTGATTACCATAGCGAGGGCGTTCTTCTATCTGGCGCGGAAACATATCTGAATTACGAATGAAATGAAAAAACCCTGAGAAGTAGCTACTTCTCAGGGTCTTTGATTTAACAAGATTTCGCACAATGTTCTTGATTCGGCGATCAAGTCCGCTTGCATCGGAAGTTTGAAATCTTCAGTGACGCGAAGAGTCAAATGGTTAGCGATCAACTTCAAATCGGGTGAAAGAAGCGGGTCGTCCTTGAGCAGATTCAGCAGATCCACTGCGCTCGGGCTGGTGGGGTGTATCCCCTTGCGAGTCAGGTAAACACGTATCGCGATTCCTGCCGCACGCCGGGCGCAAACACGCGCTTGTCCCTCGTTTCCTCGAGCTCGGGCTTGTTCAGCCTTGGCAAGTTCAGAGGCGATTTCTTCCGGTAAATCCATTTTGTCATTATACCTTTGACTTAAAACCGAGAGATCATTGACAGGCAGTGTAACCTCAATACAGACGGGTGTGTTTGTATCTATAGAAGCAAAAAGAAGGCGATCATCGCCTTCTTTTTAATTAATCCATGATCCTGTATCGCATCAATGCCCACACCGCCTCGAAAGCGTCTTTCAAGCCAATCTTCTTTCCTTCTGAATAATCGCGTGGATTGAAGGAAATTGGCACCTCATAGATACGATATCTGCGTTTCAAGATCTTCGCAGTGAATTCCGGTTCGAAGTTGAACCGTTTGGACCTGATTTTCATATCTTTGATCACTTCTCGCCGGAAGACTTTATAGCCGGTTTCCATATCGGTCAGAATTGAATCGTACAAGATGTTTGTCATAAAAGTTAGTAGCTGGTTTGCCACTTGATGCCAGAACATGGCGACCCGGTGAGGAGCGCCAAGGAAGCGCGAGCCGTAGACCACATCAGCCCGACCTTCTTCAATTGGCTGGAGTAGGGAAGGGTAATCGCGTGGGTCGTATTCTAAATCGGCATCCTGAATCAAAAGAATATCCCCTTTAGCGGCATTCATGCCTGTGACGACTGCTGCGCCCTTCCCTTGGTTTTTTTCGTGCAGGATTACACGGACTTTTCCCTTCCCATCCACCTTGCGAAGTAACTCTCGTGTTCCATCGGTTGACCCATCGTCTACGACGAGAATTTCCCTTGCTATCTTGGTGTTTTGCACCCTGGTAAGGATTTCGCGAATGTTATTGACTTCATTATAGACAGGTATAACGACGGTGAGGTTCATACGGCGATTATATACGATAAGGCCGATATATTGGCCGTCATGGATCGTTTTTAATGCAGATGCAATCCTAGTGCGCCAGCGGTTAGCCCATTCGGCAGTATAATTTGGGGGTGTTTGGATGGAATATTTCTTGAAACAATCTGTCTGTGAGGTATCATGACCAACCCTCTTGGAAAATCCGCGCTGGGAACCGGTTTGTTCTCGCCGCCTCCGATCAATTCAGTGGAAGACACCGGGCTCCCCGCCTTATGGCTGCAGGATCTCACCCTGAAGATTCTTTATTCGCTGGGCTATTTGAGTGGTTTCAAGATCGCAGAGATGATCGCGTTACCCTTTGCCGGCGTCACTGACAGCATTCTTGAGTCGTTAAAGCGCGAAAAACTGATCGAAGTCAAGTCATCACAGGGTGGGTTAGGCGAAGGGGCATACACCTACGGGATCACTCAGGCGGGTGTCGCTCGAGCGCGAGAAGCGCTGGAACGCAGTCAATACGCGGGTCCCGCGCCGGTTCCCTTCGAGGTCTATAACGAAGCCATTCGCCGACAACGCGGCGGGCGTGTGACTGTTACCACGCGCACCATGCGTCAGATCCTTTCGCAGTTGGTCATCTCGGAAAAAACGTTTCAGAAACTTGGACCCGCGCTCAATTCCGGAACCTCGATTTTTATGTACGGTCCGCCCGGAAACGGCAAGACCAGCGTTGCCCGCGCGTTTGGCAATCTTGCTTTAAGCCAGACCATGCATATTCCCTATGCGTTGTATCTGGATGGGCAGGTAATTAAAGTGTATGACCAGGTAAGCCATCGCCTCGTTCCCGAAGGGGAGGGTGCTTCTCCATCGGGATCGGGAAGTACAACGGGCAATTTACGAACAAGCCAGCGGCGCGACCCTCGCTGGGTTAAGATTCGCCGCCCCTTTGTAGTTGTCGGAGGGGAATTGACACTCGAAGGATTGGACCTGGTCTACGATGATGTGCACAAATTTTATGAAGCGCCGTTCCAGGTGAAAGCCAACGGAGGAATTCTTTTGATCGATGACTTTGGGCGGCAGCAGGTTCGCCCGCGCGACCTCCTCAATCGTTGGATCGTCCCGCTCGAAAACCGCGTGGATTTCCTCACGCTGCATACCGGGTTGAAAATCGAGGTGCCCTTCGATGTCTTAATCGTGTTCTCGACCAACCTGCCTCCAAAAGACCTGGTGGACGAAGCCTTCCTCCGTCGTTTGCGTCATAAGATCGAAATCGGCGATCCTTCCTACGAAGAGTATCGTGAGATTTTCAAACGTGTAGCTGCAGATAAGAGAGTCGAGTACAGTGATCAGGGACTGGCGTACCTGCTTCAGGATTGGTACATCAAACGTAACCGCAAGTTGCGCGCGTCCCATCCGCGTGATTTGTGCGATCAAATTATCGACATCTCGAGTTACCTCGGCACGCCGCCAGTCATGTCCCGAGATATGTTGGAGCGCGCCGCCAGCGCGTATTTTGTAGACCTGTAAGAAGAATTCGCTCCACGTTGATTACGGATTACGCTTCGTAGTATCATCAGTGTAATCCGTAAATTATTTATGATGCTGGAATCGCTCCCTCGACCCATTGTCTTTGCTCATCGCGGCGCTTCAGCCTATGCGCCGGAGAACACACTTGCCGCGTTTGCCCTTGCCATTGAGCAAGGCGCAGATGCCATCGAATTGGATGCCAAATTGTCCGCGGATGGGCATGCGGTCGTTATTCACGACCTCACCGTCGATCGTACTACGGGGATGCAAGGAAGTGTGCGGGAGATGACACTTGCCAAACTTCGTGCACTGGATGCGGGAAGTTTCTTCTCGCCAAAATTTCACGGTGAAAAAATTCCTTTGCTTGAGGAAGTGTTCGAATCCTTTGGCAGGCGCACATTTATCAACGTGGAATTGTCGAATCACGAAACGCCTGACGATAATCTCGTTGAAACGGTGTGTATGCTGGTCAAGAAGTTTAATTTGCAGAAGCGAATCCTGTTTTCATCATTTCACCCTCGCAGTCTCGCAAAAGCGCGCGGTCTGCTTCCCGAGGTTCCTCGCGGCTTACTTGCCAACGATGATTATCGTGCTCTTTGGGTGCGCTCGTTCATATTTTATTTCGGGAATTATCAGGCATTGCATCCACATCTTCGGACCACTTCACCCCAACAGATCAGGCGAGTGCATCGGTTGGGAAGGCGCCTGCATGTGTTCACCGTGAACGAAGAACCAGCCTTACAAAAGGTCTTTCGTTGGGGCGTAGACGGTGTCTTCACCGATGACCCGCTGTTGGCAATGCGTGTGCGCGGGGAAATAAAATGAACGTGTTGCCCGGGCATCCACAGGGCAGGCAATTGCAGAGGGAGATGAAGCGGAAATCCAAGTTCAGCCGATTTATCCACGGGCTGGTCCTCTTGACGTTTGCCGCATCCCTGTTCGGACCTCTACCTGCCGCGCGCGCACAGACTCAGACCCCGCCTGCCAATGTGCAGGCTGTGCTTGATGAAATGACACCGGAAGAACGCGTGGGGCAACTATTCCTCGTCACATTTCGTGGAACGAACACGGGACCCGATTCGCAGATTTACGATTTGATTGTCAATCGCCACGTGGGCGGGGTGATTTTGCTTGCCGAAAACGATAATTTTGTGGATGCTCCCGGGACTGTTGCTGCTGCACGCAACCTGATCACGGATCTTCAAACTCTGGAGTGGGGGGTCATGGACTCGGAAGGATTGCCGCAAAACCCGAACACTTTCGTTCCATTGCTCATCGGTATTTCACAAAATGGTGATGGCGTGCCTTACAATCAAATCCTCAGTGGGTTGACTCCATTGCCCTCCGAGATGGCTATTGGAGCTACGTGGAGCACCGACCTCGCAGAACAGGTTGGAACCGTTGCGGGTAGTGAATTATCAGCGTTGGGTTTCAATTTGTTCCTTGGTCCATCACTCGATGTGGTTGAGTCGCCTAATCCCTCCGCGAGCAGTGACCTGGGTACGCGAGTCTTTGGCGGTGACCCATTTTGGGTGGGCGAGATCGGTCGTTCTTTTATCGCGGGGTTGCATAATGGCAGCAGCCAACGAATGTTGGTGGTGGCTAAGCATTTCCCCGGTCGCGGTAGTTCCGACCGGTTGCCAGAGGAAGAGGTCGCGACAGTTCGTAAATCACTGGAGCAACTTAAACAGGTCGAATTGGCGCCTTTTTTTGCAGTGACCAGCCCTACTGGTCTTGGCGTTGCAGATGGTTTCTTGGTCTCGCACATTCGCTATCAGGGCTTTCAGGGAAACATTCGCGCGACGACTCGTCCGGTCAGTTTCGATGCTGGTGCGCTGTCGGCGATCCTTGCATTACCAGAGTTCGCAACCTGGCATGCCAATGGTGGTTTGATCGTGAGTGACGCGTTGGGTAACGAAGCCGTGCGTGAATTCTATTCACAAGGCGGCGAGAATTTCTCGGTTCGTTCGGTCGCACGCGATGCTTTTCAGGCGGGCAATGACCTTTTGTATTTGGGCAATATATCTTCTGATGAAGATAATGGCGATGTATATGCCGCCACACTGAGAATCCTTGAATTCTTTGCCCAGGAGTATCGGAATGACCGAGCATTCGCTCAACGCGTGGATGAGGCTGTGGCGAGGATTCTTGCACAAAAACTCCGCATGTATGGAGGTTTTTCGCTTTCGAATGTATTGCCACCCGGCGACTCATTGGACGCCCTCGGCTCATCAGGACAAGTGATATTCGATGTGGCGAGCAAGTCCGCGACGCTTATTAGCCCGGATGTGCAGGAGTTGAATGCACTTTTACCCTCTCCGCCAAACCTGAGCGATCGCATTGTTTTCCTGACCGATGTACCAACATACCAGCAATGTAGCGCATGTGTGCCGCGTGATGTCTTTGCGGCAGATTCGCTCCAGAAAATCATCGACCGGCTCTATGGGCAGCAGGGAAGCGGGCAGGTTTTTTCGAGCCGTATGAGTTCCTTCCCGTTGCGTGAGGTCGAATTGATGTTAAATGGGGAAAGCGAGTCAAACATCGAAAGCGCGCTCGAGCGCGCCACATGGGTTGTCGTTTCGCTAACGGATGTTAGCGGGGGGCAGCTATCCCTGCTTCGACGCTTCTTTTCGGAACGCCCGAATCTGACGCGCAATAAAAACGTGATTTTATTTTCGTTCACCGCGCCCTATTACCTCGATGCAACGGATATTTCCAAGCTGACGGCGTATTATTCGTTGTACAGCCGCCAACTGCCGTTTGTGGAGGTTGCCGCGCGCTTATTGTTCCAGCAAATATCGTTGCAAGGCGCTTCGCCGGTATCAGTCCCGGCCGTCGGTTATGACTTGATCGTTGCAACATCGCCCAACGAAACCCAGATCATTCCACTTGCACTCGAAGGGTCTGAACCCCCGCCCACTCCGGCTCCGGACGGTGCAACCGCCGAGCCGACAGCGATTCCCTCGTATCGAATTGGAGACTCGATCAACGTCCGTGCGGGACCCATCCTCGATCGTAACAACCGTATCGTGCCGGACGGGACGATTGCCCGCTTCACCATGACAACTCGCGATGAAAGTGGAGGCATTCTCCAACAAGTCGACGCGCCGACGGTAGGTGGCGTAGCGCGTGCGCCGTTCATCATTGATAAGCCGGGAAATGTAGAGATTCACGTTATCAGTGAACCTGCATTGATCTCACAAGTCCTGCAATTTGACGCGTCGGATGCCGGTGTTGCAGTTACTGTCGTTGTGCCCGTGGTGAGTACTTCGCCGGAACCGATTCTGCCGACACCCACATCCGCGCCCGTCAACGACATGTTTTCGCCGGAAGGATATCCCCGCATCGGCGCGTGGATGCTTGTCCTGCTTGCACTGGCAGGCGGCGCACTGCTTGTTTTTTGGGCAGCAAGCAATTTGTTCCCCGTTCGTTGGGCTTTAAGATTCGCCTTATGCGCGGTAATTGGCGGACTTGTAACGTACAACTATCTTGTGCTGGGTTTCCCCGGCGCGGCTGACTGGATCGCCTCAGGCGCTGGCACGCTGGGTATATTGACTTTGACCCTCGGTGGGGAAGTGTTGGGAATTGCCGCCGCGTGGGTTTGGATGAAGTGGTTCAACGGGCAAGGGTCGCGAGCAAACTAACCAGTAGCATCACGGCCGCGCTCCATGTGAGCGTTGTTTCTGTTGGGTGCGTAAAATAGTCCAGAACCGATTCGGGACGGGGGCGTCGCGACGGAAAAGGGATCGTGGGGGATTCGCTGTAGCCGAGCAGTGCCTTGCGAAATTCGTTTATGGTTTGCGGGCGTTCATCGGGATGCAAGGACATTGCCCACAGCACGGCTTTTTCCGTGCGCTGCGAAATGGAAGAATTAATTTCCCGCATGGGGATCAAACTTTCGGGCGAAAGGAAGCGTTTGCGTGCGTCCGCAGGCGATTCGGTGGTCAGCAGGTGATAGAGCGTCGCTCCGAACGCGTAAATGTCCGAGCGGATATCCGTGTGCACATCACTGCCCCCGTATTGTTCGAGGGGAGTGTACAGCGCCGTTCCCTGCCCTTGAATAATGGTGATCGTTACTTCTTCCGGTGCAAGGATCTTCACAAGACCGAAATCCACCAGTTTGATCAACCCGTAGGGCATGAGCTTTAGGTTGCTCGGCTTGATATCGCGATGAACTATGGGCGGTTCCTGGCTGTGTAGATAGGTGAGCGCGCTGGCGATCTGTTCTGCCCAGGCAAGTACTTCTTTTTCCGGGAGGAAGTTGTGTTTATGTTTGGCTTCGAGCATCATGTGCCGCAGGTCACTGCCGGGCACGTAATCCATCACGAGATAATCGCGTGGACCATTCGAGAAGAAGTCGGATACCTTCGGCAGGTTTGGGTGATCGAGGCGCGCGAGCACGGTAGCCTCGCGTAAAAATTGTTCGCGGGCTTCTTCGCGAATTCTTTCCGGGAGCGCGCGGTCGTATTCGACCTCCTTCAACGCGCATTCGCGTCCCTTCAGGCGTGTATCGTCGGCGAGATAGATCGAGCCCATGCCGCCCTGTCCGATCCGTTCACGGATACGGTAGCGACCGCGCAAGACCTCCCCGCTCTTGAGGGGTGGGAGCACTTTTCTCCTGTTGTACTTTCATGGTGTGCGTTCGTGCAAAATCATTTCGGCGTGGGTTCTGCACAGAAACGCATGTTTATGCTATATTACAAGACATCCATCCAACTCACATGAAGTATTTTCATGAATTGGATGGATATTATAAACTTGTTTCGATGACCCCGTCATTCGTTTTTCATTAAGATTTCCATGGCTAAACCCAATCAAGATTATCCGTTGTTGATTGCCGAAGAGGGACCATTGAAGGGTCAACGCTGGCAACTGAGCGAGACCGTCGTGCTTGGGCGCGAGTCAACATGCAATGTTGTCGTGAGCGACCGGCAAATCTCGCGTTTTCATGCACGACTCACACCGACGCCGGAAGGGATCATGTTGGAGGATCTGGGGAGCAAGAACGGTACCTACCATAATGGTGTCATGCTTACGGCGCCTGTCGTCTTGCAAGATGGCGACCATATTGCGGTTGGCATTGCGCAACAATTCCAATTCCTCACATCCGACGCGACCATGCCATTGCTCGATGGCGGCAAACCCGGCAGGCTGATGATGGATAAAAAATCCCGCCGCGTTTGGGTGCGTCAGCAGGAACTTGACCCCCCGCTATCCGCTCAACAATTCAGGCTCTTGTGGTTGTTGTATGATCACCAGGGACAAGTTGTCAGCCGACCGGACCTGGTCGCGGCGGTGTGGGGCGACGATCAATCTGCGGGGGTGTCTGATCAGGCGTTGGACGCGTTGATCCGCCGCCTGCGCGACCGCCTTGCATCTCTGGATTCTTCGCATCAATTCATTGACACGGTGCGCGGTCACGGCATCCGCCTCGATAACCCGCCGGTCTAATACGACATTTTGTATCAACATTGACCTTTCGCTACCGCGGGAGGTTTTTTATATGTCCGTAACTTTTTCTCGCCTCCAACGACTACTCGGATGAAATCTAAACTTTGCTTGGAGGCAAAATGTTAAAAATCAATCGATTCACCCTTGTTTCGCTTTTGCTGGTCGGTGCTTATGTACTAAGCGCTTGCGGAGGGACGCTACCTCAATCGTCCCAAACAGAAGTTGCTCCCAAAGTGCAGGCAAAAGAAGTTGTTTTCACGGGGATTCTGGAAGCAATGAACGGGAACGAATGGATCGTCAGCGGTCAGAAGGTGACAGTTGACCCCGCAGCGGCATTGGATCCGAACATCACCGTCGGTATGATCGTCAAAGTGGAGGGGCAGGTTTCAGCGGATGGCGTGGTTACCGCGCTGAAGATCGAGACCTCCTCCGTGACGGATGATAACGCGAATGACGCAAATGCCAACACGGATGATGATAATGCGAATGTCAACTCGAACGACGATAACTCCAATGGCGATAACTCGAACGACGACAACGGCAGCGACGACAATTCAAATTCAAGCGCCGATGACGAAACGGAAGTCTTCGGAGTCGTGGATGCCATCACTGCCGACTCGATCACCATTAGCGGCGTGACATACTTCTTCGCTGAGTTTACTGAGATCAAAGATGCCATTGCAATCGGCGACACGGTGAAAATCCACGTGATTGTCAATGCCGATGGCACCTTCACCATCCGCGAAATCGAAAAGTCGGACGACTTGGGAGACGACAACGGAAACGACGATAACTCCAATACCGGCGATGGAAACGACAATTCCGATGACGATAATGGAAACGACGACAATTCCGATGATGATAACGGAAACGGCGATGATGACGATAACGGCAACGACGACAACAGCGGTGACGACGACGATGACGATAACGGAAATGACGACTAACCGGGTCTCGCTCTAACCAATGATCGAACACTCGTCGTGAGGTTTTGTCTCCTCCGACGAGTGTTCGATTGATACAATCCTGATACTTTCATGAGTCCCCAAATCTTTCGCAGAATTTCTCCCCTGATCTTGTTCCTCCTCTTCGTTGCGGGCATGGCTGTCATCCAGTTTGCCACACCGGATATGCCGGACAACGATGGGTTCTATCACATTAAACTCGCTTCGATCATGCGAGAGGAAGGACTGAAACCGGACTTCAACTGGCTTCCCCTCTCCATTCTCAATGAAAGAGAATTCTACGATCATCATTTTCTGTTCCACATCGCGCTGATTCCGTTCACCTACGGAGATTTGCGAATAGGAGCGAAATGGGCAGCGGTGTTGTTTGCCAGTGTTGCGTTTCTTGCGATCTGGTTTTTGTTTCAACGGCAGAAGATTACGTACGCGTGGCTCTGGGCGATCGCTCTGCTGGGCATTTCTGACGCATTTCTCTACCGCATGAGCATTACAAGAACGCAATCCCTTTCACTGGCTATCCTCGCGCTCTCGATGGCGTGGATGCTCGAAAGAAAACATAAGCATCTTGGCATGCTCGCGTTCGTGTATGTTTGGATGTACGACGCGTTTCCTCTCATGTTTGCGCTGGCTGTGTTGAATTTTTTCGCGATCGCGATGGTCGAGCAGCGACTGGAATTTCGCCCGCTGGCGTTCATTGGCGTCGGGATTCTCGCAGGGCTGTTGATCAATCCGTATTTTCCTCAGAATATTATATTTTCCTACAACCACATGCTTCCGAAATTTGCCGACGCCACTTCTGTGCGCGTGGGCAACGAGTGGTTCCCGTATGAAACCAGGCAATTACTTGAAAATTCGCTGCCCGCGCTGATCGCCTTTGCAAGCGGCATCATTGCGCTTGGGCTGTCCAGTAAAAGGATGGATGTGCGGACTGCGTTCTCCTTGCTCGCCTCATTACTCTTTGGACTCATGCTCTTTCAGGCGCGGCGCTTCGTAGAATATTTTCCTCCATTTGCGTTGATCTTCGCCGCCTTTGCGTGGACGCCTCTCTTCACGAGTGAGGCTGATTCTCCGCCCTTCAACCGACTCGCGCCTGCCCTGCTGGGACTGGCGGTCGCTTTCAGCGTCCTTGTATCAATTCCACGGGCGCGCGAAGCGATGGACCGATCCAAACCGTATGATTTGTACGCGGGTGCGTCCGCGTGGCTTATGGAAAACACCGCCGCGGGCGAGCGAGTCTTCCAAACGGACTGGGACGACTTCCCGCGTTTGTTCTTTTACAACACACACAACACCTACCTGATCGGTCTCGACCCAACCTATATGCAGCTCTACGACCCAAATCTGTACGCGTTGTGGGTGGAGATCACACGAGGAAATGTGGACGAACCCTCGCGCATTATCCTCGATACATTCGGTTCGAGTTTTGTGCATACTGATTTGAATCACGGAGGGTTCCTACGCGCGGCGGAAGAGGATACGGGATTAAAGGAAGTGTATCGCGACGATCAGGCAGTTATCTTCGAAGTGTTTGCGGAACCATAATCGTGTCGAATGTTATACTCATTCTGTCAACCTAGGGAAATCTGTTTCGAATTTCTCATACGGAGTTTTAGACAAACGATGTCTGAATTCAACGATTCACAAGCGCTGACCGGTTTACGGAAATTGGATTCGCGAGCCGTCAGTGCGATCTACGACCACTATTATTCCGAGATCTACCGATATGTTCGTTACCGCGTGGACGACGATTCGTTATCCGAAGATCTCACAAGCGAAGTGTTCATGCGATTGCTCGAAGCCGCAAACAAAGGGCGGGGTCCGCAAACCAGCCTGAAAGGATGGTTGATCGCCACGGCTTCCAATGCAGTGAACGATTATTTGCGCAAGCAATATCGGCGTCCTGAATCGGAATTGCCCGAATCGATGACCGATCACAATTCAGATGTTCCCGCTCACGTGGATTCACGCGAAGATGTGCGTGTCCTACGAATGGCAATATCTGCGTTGACCGAGGAGCAACAACACGTGCTTGCGTTGAGATTTGGTCAGGGATACTCGCTCGAAGAGACCGCCACCCATTTGAAGAAAAATGTTAACGCCGTGAAGGCTCTCCAATTCCGTGCGCTGGCTTCGCTCCAGCGGCAGATCGGGGAGGTGAACCATGAATAATCAGTTAATTGACGCCCTCGAAGTTTGCTTGCAGGAGATCGAAAATGGCGCGGAGATCGAATCCGTCCTGCTTCGCTATCCGGACCTTGCCGACGAGCTTCGTCCGATCCTCGAAACCTCCCTCAGGGCACGCGCGTTGTCCGTGCCTGAACCCTCGGCTGAATCCATGCGAAAGTATCGCGCGAAAATTCTTCAACGTGCGGCGGAGATGCGCGAAGCAAAAATAAAACCTGCTCCTCGCCACAGTTGGATCGCTCCCTTGCGAAGACTAGCCGCCACATTGGCTGTTCTTCTCATCGTCTTCGCCAGCGGCACGAGTTTGGTCGGCGCGGCATCCACCTCCTTGCCCGGCGACGAGTTGTATCCGGTCAAACGCTCGTGGGAGAATTTGCAGTTGTTCTTCACCTTCAACGCCGAATTGTATAAAGCCCTCGAAGTGGAACATGAAAACGAACGGATTGAAGAATTGCGGGAACTGCTTGCAACTCGACGTTCTGCCGAGGTAACGTTCAGCGGAGTGGTCACGCGTCAAACCGGGACGGGATGGCTGGTCGCCGGGATCCCGGTCACAATCTCGCCAGAAACGGATCTGCCGACTCAGCCTGTGCAAGTCAACTCACCAGTGCGCGTGGTCGGCGTGAGTCAAGCCGACGATTCTGTTCTTGCGCTGCGCATTGACCTGCTCCCGCCGGGCGCGAGCCTGCCCGTAGTCGAAGATGATGTTCAGGACGATGGAGATGAATCAATTTCAGAGTCCGGAGATGATGCGCCCGAGGCGGTTACAACCCAAACTCCCGAACCGCCAGAGATCGTATTCGATGGAACGCTCGACGTGCTTGACGAGGAATTCTGGACGATCAATGGGGTATCTGCCGATGTGAGCGATGCGGAAGTGGAGGGTACCCCGGCGGTAGGAGCGCCGGTCATCGTGGAGGGATATTTCAACGAAGACGGCGTCTTTGTTGTGACGAGGATCATTTTCCCGGAGGAAGACGCGAATAACAACGATTCGGGTTCGAACAGTAACGACGGTAACAATGAAAATAGCACCAACGACAACGATAATGAAAACAGCAACGATGATAATAGCGGCAGCAATGACAATGACGATGATAATGACGATAACGACGATGATTGACAATCCTGCGGAGGCAAACCCTCCGCAGGAATTTTTAATGGGAGGATTGCTTGTAATCTGTTATAAAATCGGGTACATTAAGCGCCAGCACGTTCGTTCTAATTTGCTCAGGAGAGACTCATGTCTGACTCAGGTTTTTATCTTGGACGCGCGTTCGACCCGAAAACACAGAAAGTAACCACGAAGGATATTCATTACGATCCCGCAGACCTTACGACTCACGCGGTGGTGACAGGCATGACCGGCTCCGGCAAGACCGGTTTATGTGTCGCTTTGCTGGAAGAGGCTGCGTTGCAGGGGATTCCCGCCATCATCATTGACCCGAAGGGCGACCTGACGAATCTTGTCCTGCACTTTCCCGATCTTGCCCCGCAGGATTTTCAACCGTGGATCGATTCGGACCTGGCGCGCCGTTCAGGCAAAACCCTTGAGCAGGTTGCCACTGACGCATCCACGTCATGGCGTAATGGGTTGAAAGAATGGGGGATGAATCAGGAACGTTTGCTGGCTTTAAAAAACTCGGTGCAGTTTGCGATTTTTACGCCGGGTTCTGATTCAGGCATCCCGGTCAGTGTATTGTCATCACTTGCCGCGCCTGAAATTTCCTGGCAGGAAAATCGCGAAATCCTGCGTGAACGAATCGCAAGTACGGTGACAGCACTGCTTGGGCTTGTCGGCATTGATGATATCGATCCGCTTCGTTCGCGTGAGCATATATTGCTCTCGAATATTTTTGAAAATGCATGGAGTCAAGGGAAAGATGTTGACCTCACGGAATTAATTCTGCAAACGCAAACGCCTCCGTTCGACAAGCTTGGCGCATTCCCTGTGGATACGTTCTTCCCTGCGAAGGACAGGATGGAACTCGCGATGGTGTTGAATAACATTCTCGCCGCGCCAGCCTTCGAAACGTGGCGCGAAGGTCAATCTCTTGATGTAAATTCATTGTTATATACCGAAGAAGGCAAGCCGCGTCACAGCATCTTTTACCTTGCACACCTGTCCGATGCCGAGCGCATGTTCTTCGTTACCCTGTTGTTCTCTGCTATCGAAACGTGGATGCGTACACAAGGCGGTGCAACCTCCTTGCGTGCATTGCTCTACATGGATGAAATCTTCGGTTATCTTCCCCCTCAGCGCAACCCTCCCTCCAAACAACCTTTGCTCCGCATGTTGAAACAAGCGCGTGCGTTTGGCTTGGGTTTGTTGCTTGCCACACAAAACCCTGTGGATGTGGATTACAAAGGTCTCTCGAATGCGGGAACATGGTTCATTGGTAAACTGCAAACTGAGCAGGACAAGAATCGCCTGCTCGATGGACTCGAAAGCGCGGCAGGCGGGGTCTCGCGCAGTGTCTTTGATAAACTGATCTCATCCATTGGCAAGCGGGTGTTTATCATGCACAATGTACATTCGAAAGCGCCCCAATTGTTGCAAACGCGTTGGGTGATGAATTTTCTTGCAGGACCCATCACGCGGACTCAAATCCCCGCGTTGAATCAACTCGCTAATGCGGCACTGACGCGTCTTTCAGTCACCCAACCTGCTTCGCCGTCCCCTCGCGTTTCCTCGCCTCAGCCGTCGTTCATGGCTTCAATGCCCACACAATCTTCGAAAGCCACGGTCTCCGCTCTTCAATCCTCCAATTCATCCTACTCTGCTACGAAACCGTCCCTTCCTTCGTCTGTCCGTGAATACTTCCTTCCCCAAACCTATTCACTCCCCGAAGCTTTCAAAGCCGCGAATCAACCTGCACCTACTGAAGCAATGATCGAAAGTGTGGTCTACAAGCCTGCCTTGTTGGCTTCTGCCCAGATTCGCATCCTCGACCGTAAACTCGGCGTGGATAGCGAGATCGCGCGTACAGCGGTCGTATCGTCCCTCGAAAAGCGTGGGACTGTTCGTTGGGAGGATCATGTTGTCACCGGTAAACCAATGGAGAACATAGATTCTTCCCCTGCGCCATCCGCGAAATTTGGAACGATCGATGCGCCGTTGAACGATTCGAAATTGATGACCGCCTTACAGAAAGACTTCACCGATTGGGTCTTCCGCAATTCATCCGTCACTGCACGGGCAAATCAGGCATTGAAAGTGTTTGCCGGTCCCGACGTGACTCAAGCGGAATTCATGAAAGCCTGTGCCGACGCGGCGCGCGCCTTACGTGATAAAGAATTCGAAAAACTTGCCGCGAAGTTGGATCGTCAGATCGCCGCGCTGGAGGATAAACTCAGCCGCGAAGAGCGTGAACTTCGTCAGGATGAAGCCGAACTCGCCCAACGTAAAATGGAAGCCATGGGCACACACGCTGAAAACGTTCTGGGCATGTTCCTTGGCAGCCGCAGTACGCGTAAACTGTCTTCCTCGCTTACCAAGCACCGCATGACCGAGCAAGCCAAAGCCGATGTGGATGAATCCATCGAAGCGATCGCCCAATTCAAAGCACAACTGGCAGAATTGGATAAAGAACGATTGCGTCTTGCAGAGGAGGTCAACGCACGCTGGGGCGGCGTGGTGAACCAGACGCAGGAAGTTGTGGTGAACCCGAAGAAGACAGATGTATATGTCAATTTGTTCGGGGTTGCGTGGGTGCCGTATTATGTGGTCAACGCAGGCGAAAAGTCTATTGAACTTCCTGCTTTCGGCGTTGAATGATTCGGTCCTGTAGTGAAGCCTGCCGGGAACAAAGACTTCACACGTTTCGTTCTATACCCGTTGACTACTGAAATTGATTCAAAAATCTCGAATGACATCCATCTCCCACCCGTATCAAAAGTTACCGGTCTTTCCCCAATTTGTCGCTGCGTTGGTGAGCGGCGCGACGTTGTTTCTCGGCATCCTCCTCGCATGGACGCTGGGTTATCAACTTGTTTATGCCGGGCGAATCTTTCCCGGGGTTTCAGTGGCAGGCGTTGATCTTTCCGGGTTGACGCGCGATGAAGCCGCTGTGAAATTAAGTCAAACGTTGTCCTATCCGCTGAGCGGGAAGATTCTTTTCCGCGACGGTGAAAAGGTGTGGGTGGCAAGCCCGGCAGAATTGGGCATGGTGTTCGATCCCTCGTCCAGCGCGGCAACAGCCTATGATACGGGAAGACGCGGAGGCTTGTTCGACGCCCTTTCTGGTCAGACGAGTGCGTTGGGCCGAGGAGTTAACCTCCCGCCGGTCATTCTGTTCGATCAACGCGTGGCATTTCAATATTTGAGTCAGATAGCCGCACAGGTCAACCAGCCGGTGACCGAAGCCAGCCTGCGTCTTGAGGGTGCGAATGTGGTGGCGAGTCCCGGTCAGGTGGGGCGCGATCTGAAGATCGATGCGACGCTTATTTATCTTGGCGCTCAATTGCAAAGCTTTGCTGATGGTGAAGTGAGCCTTGTGATTCAAGAGATCCAGCCGCAAATCCTCGACGTCACTGCACAGGCGGAAACCGCGCGTCAGGTCTTGAGCCAGCCGTTGACGTTATCGATTCCCAATGCCACGGATACGGATCCGGGTCCGTACGTCTACGACACACCGGTGCTGGCGAGTCTGCTCGGCGTTCAGCGCGTGCAGAACGGGAATCAAACGGAAGTGCATGTGGTGCTCAATTCCGATGGCTTGCGAAGTTTGCTTGCCCCGGTGAAGACCCAGATAGACCGCCCAGCCTCGAATGCAAAATTTATTTTCAACGACGAAACCAAACAATTGGATTTGATGGAAGATTCCAGGGTTGGTCGTGTAATGGACCTCGATGCGAGTATCGCGGCGATTAACGAAGGGTTATTCCGCGGTGAACATACAGTCTCCCTCGTGGTTGTCGAAGATCAACCTGAAATTCCCGGCGCCGCGACCGGGCAGGAACTCGGCATCACCGAGTTGATCGCGTCGGAAACATCCTATTTTTACGGTTCAAGCGCTGAGCGCATTCAGAATATTGAAGCCGCGGCAGCGCGCTTCCATGGCGTAATGGTGGCGCCGGGCGCAACGTTTTCGATGGGCGAGCTAATGGGGGATGTGAGCCTTGAAAACGGATTTGCCGAAGCTCTCATCATCTACGGCGGGCGAACGATCAAAGGTGTGGGCGGAGGCGTATGTCAGGTGAGCACAACCCTCTTCCGAACAGTATTCAACGCCGGCTTCCCGGTGGTAGAAAGATATTCGCACGCCTATCGTGTTTCATACTACGAAATGACCGCGAGTGGTGCAGTTGACAACCGCCTCGCGGGGCTTGACGCAACCGTATACTTCCCATTGGTGGATTTCAAATTCACAAACAATTCGCCTTACTGGATATTGATGGAAACCTACGTTACTTCCAGCTCGCTCACGTGGAAGTTCTACTCTACTTCCGACGGGCGCAGTGTGACGTGGGACACGACGGGTCCCGTGAATGTCGTCCCTGCTCCGTCTCCGCTGTTCGAGGAGAATCCCGAATTGAAAAAGAACGAGATGAAACAGGTGGATTACGCGGCGAATGGCGCCGACGTGACCATCACGCGCACGGTCTATCAGAACGGCGCAGTCCTGTTTCAAGATCAATTCATCACACAATACGAGCCGTGGCAAGCCATCTGCCAATACGGACCCGACTCAAGAAACCCGGAAAAACTTGCCGCCGAGAAAAACCTGTGTCGCTCTCCATCTTCATGAGCAATGGTACAATTCGCCGCTGTCAGGAAATGAGGCTCCATGGTTGATGCTGTATTGAAGGAAATTTTGCGTTGTCCGAATTGCGTCCGCACCACGGGCGGAGAACTCACACTTCATCGCGACGCGTGGTTCATCTGCAAGGATTGTGATCGCAAGTACCCTATTGTGGATGAGATCCCGGTCATGTTGATCGAAGAAGGCGATAAGTGGATCGGCGTCGCCGAACCCAGCTTGCCGGTTCCGCCCCCCGCGAAATAGCGTGGATAGATTGCAGAGCCTTCTGGCTGACCTGACAAGCGGTAACGAATCACGCGCAGAAACTTCGGTAACCGCGCTGGTCGAATTGGGCGACGAGGCGATTCCCGCGTTATTGGATTTGACCCAATCCCCGAATGCAGACTTTCGTTGGTGGGCGCTGCGCGTACTTGCTCAATCGCCTCATTGCTCGCCGGGGCGGTTGATTCCCTTCCTCGACGATCCCGCCCCGGAAGTTCGTCAGTGTGCCGCGCTGGGGCTGATGCAGAATCCCGACGAAGCCGCGATCCCGCCTCTCGTCCGCGCGTTGAACGATACGGATGCGATGGTTTGCAGTCTGGCAGTGAACGCGCTGATAAAAATTGGCACGCCCACTGTCCCGTCCCTCATCGAAGCGGTGAAGCACGAATCTCAGTCTGTTAGAATCCACGCCTTGCGTGCGCTTGCAGAAATCCGCGATCACCGCGCGATCCCCGTATTGATGCAAGTCATGGAAGAGGACTCGGCATTACTGGGGCATTGGGCAAAAGAAGGCTTGGAACGACTTGGTTTGGATATGGTATACCTGAAACCGGTGTAAAGAAAATGAACTTTCTCAAAAACATGAAATTTGAACGTCCAACGATTCGCACGATCGTCTTTTGGGTCGTGGTGCTTGTCGTCGCGGTCGGTGCATTTGTGTTTGTGCGGAATCTCGCCACGTGTTGGGTGATCACGCCCTTACCTGGCTCGCCGCCCGCTGATTGCGGAACCGTCACAGGAGGTCTGGATGGACCGACGATTAGTGAGGGCACGCCGGTCCCCGGCGTGGAGGATTTGCCCCCGCCTGTTGAAGTTATTCCAGCGAGCGATCTGCCCCCGGCTTGGGATGGCGCCAGCCGCATCACTGTCCTCATCCTTGGCTTGGATGCGCGCGACACGGACACCAGCGCGCCGCGTTCCGACACGATGATCCTCTTGACCATTGACCCGCTGACCAAGACTGCTGGCATATTATCCATTCCACGCGATATGTGGGTGAATATTCCGGGCTTCGGCTACAGTCGAATCAACACAGCCTATTCCTCCGGTGAAGGGAACAAACTTCCCGGCGGTGGACCCGAATTAGCGCGCAAGACGGTGGAACAATTCATCGGTGTGCCCGTCCAATACTATGCACAGGTCGATTTCAACACCTTTGTCCAATTCATTGATCGAATTGGCGGGATCGACATTTACAATGACGAAGAATTGATCATTGACCCCGTTGGTCCCGGTCCAAAAATAAAAATGACCTGTTGCGGAATCCGGCACATGGGTGGTTTAAAGACACTTGCTTATGTTCGGCATCGCAAGGGCGATGAAGGTGATTTCGGCCGCGCACGCCGCCAACAGAAGGTGATCATTGCCATCCGCGATAAAGTGCTCGACCCTGCCAACTTTCCCGGTTATGTAGCGCAAGCGAACGATTTTTACAACGAGTTTTCCTCCGGTATCCGCACCAACATGCCGTTAGATACGGCGATCCAGCTTGCCGTGCTGGCAAAAGATATTCCGGTTACAAGTATTGAACGAGGCGTGATCGATACGACCATGGTCGCTTTCGATAATGTGGTTCTCGGCGGACAGGATGCGGCTATCATGAAACCCTTGCCGGATAAAATCCGTGTACTGCGAGACGAGATCTTCACTTCGGCGGGTGCGATCAGCCCGCTTGCCGCGGGAGGTGACCTCACCGCGTTGATGCTGGCTGACTCGGCACGCGTGCGATTGTTAAATGGCACGTTCGCGCCCAACCTCGAGGTGAATACCGGAAATTATTTCATCCAGCAAGGCATGGCGGTTACCGAAGTCGGCACTGCCGACCGGCCATACGATAGGACAGTGATCATTCTCTACTCGCCAAAACTTTATACGCTGAAATATTTGCAATCGGTGTTCGGCATCACCTCCAGCACGCAGATATTGATCCAGCCCGACCCTGCCGCCACAGTCGATCTAGAAGTGAGACTCGGCAACGACTGGGCGAACAACAACCCGATACCTTGATAAATTACCCCTCTCGACCGAGAGGGGTAATTATTTCATGGTTGTTGAAAAGTAAGTTTGTATCCCCCGGTGAATGGTTCGCCGCTTGGCGATTCGCAAACCGGCGCGATCAGACTGGTGGCGATGTCGCTCCCTAACGCCAATTGGACAGCGTAGGTAATATCTGGCGACATGATGAAATCGGCATAGCCATTTCCTAATTCCGGTTTCAAGCCGGTAAAAAATTGATCCTCGCCGTTGTCCCATGTAATTCGAATCTCGATGCCTGGAAGCTGCCTGCGGTTCGCATTCAGCACAAGCACTTGTAATAAACCATCCGGCAGGTTCGAGTCGCAAATGCTTTCCTGTCCGGTCAATACGAACGGTTCGCCCTGTGTGGGAAGCGGAGTCCGTGTGGGGCGCGGCGTGGCTTCAAGGATGATCGACTGTGTTGGAGTTTCTTCTGATGTGGCGGTGACGATGTTCACCGATGTGGATGTGGAAACCGCTTCACTCCCAGTGGAAACTGCTCCACCCGTAGGCGGCGGATTCGGCGTTGACGAGGCGGGAGGCGCAACGAAGGCGTTTCCCTGCGCAAGGATGGAGGCTAGCGCTGCGAGCTGATCTGCTTGTTGAATGTCTCCGCTGGCTAACATCCGCTGTGCTTGTGCGTTCAATGCCTCAATGGAGTTTGCATCTCCGAGTAGACCAAGCCGCGTGCGTGCGCGTTCGAGATTGCCGGTGCTGGCAAACGCCGCGGCAATTGCTGAGCGATATTGATCTTTGAAGTCCGCGCGCAACGCGATGGGCGCTGAATCAACAACGCGGACGGGGGAAATGACCCACGAATACAGCAGACCAGCCCCAAGGCCGGCGAGAAGCGCAAGCAAAACGTCCCACGGAATCCGCCTCATTCAAGTCCGCTCCACGCTTGCAAAGCAGTTACAAGTTCTTGAATCAACGCGACGTCTGTGGAATCAAATCTGTTCTCACGGGCGAAGTCCAACCCTTGTGCCGCAATGGAGGTGGGGGATTGCGAGCCGAAAACCGCGAGTTGTCGCGCGGCAAGCCCGGGGTCGCGGCTCGTGCGATACGACTCCGCGACCATAAGAACATAATCTGCTTTGTAATCGGCACGCAGGGTATCCGGTGTGAGGTCGAAAAAGTCAACAGGGTCAACGCCCCATCCGTATGCGAGTCCCAGCGCAACACCTATGCTGAATGCAACAAGAAGGAAGAACCAACGATTCGATTTCATAAAAATATCCGGGCAGGTGATCGGCGGCACCCAGAGGCACTTCCTTACCGTTGCTGTCTTTCGACCCTGGCGGGGTTCGGCAGGCTCTGCCGCGCCGGGCCTGCCCGGACGTGCGAAGCATACTCGAAGTGAGGAGGGAAGTCAATTATGGGGTGTTGCATGATCACAGATCAAGTGTTGCCCCGTTTGTGATTTTCAAGATCATTCCTTGATCTGTGGATGTGTGTTCCATCCGAGCCAGTAGAAACCCAGGTCGTCCATCAATTTTTTGAACTCTTCGAATCCGACTGGCTTGACCAGATAGCTGTTCGCGTGATTGTAATACGCCTTGGCGACATCTTTCTCCGCCTCTGATGTGGTTAGAATGACAACCGGAATGGATTTGAGTTCATCGTCTTCCTTGATGGCGCGCAGAACGTCTATTCCATCCACGCGGGGAAGGCGCAGGTCGAGCAGAATGATGTGAGGGTGGGGTGAAGTTGCAGGGTTCGAAAATTCACCGCGATGAAGGAGGTAATCCAAAGCAGATTGCCCATCCAGAAAATGCCGCACGCGATTCGCAATTCGATGCTCTTCGAGGGTGCGGATGACCAATTCTGCATGATCCACGTTGTCTTCGACGAGCATAACGAGGATGGGTTCACCGATCATAACGGCTCCTTTTCGATGGAGCACATTCTACCCGGAAACAAGTCTTTTTTGTCCTCCATTAGGAATTTGAAGTCGAATTATCATGATTCGCGAGCGGAAGGATGGAAAAGGAAGGCACAGCCAGTCGGATTAATGAAGAATGAATACTGACGCGTTTTGGTTTCATCGTCAAATAGAGGTGGGGCGAGCCAGTTTCCAATAGTGGAGAGGATCGTTTTGCAGGGCGGTCTTAAGGGAATTAAATTTCCCTCGCGATACGTATAGCACGCAGGATGGGTCGCTTGCATTCTCGTGATATAATTTTGCTCATTAGCACCGCAATTTTCAACCCGGAGGATGTGTCATGGAAATCACGCATCAGGAATTCAAGCATTGCGAATTGATCAAGGTAAAGGGACGGGTGGATAGCGCGACAGCGCCCCAGCTCGCCCAGACACTTGAGACCGCCAACGAGAACGGCAAACACAAACTAGTGTTGGATATGAGCGAGTTGGAGTACATGTCCAGCGCAGGCTTCCGTGCCCTGTTAGCCGCCCAGCGGAACTCGAAGAAGTATAATCGAGGTGAAGTGGTGCTCGCCTCCGTGCCTGAACGCATCCGTGAAGCACTTGAACTGGCGGGGTTCACCGAACTTTTCAAAACCTTCGATGACCCGCTTCACGCGGTGGGGTATTTCTAGGGCGGACGTGCAGGGGTTGGAGCCGACGCGCAATGCAAATCTGGAAGCCGCTTTCGGCGATGCTGGCTGAGGCGGCTTTTAATTTTTCTCCTGATGCAAACGACACACTTTCCGGCTAAGTTCGAATTTCTCGATGAGATCCGCGAGTTTGTGGGGAATATCGCGCGGGAAAACGGCTTTGGCGACAAGGATGTGTACAACATCCAACTTGCCACCGATGAAGCCGCCTCGAACATCATTGAGCACGCCTATGATGGAGTGACAGACGGCGTGATTGACCTGTCCTGTGGTATGGAAGCAGAGAGGTTGATGGTCGTTTTGGTGGACCATGGTATGCCCTTTGATCCGTCCGAAGTGCCTCTGCCCGACCTGCAAGCTGATCTGGCGGAACGAAAAATTGGGGGTTTGGGAATCTTCCTCATGCGAAAGTTGATGGATGAAGTGCATTACCAATCCAACCCGGATGCGAGTAACGTACTCACGATGATCAAGCGGAAGGGGTAGGACGCATGAAAGCGGCGTCATCGTCCGAGTGGCGCGAACTTGCCAGACTGGGCGAACAACTCATCATCACTACATCGTTATCAGCACAACGCGACCAGATCGTGGCTGCCGCCTCGCGTCTCCTCAAGGGAGATGTGGACCTGTGGCTCGATGAAAACCTTTTCCGGCTTCCCGACGCGCGCGAGGAAACAACATTCCCTCCCTATCCAGATTCTCAGGTGCTGGCACGCGCGCTGAAATCGAAAGGGCTCCTCACCAGTTATCAAAAAAGCAGGAAGAAGAGCAACTCTCGCCAGGCATGGGCTTCGATTCCATTGAGAAATCAGGAGACTACGCTCGGGGCGATCCAGGTAATTCGCCCGGGAGGACCTGATTTCAAAAAGGATGAACTGGACCTTCTTGTTGGCCTGGCGGGCGTGATCGGGGTGAGTCTCCTGGCATCGCATCGCGTCGCGGTGGAAGGATTCAGGCTTAACCAATTGAATCTGGTGCGCGAGGTCAGCGCACAGATTGCCAATGTGCTGGATTTGAACGAACTGACGGAACGCGTCACCCAATTGATCCAACAGACATTTCAATATTACTACGTTGCCATCTTTACGCTTCGAGAACGCTCCACGGGACTTCGATTCCGCGCGAGTGCCATGGCTCACCGCGATGGAAAGCGCCGCGCCAGGGTTGCGCTGGATGTGAAGATGGGTCAGGGATTGATCGGGCAGGCGGCTGAATCCGGCGAACAGATCGTTGTTCGTGACGTGCGGAAAGATTCGCGTTACCGGTTCATCGACGCGCTCCCGGAAACCCGCTCTGAAGTTGTGATTCCATTAAAGATCGAGGGCCGCGTGCTCGGCGTGCTCGACGTGCAAAGCAATCAGGTGGACGCGTTCCACCCGAACGACCTGCTCGTCCTCAATGCGCTCGCAGACAGCATTTCACGCGCGGTGGAAGGCACGCGACTTTACAATGACCTGCGCCGTCACTCGGATCAACTCACACTGATCGCCGATGTGAGCAAGAGTGTGAGCGCCTCATTGGAATTAAACACGTTGATGCAGAACGTTTCGGATTTAATCCATCATAGATTCAATCATCCGCATGTATATTTGTTTACCGTTCACAAGAACCGTCGCATGATCGAGTATCAGGCGGGGAGCGGGGAGCGCAGTGCAGACTCGATCGGGTTTACGATTCCCCTGGACGATGAAATAGGGATCATCCCGTGGGTGGCACGCGAAGGGAAGACTGTCCTTGCCAACGATGTGCGTAAAGACAAGCGTTACGTTCCCTCGCCGTTGCCGCCGGAAAATACGAAATCTGAAATTTGTGTTCCGTTGTTATACGACGGACAGGTGGTCGGACTGCTCGATATTCAATCGGACCGTTACAACGCGTTCGGCGCCGAAGACCGTTTCATGTTCGAAGCAGTGGCAGATAATATTGCCATCGCGATCCATAACGCGGCTTTGTATCGCTCAGAGCAATGGCGGCGTCAGGTGGCTGATAGTTTGCGCGAGGTGGCAGGCCTGATCTCGGCAGACGAAGACGTGGACGATGTCCTTGAAGTGATCCTCCTTGAACTGGAGAAGAATCTGCCGGTGGATATTTCCGCCATCTGGCTTCTCGAAGACGATGAACTGTATCTGGCGGCGAGCCATAACATCGATGAAGCCCTGCTGGAAAGTACATTGTACGGCGCACCCGAAGCGTACGCCGCATTGATGCGCGTGATCGAATCGGAAGGCGCAGAGGTCCGTAAACCAACGGATGTGATGGGTGCTTCCGGTCTTGCCGCGGGCTTCGACCAGAATTATTCCGCCCTGGCTGTGCCGTTGCGCATCGGAGACCAGCCGTTCGGTGTGATCACGCTTGCCCATCACTCGCCCGGCAGATACGGCAGTGAAGCGCGGGCTGTAGCGACAACGTTCGCGAGTTATGCGGCGGTCGCCATCGAAAACACACGTTTGTACGATGTCGCTCAGGAACAGGCGTACGCCTCCGCTGCGTTGTTGCAGGTGGCGCAGGCGATCGTCAGTTTGAACGACCTCGATGAAATACTCGATACGATCATCCGTATCATGCCGATCCTTGTTGGAGTCGAGCGCGCCGCGTTGTATCAATTCGATCCGGCCGCGGAAAAATTCCTGCCCTCGCAACAGTACGGCTTGAACGAGGAGGATGAAGTCAGGTTTTGGGAACGTTCATTCACAGTAGGTGAATTTCCTTTGCTCGATTCGTGCCGGGGTGCGACGGGTTTGATCGCCAGCCTGATGAACGAGGCGCGCGGACTCGAAGCGTGGTTATCCGCCAGCCCTTCGGAAGAGGCGCATCTTGCGAATCCGAACGCGTTGCTGTTCGCGGTCCCCATCGCGGTCAAGGATGCGTTGTATGGCGTGATGTTGATCGAGGAAGCCGCGGGCGGATTGCGATTCCGTTCGCGGCGGTTGGAGATCATCAATGGAATCGCGCAGCAAGCCGCCCTTGCGATTCAGAACGACCTGTTGCAACGCGAGATGGTGGTGCGCGAACGCCTCGAAACGGAAGTGCAGTTGGCGCGCCAAATTCAGAAGACTTTCCTCCCCGACTCGCTGCCGCAAGTGGAGGGCTGGGAATTTGCCGCGCGTTGGAAGACGGCGCGTCAGGTGGGCGGAGACTTTTACGATGTGTTCGATCTGCCGGATAATAAAATAGGATTGTTCATCGCTGACGTCGCGGACAAGGGTGTGCCTGCCGCGCTCTTCATGGCGCTCACGCGGACGCTGGTGCGTGCCGCCGTCATCGAAACCGACTCTCCCGCAGAGGCGATGAAACGCGTGAATGATTTGTTGGTCCCCGACACGCGCCAGGGGATGTTCGTTACGGCAGTTTATGCCGTGCTGGATCTGGGGAAGAATGAACTGACATATGTGACGGCAGGACACAACCCGCCTTTATGGTTGAAACAGAACGGCGAAATCGAAAGACTGACGCGTACTGCCATCGCTTTGGGAGTCCGCATCGGCGACCCGGTGCACGAGCGCACGATACAACTTGAAGCGGGCGACAGCGTTTTCCTGTACACCGACGGCTTGACCGAATCGTTCAACAACGATGGCGAGTTCTACGGTGAAATGCGTTTGACCGAATCGATCGTCGCTAATCAATGCTCATCGGCTTCCGAATTGATGGACGTGGTGGAAAAATCCCTGCTTGATTTTGTGCAGGATATGCCCCCCGCCGATGATTTGACGATGCTGGTGGTGAGGAGAGGATAGATATTTTACAAAGATTTTACATCCCCGCCACATGCTTATAACTTGTTAAATCTACAATCATCGTCGTAACCTTGAAAGGAGGTCTACGACGATGAAAATTTTATTCAAGAAAACGATTTCACTCGCGCTGATCGCGGCGATTACAATGGCGAGCCTGCCGTTTGCACGTGTGTTCGCCGCAGGTCCGAATGAACCAACCCCTCCGCCGCGGGGTGAATTGACGGACGAACGCCTCGAGAAAATCTGGGCGCGCCAACTCCGTTTGTACAAAAATATCGGAAAGACCGACGAATTCATCCGCAAAGCCCAGGGATTGATCGACCGCGCAGGTCAGAACGGCAAGGATGTCTCAGCGGTCCAAGCAGCGCTCGATGCGTTCGAAGAGGCGGTTAAAGACGCGAAGCCCATCTACGAAAGCGCGCAGGGAATCGTCAACTCGCACGCGGGATTCGACGCGAACGGCAAAGTCACCGACCCCGAAAAAGCGAAGGAGACCATCCGCGCGATGGGTGAGAAGTTGAAAGAGATCAAGGATGCAATGGGCGGCACAGGCAAAGCCTTGCGTGAGGCGATACAAGAATTCCGCGAAGCCAATCCGCGTCCTGAAAAAACACCAACGCCGTAACGATAAAAACCTCAGCCACGGATTTACACCGATTCCACTGATTTTTCTTCCGCGCTAATCCGTGAAATCCGTGGCTTAAGAATCTTTTCCGTAAAATTGCAATCGGCAGTACAATCGCCTCAACGAACAATTAAAAGTGAGGCAGAAATGTACACATCCGAAGGTAAAAAGATCGTCCACACCGACAAAGCGCCAAAAGCGATTGGTCCATACTCGCAAGCCATCCGCACGGAGAATCTCATCTTCACCGCCGGTCAAATCGGGCTCGACCCCGTCACGATGGAGATCGTCAAAGGCGGAGTCGAAGCGGAGACGAGACAGGTATTGACGAATCTCAAACATGTTCTCGAATCGGCTGACTCGGGCTTAAATTTCGTGGTCAAGACAGTCGTCTTCCTGCAGGACATGAACGACTTCGCAAAGATGAACGCGGTCTATGGCGAATTCTTTCCTGAAAATCCCCCCGCGCGGAGCACGGTCCAAGTCGCCGGGCTGCCCAAAGGCGCGCTCGTCGAGATCGAATGTGTTGCGTTGCTCTCCCCAACTCGCGGCGACTAATATTTCTTACCACAAAGGGCACGAAGGTCACTAAGGTTTGATGAATTCCAAACGAATAGCCAATCCACGGATTTTCCCTTTGTGTACTTAGTGTCCTTCGTGTTGAAGCTCTGGTACCCTTGAACGAACTCATCCTTCTCGTCGACGACGAACCGTCCATCCTCAAACTTGCGCGCATGTACCTCGAACGCGAGGGATTTCGCATTCTCACCGCGAAAGACGGTGAATCCGCGCTGGACTCCGTGACACGCGAACATCCCGCGCTGATCGTGCTCGATGTGATGCTTCCGAAACTCGACGGCTTCGAAGTGTGCCGTCAATTGCGCGCGGCGAATCACCCATCCGCGATTCTCATGCTCACCGCGCGCGATGAAGACATCGACAAGATCCTCGGTCTCGAACTTGGCGCGGACGATTACCTCACCAAGCCGTTCAACCCGCGCGAACTCGTGGCGCGCGTCAAGGCGATTCTGCGGCGCGGGGATCGCGCGAACGGAGGCAAAGACACCTCCCCGATTCGACTCGGCAACCTTACGATCGACCCAGCCCGACGGGAGGTCCGAATCGATTCATCCTCTTTGAGCCTGCGTACCCAGGAATTCGATCTGCTCCTGACCTTTGCCGAACACCGCGGACTCGTCCTCAGCCGCGAGCAAATTCTACAGAAAGCCTGGGGCTTCGATTTCTACGGTCAGACCCGCACGGTGGACGTCCACGTGGCTCATCTGCGAAAGAAACTCGAAACCAGTGACGTGAAGATCGAAACCGTCACCGGGGTCGGTTATAAATTGGTGGTTCAAGAATGACGGTTCATCATGCCTTTGCAAGTTTATTTCGCTATCCCTGCTGTACACTTGGTGCATGGCAGACCCTCATCCGCTGACTAGATTTTGGCAGGCGATCTACTCTGTGATTCAGGAATTCTGGATGATCACTGAACCCGCGATCGAAGAAGCCGCCGTCCGTAACGATATCCCCGTGGAATTGTATTATTACGGCGAGCTGGGGTTGGATCATTTCTCCCTCGAAAACTTCAAAAAACGCGACCCATTCTCGAACCCCGAACAATTCGAAAAATTATTTGCCCGTCTCGATGTCAAAGGGTGGATCGAACCTCAACGCGACGAAAGCTATGAGGTGACCGAAATGGCGCGGGCTGGAGCGAAATACATCATCATGTCCGGGGATGCTCAACTCCCGGCGGAAGAGTCGATGGCGGATATCGACCTCGAGCGGCTCAAGATATTGGTCAAACAGATCGTGATCGCGAACGACGGCGCGCCTGAGCCTCCTGAAAAATGGGCGATTCATAAACGCTTCCGCGTGGCAACAAAGACCAGCCCCGTGCTGGTGAAGATTCGCGAATATCTGATGGATCTGTTTGCCTATCGCGATGATTCGCATCTCGCTGCGGCGCGTCCTCACTTCAACGACGCGGGCATCGTCTGGCTGGTGTTGGGCGCGGCGTGGGAAGGTGGCGAGGTCACAGCCGAGAAGATCGCCCAAACGATGACGTTCCGAGGGTATGAAGTGAATGATTATGAGGTTGCTTTGCAAGCCGCCAAAGAGATCGGCTGGCTCGAGGATGCAGACGCGCCCGGGGTATATCGAATCACGCAAAAGGGAAAAGAACTGCGCGAACAAGTGGAAACAAAGACGGACGAATATTTTTACGCACCGTGGTCCACATTGCCGCAGGAAGAACTCGATGAGTTGTACGATCTGCTCGTGAGATTGCGTGAAAGGTTGCGGGAGTTGAGAAAAAACAGGTGACAGTCACTATATAAAGCGACTGCCCCTTGGTATGCCATGTTCACCTCCCTGCGTTCCCGATTATGGCTGAGCTACGCCACGGTGATCACGATTGCCCTCAGCGTTGTGGTCATCGTGCTGTCCGTTTTTTTGATTCGTAATCCCGTCTTGTATCGAGAAACGACACAGCGACTGCGGACGGTGCAAGCCCAGATACTTGAAAACTCACGCGGATTGCTTGCCGACACGACCTCGCTCCAACGAATCGCAGAAGCCAACGACGCGCGGATTCTGATCTACGATTCAACCCGCCTATTGACGTTTGACTCTAACCCTGACCAGCCTGCCCTCCCATCTCCGCGCCGAAACCTATTGAATCGAAATTCCCAGTACGCGACCGACGCCGAAGGTGGAATTTGGTTGCACACCACCGCGCGCCTGCCGAATGGAAGTGTTTTGATCGTTGCCGCGCCGCGTCCTACCACACGAGTGTGGAACGTCTTTGCCGATGAACTATTGATTCCCATACTCCAGGGTGGTTTGCTGGCTTTATTGGTTTCGTTGATTCTGGCATTCGCCATTTCGCGCTGGGTGGCAGACCCGTTGCAAAAAGTCGTATTCGCCGCGCGGAACTATCCTGCGGAGTCAAAACCCGTCCCCTCGCGCGGACCACGCGAAGTGCAGGACCTGACGCGTGCCTTTAACTCGATGGTCACACGTGTGGAATCGGCGCAACGATCGCAACGCGATTTTGTGGCGAACGTTTCTCATGAATTGAAAACGCCTCTCACTTCGATCCAAGGATTCGCGCAGTCCCTGCTCGACGGCGCCGCCGATTCGCCGGAGGCGCGCAAACAAGCCGCTCAGGTTATTTATGACGAAGCCGGGCGGATGCATCGCATGGCTCTCGACCTGCTCGATCTCGCCCGGTTGGAAGGCGGCACGGCGGATTTGAACATGTCCACCGTGGATGGAGGCGCGTTGTTGCGCGGGGTCGTGGAAAAGTTTTCCCCGCTGGCGCAAAAAGCAAATGTCGATTTGCAGGTGATCGTGGCGGATGATTTGCCCGCATTGTATGGCGATGGTGACCGGCTGGCGCAGGTCTTCACGAATTTGGTGGATAACGCGTTGAAGTTTACTCCCGCGAATGGCCGCGTCACAGTGTCCGCGCGCGCGGATGGGGCGTGGATTCAATTCGAGGTGGCTGATTCAGGCGTCGGTGTCCAAAGTGAAGCGTTGCCGCGCCTGTTCGATCGGTTCTATCAGGCAGATCCCTCCCGCACGCGGGAGGAGAGTCGCGGCGCGGGCTTGGGGCTGGCGATCGCGCGGGAAATCGTTCAGGCGCATGGTGGTAAAATTGGCGTCCGAAGTTCGGTGGGGCATGGGACGACCTTCACCGTCCACCTGCCGCTCGCGAATCAGTAAAATAGTCCTGTCGAAAGATTCTTAGCCACAGAGATCGCAGAATAAAAAAGAGATTTTCTCAGAGTTCTCTGTGCGCTCTGTGGCTGTGTAAAGTTCGCGGTTGCAAGAGATTCAATGCCAAAAGTTTCCATCATTATTCCCTGTTACAACGAGCAATCCACAATTCGACTCCTGCTTGAGGCTCTGCGTGAGCAGACCTTTCCGCGCGCCGAAATGGAAGTGATCGTTTCCGATGGCATGTCCACGGATAATACGCGCGGAGAGATTGCCGCGTTTCAGACGGATTTCCCGGACCTCGATGTTCGCATCGTGGATAATACCCAACAGACCATCCCTTCGGCTGTGAACCGCGCCATCGAAGCATCTCGCGGCGAGATCATCGTCCGACTCGACGCGCACTCGAAACCGTACCCCGATTACGTGGAAAATTGCGTAAAGGCACTCGAAGCAAAGCGCGGCGATAACGTAGGCGGCGTGTGGGAAATTCGCGCGGGCGCAAAAACATGGATCGCCGAATCCATCGCGGTTGCCGCGGCGCACCCGCTTGGCGTAGGCGACGCGTTGTATCGTCACGCGAAGCAAGCCGCCGAAGTGGATACGGTCCCGTTCGGTTCGTTCAAACGGGAGTTGATCGACCGCGTCGGGAAGTTCGATGAATCCCTGCTCACCAACGAGGATTACGAGTTCAACGCGCGCGTGCGGAAGGCGGGTGGTAGAATCTGGCTCGACCCGTCCATCCGCTCGATCTATTTTGCGCGCTCGACCCTGTTGGAACTGGCGCGCCAATACTGGCGTTATGGATTTTGGAAATGGCGCATGCTCCGCAGATATCCCAAAACCCTTCGCTGGAGGCAGGCTCTGCCTCCGTTGTTTGTCTTGAGCCTGTTGGGGCTGGCTTTCGGTTCGATTGTTTTCCCGTTCGTGAAATATCTCCTGGTCTTCGAACTCCTCCTGTATTTTTTCATCTGCCTGCTTGCAGGAATTCAAGCCAGACTTCGATTACAGAAACGCTTCTTGAGTTTCGGTTTGCCGCTTGCGATTCCCGTCATGCACATCGCGTGGGGGAGCGGTTTGTTGTGGAGCATAGTGACATCTGGTTTTAGAAAGAATGACTGAAAACAGACGCACTTCTCCATTGCGATTGCGCCCAAGCGAACATCGCACGTTGCTGTTCCTCGGCGACCTCGTGATGTCCATCGCTTCGGTCTTTGCCGCGCTCTACGCCTGGCGCGAATACAACTTTACGGTGCAACTATCCAATTTGCTGGCGGAGGGACTTTCAGAAAATCGCGCGCTTCAGATCATCGAACAACGCGTCCAGATCGAAGTTCCGTTCTGGTTTTACCTCCTGCCAATTCTGTGGATGCTCCTGCTCGTTGAATTGTATGAACCTCACGTTGCAAGCAGTGGACGGAAAACGACGCGCGGCATCGCCATAGCCGCTTTCATCGGTCTGGCGTTGTACTCGTTCGTGTTCGTGTTTACGCAGGACCCTTCGAACCTCCCGCGCGTCGGCGTCGGCGCATTCCTGCTTTTCGCTTCGCTCCTGACGTTGGGCTGGCGCATGATCTTTATCCGTATCTACAAGCGGACGGGGCAGTTGCGGCGGGTGCTGGTCATCGGCGCAGGCAAGGCGGGGCAAACGCTTGCCGAACTGTACGAATCGCTCGCGACGCGTTCTTTTAGTTTCATCGGTTTTGTGGACGATGACAGGCAAAAAAATAAGAAGACATATCATGGGTTCAAGGTTCTCGGCACTAGTGAGCGCCTGCTGGCGTTGATCGACGAACATCGCGTCACTGACCTTGTTGTCGCCATCAATGGTGAAATCGAGGGCGCGACGTTTCAAACCATACTGGATGCGCAGGAAAAAGGCGTCGAAGTGACCCGCATGCCCATCCTCTACGAAGAGATGACCGGCAGGCTTCCCATCCACCACCTTGAATCGGATTGGATCATCCGCTCGTTCGTGGACGAAGTGCGCGTGAGCGGGTTTTATGAATTGACGAAACGCGTGCTCGATTTCCTGGGCGGCTTGGTCGGAATGATCGTGTTGATCGTGCTGTTTCCAATTATTTCACTTGCCATCCTGCTCGACAGCGGACTCCCGATTCTGTACACGCAGACGCGCCTCGGTAAAGGCGGCAGGCAATTCACAATTTACAAATTCCGCACGATGAAACGTGATGCTGAACAAGATGGAGAGGCGAGACTTGCCGAGAAAAACGACCCGCGCGTGACGCGCATCGGCGATTTCCTGCGCAAGACACGCCTCGATGAATTTCCGCAATTCTGGAACGTATTGCGCGGTGACATGAGTCTCGTCGGTCCGCGCGCCGAACGCCCTGAACTCGTCGCTGCGTTCCAAAAGCAAGTCCCGTTTTACCGCGCGCGTTTACTGGTCAAGCCCGGTGTTTCAGGCTGGGCGCAGATCAATTACGGTTACTATGCCAGCGTCACCGAAATGGCGGTGAAACTCGAATATGATCTGTACTACATCAAGCATCGCACGCTCCCCATGGATTTTCAAATCATTCTCCGTACGATTGGTACGATGCTCCGGCGGACAGGGCGTTAAATGAAGGCTCTCGTCACCGGCGGTGCAGGGTTCATCGGCTCACATATCGCGGAAGCCTTGCTGGCGCGCGGCGATGCCGTCCGCGTGCTGGATAATTTCAGCACGGGCAAACGCGAAAATATCGAATCGTTTGTAGACGGCATTGAACTCGTCGAAGGCGACATCCGTGACGCTTCGCGCGTCGGGGAGGCTGTGCGCGGCATGGACGCGATCTTCCACTCTGCGGCATTTGTCTCCGTCGCAGAATCCATCGAGAAGCCGCAGGAATGCTTCGATGCCAACGTGAGCGGTACACATCTACTTCTCGAATCAGCGCGACGCACAGGCGTCGGGCGAGTAGTCCTTGCATCGAGCGCGGCGGTGTATGGTGAATCCGAAGCGCTGCCACTCGTCGAAGAAACGCTGCTTCAGCCGAAATCCCCATATGCGCTGTCAAAACGAATCAACGAGATGTACGCGGATTTATTCACGGACTCATTCGGCTTGGAGGTCGTTGCGTTACGCTACTTCAATGTCTACGGTCCGCGCCAACGACCAGACTCGATGTATGCCGCGGCAGTTCCGATCTTCATTCAAAGGTTGCTGGATAACAAACCCATCACCATCTTTGGCGATGGAGGACAAACGCGCGATCTGATCTTTGTCCGCGATGTGGTGCGCGCCAACCTGATCGCGGCGGAACACCCGAACGCGGCGGGAAAGATCTTCAACATCTGCACAGGCACCGAAACGCGATTGCTCGACCTGCTCGATGTCTTGAATGGGATATTTCCTTACGCGCCTAAACCTGAATTTACATCCCCTCGCGCGGGCGATATCTATCGTTCTGTCGGAAGCACTCAAAAAGCCAAAGACGTGATTGGCTTCAAAGTTCAAACCTCACTCGCAAATGGTCTAAAAGAAACCATCGAAGCCATGCGTGCCAAATCTCCGATCTCCAATCTCTAATCTCTGCTTTCTTATGCCTGCTCCTCGAAATCACATCCGCAACCGCTTTGTCCTCATCGGCGATATTGCCCTCATCATCGTCTCGGTGCTGGGGAGTTTCGCGCTGCGGCTGGACGCGGAACAATTACCGTTTTATTTCCCTGCCGCCTTTTTGATGTGCGCGGTCGCACTCGTAATCAAAATACCCGTTTTTTATCTCTTCGGTTTGTATCGCCGTCTGTGGATCTATGCCAGCACCGGTGAATTGCGTTTGATCACGGTAGCCGTGACATCCGCTTCGGTTCTGGTTTCGGGTGTGATGCTTTTCCTTCTCTCGGTTGGAAGAATCCTGCCCGGGATGCCGCGTTCCGCGCTGGGTATTGACTGGCTTCTATCGCTTGTGCTCATCGGGGGCTCGCGCTTTGCATTGCGGATTCTTGCCGAGCAATCCATGATTTCGCGCGCGAACGGAAAAGGCAAACGCGCCCTCGTCATCGGCGCGGGTGATGCAGGTGCTCTGGTAGTGCGCGAGTTACAGAAGTCATCTCAATTGAATCTCACACCTGTGGGTTTTCTCGATGACGACCCAGCCAAGCAGAGGCATTCCATCCATGGCGTGACGGTAATCGGCACGGTCAGCGACCTGGCATCTGCGATCGACCTGCACCGCGTCGAAGAGGTGATCATTGCGATTCCCTCCGCACCGGGGCGGCTTGTTCGAATGGTCAACGATGTGTGCCGCCGCAAGGGTATCACTTCGCGCACCATGCCCGGCATCTACGAACTCATCGGCGGTAAGGTCAGTGTCAACCGCCTGCGTGAAGTGGATATCACCGACCTGCTCCGCCGCGAGCCGGTGCGTGTCAACGATGAAG
>DAOTZF010000102.1:0-5010 GCA_034434415.1 Anaerolineales bacterium | reverse complement strand
ATTTTTATATTCCTCCCACATTTCGAGCCCGAGGATGTTGCTCAACACATCCTTACGTTTGCTTGCGTTCTGTTGTGTGAACTGATCTGCCTTGCCTTGCAAAAAGAAGGACGCGTTGACGAAAGTTTCGTAATCCAGTCTCAGGGTCTGTTCGATGCGTGCTTGCGTGTCGCGTGTTGTCTTTTCGGTGAGCGGCTTCCAGGTCCCTTTGACCGTGGACGGTTGACTACTGACTGCGAGGGACTCATCGTCTGCTGTCTGCTGTCTGCGGTCTAAAACCTGAAATTCCAACACTGTGTTTTTGCCTCTTGGCAACGAGCGTTGCACGCGGTACTTGTTTCCTTCGTGTTCGAACGTGAGAATCACTTCTGCGGCTTTCACATCCGCGTGCAGGTTGATCACATCACTGCTTTTGCCTCTCGCTTCGCCGAACAGAGTCCATGTGATCGCATCCAGCAGGGACGATTTGCCCGCGCCGTTGTGACCCGAGATGCACGCAAGATCGAACGCATTGAAGTCCAGTTCAACGGGATCGCGATACGAAAGAAAGCCTGATATGCGGAGATGAATGGGAATCATGCAGTAGTGATGGATTATAATCGAACCATCATGTTGGAAGCCTCGGATGCAATTGCACGTCGCCGCCTCACGTTGATCGTCATCATTCTTGCCACACTGCCTTGTTATTGCATCGGCTGGCTTGCGTTGATCCTTGCGCCCGATTCAAGCACCGCCACGCCAACACCGACCGCGTTCGATGTTACGATCTCGCCAACGGCGACAGGCACGCTTGGAATCCCGACGATCAGTTTTACTCCTCCGATCCTCACAGGCACAGCAACAAATACGCCAACCCCAACACTGACACCAACGGTCACAGCGACGATTACGCCGTCCCCAACAAATTTCCTGCCCGCATCGAACACACCGACGCGCACATTCACACCCTCGTACACTCCCACGGTCACGTTCACTTATACGTTTACCGCAACATTCATCCCGACGGCCTCGTATACGCCAACCTCATCCTTCACGCCCCCCGCGACTGTTACGACCGCGCCTCCTCCTGCCACACCCACGCCCTCATTGACGCCGTTCCCGTCCCCGTAGCATGGCAGAGATTCTTCCGTTCCTAAAATCGTTGATCTCTGTTTCGGGAGTCTCGGGTAACGAGGCTCCCGTTGCGAAATTGATCGAAGAAAAATGGCGCCCGCTCGTGGATGAAACGCGCTTCAGCCGCGTCAGTTCACTGCACGGACTTAAACGCGGAATCGGCAAGGGCAGGCGTCCATCGATTCTGATCGCAACTCACATGGATGCGATCGGGATGCGCGTGACCCAACTCGTGGATGGATTTCTTCGCATCACCAACGTCGGCGGGATCGATGTACGCGTCCTCCCCGGCGCGGAGGTGACGGTTCACGCGTCGAGTGGGGCTGAACTGCCTGCGGTGATCGCGATGCCCTCCTCGAAATTGCTTCCCGAGTCGGCGGGCGACGGCGCGCTCGAGATTGGCTATCTGCTCGTAGACACCGGCTTGACCGCGCGGGAAGTGGAGAAAAAGGTAAAAGTGGGAGATCTGGTTTCCTTTGCGAACGAACCGATGGAATTGGCGGGTGATATCCTGTCAGGGCACACGATCGATAATCGGGCATCCGTCGCCGCGCTGACCGTCTGCCTCGAAGAATTACAATCGAAGCCTCATATTTGGGATGTATGGGCAGTTGCCACCGTCCAGGAGGAAACCAGTTTTCTCGGCGCGTATACATCTGCTTTTGAGATACGCCCGGATATTGCGATCGCCGTGGATGGTACTTTTGCGAAAGGACCCGGCGCAAACGGCTGGCAGACTCACGCGATGGGGAAAGGCGTAGGGCTGTGCATGGGACCGAACATTCATCCGTTCCTGCATACGAAACTGAAGGAGCTTGCCGAACGACTCGAAATCCCGTGGTTTCTGGATGTGACCACCGCACACTCCAGCACGGATGCTGACCCAATGCAGGTGACAGCCGAGGGGATTCCCACCGCGCTGGTCGAATTCCCGATTCGATACATGCATACTCCCGTTGAGTCTGTTGCAGTCAAAGACGTTCAACGCGCGGGGAGATTGCTCGCAGAATTCATCGCATTGCTTGATGAGAAGTTTGTTGAATCCATTACGTGGGACGACTAAATGAAGCGTAATTGGTAATTCGTAATTACCAATTGCCAATTACTACCTATGCCAACTTTCGGAACCCCTCAACTCAAATTGCTCGAAAAACTTTGCAATGCCATCGCGGTCTCTGGTGATGAGCGCGAAGTGCGATCGCTCGTCCTCGAAGAGATCAAAGGCTACGCGGACGAAGTCAAGGTGGACGCGCTTGGCAATGTGTTGGCGACGCGGTTTGGGCGTGGAAAGAGACGGATGCGTGTCATGCTCGATGCTCACATGGATGAGGTCGGCTTGATGATCGTTGCCGAAGAGGGCGAGGGAATCTATCGATTCGAAAGTGTCGGGGGCATCGACCCTCGCCATTTGATCGGCAAACAGGTGTACGTGGGCAAGGATCACACACCCGGTGTGATCGGCGGCAAGCCCATCCATTTGATGGAGTCAAGTGAGCGCACGCGTAAGGTTTCGATCGATTCGCTTCGTATCGATCTGGGTCTCGCGGGCAAGGCGAAGGTCGGTGACCGTGCAGGCTTTGCTACAAAGTTTCGCCGAGTGGGTCCTTCGATCATGGCAAAATCTATCGATGATCGCATCGGCGTTGCGACAGTGATCGAGTTGTTCAAGCAGGCGCCTTCGAACATTGATCTGTGTGCGGCGTTCACCGTGCAAGAGGAAATTGGTTTGCGCGGTGCACGAGTGGCGGCGCAATATTTCAATCCTGACCTTGCCATTGCGATCGACTCGACGCCCGCGAATGATCTGACTGATTTTGATGGAAACGAAAACGCGACGTACAACACAAAACTTGGGCTTGGTCCCGCGATTTACATTGCGGACGGCGCGACTCTTCATGACCCGCGGCTGGTTCGCTTTCTGCAGGAAGTTGCGGCATCTGAAAAGATTCCGCATCAACTCCGCCAACCCGGAGGAGGCGGTACCGATTCGGCGGCGATTCAGCGCGCCCTTGCTGGAATCCCAACAGTTTCCGTCTCCGTGCCGCATCGGTATACTCATTCCCCTGTCAGCATTTCGCGCGTGGATGACTGGAAGCACACGCTCCATTTATTGCATGCCGCGTTGAAGAAGGTAACGCCTGAGTTGGTTGGAAAAGGAAGTAGATGATGAACGGACTTATCGCTCTCGTAGGTGCTGGCGAGTACCTTACCGTAATGGAGGAAACCGACCGCTATCTGCTTTCGAGCATCGACTCGAAAAAGCCGCGCGTGGTTTGTCTTCCCACCGCGGCAGGGCAGGAAAGCGATGAGAGTATCGACCGCTGGTCGCGTTTGGGTATTCAGCATTTTCAACGTCTCGGCGCGGACGTGCAGGCACTCCGCATCATCGATAAGGAATCCGCGAACGACCCGCAGTTCGACTCCGCGCTGGAAAACGCGGACTTTATATATTTCTCGGGTGGAAATCCCGTGTACTTGTATCAAACCATGCAAGGCGCGCGCGCGTGGATGTCGATGCAAAAAGCATGGGACCGTGGCGCGGTCTATGCGGGTTGTTCGGCAGGTGCGATGATCCTTTCGAAGCGGGTCCCAAGTTTTCGGCTCGTGCAAACGGTGGAAGGATTCGGAGTCATCCCCGCTCAATTCATCATCCCGCATTTCGATGCCACCCCGGTTTTCTTCAAGCCGTTGATCTTTGCCTTGAGAAAACAGCTGAAAAAAAGTGAGTGGCTGCTCGGCGTGGATGAAAATACCGCCCTTGTCGGCAGGCTTGGCGGTGAATGGAAAGTGATGGGCGAGGGAACTGTCCACGTCCTCACGCGTAGCGAGGATAAAGTTTTTAAAGTTGGCGATACTGTCCCGATGACTTAATCTCTAGTCTCAAGTCTCTAATCATTACTCATCAAGGATTCGAAACCATCTCATGAAATCCCTCCTTAAACAACTCACCGAAACGTTTGGACCCTCTGGCTACGAAGAAAATGTCCGCAAGTTGGTGCGCGCGGAAGTGAAACCGCTCGCCGACGAGATCAAAGTGGACGCGCTCGGCAACCTGATCGCGCGCAAACGCCCATCGAAATTTACAAAAGATACGAAGAAGATCATGATCGCCGCGCACATGGACGAGATCGGGTTGATGGCGAGTCACATTGATGAAAATGGGTTTGTGCGATTCTCATCCATTGGTGGGGTGTTCGGCAGGTATGTGCTGGGAGGGCGCGTCCGCTTTTTGAATGGCGTGACAGGCGTCGTTGGGTATGACCGTATTGAGAAAGTGCACGAAGCGCCAACGTTGGATAAGATCTATATTGACGTCGGCGCGACGAGCAGGAAAGATTGCCCGGTGAAGGTCGGCGATGTTGCCGCGTTCGATCGTCCGTTCGCTGAGATGGGGAATCGGCTTGTCGCAAAATCCATGGATGATCGCGTAGGCGTTTTGGTCGCCATCGAAACGCTGCGCGCGCTTCGATCCACGCCGCACGATGTGTATTTCGTTTTCACCACACAGGAAGAGGTCGGGGTGCGCGGCGCGGGGACGTCCGCGTTTGGCATCGACCCGGATCTAGGCATCGCTATCGATGTCACACCAGCGGCGGATACGCCCAACGCGTTCAAGATGGAAATGAAATTGGGCAAGGGGCCATGTGTGAAAATTCAAGACCCGGGGATGATCGCCGATCCGCGAATTGTGAGGTGGATGATTCGCACCGCGGAGAAGAATAAGATTCCCTACCAACGCGAGGTACTGTTAGTCGGTTCAACGGATGCGCGCGCCATGCAACTCACCCGCGCTGGAGTGTCGGCAGGCTGTCTTTCCATCCCTGTTCGTTATGTTCACTCGCCGTCTGAAATGGTGGATTACTCGGACGTGCAGAATTCCGTCAAGTTGTTGACGGC
>DAOTZF010000101.1:0-2820 GCA_034434415.1 Anaerolineales bacterium | reverse complement strand
ACTTTGCTCCATGTATTCAATAATCTTTTTTTACATCCTGAACGTTGCACCTGAAACGCATCTCAGCGGACAGGCAGGCATATGACAGACACTGTCTCCCTGCTTAAAGCTGCCCAAAAACTGGACGAAGAAGCGCTCACCGCCATCTTCGATCAGTACGCGCCTGCCATTTACAAATATACCCTGCGCTTATGCCACGACCCGATCCTGGCTGACAACATCGTCGGCGATGTGTTCGCTCAACTATTGGAACAATTTGCGGCCGGGAAAGGTCCGCGAACCAATCTCCGCTCGTATCTGTATCAAACTGCCTATCACCTCGTTGTAGATCGCTCACGCGATAACCAGCACACCGCCCCGTTGGAGGTTGCTGTTGGCACATATGAAAAAGGTCAACCCACACCGACCCAAACACAGATCGAAGAACGTGTGATGATGGAGGCGTTGATCACCGCCATGAATTCCGAGTTGACGGACGACCAGCGCCACGTCATCATCCTGCGCTTCCTCGAAGATTTCAGCTTGAAGGAAACTGCCGACATCGTCGGCAAGGAAGTGAACAACATCAAGGTCATACAGAACCGAGGCATTGCCAAGTTACGCAAAGCGCTGGGTTTGCAGCTCGAGGAAATATAGAAACATGGAGCTGGATACCAGAGACCACGATGTGGTCAAGCTCCTGCAGAATGTAAAGAGTATAGAGGCCGGTTATCCGCCCGAATTACTTGCTATACGCCGTCAGAGGTATATTGAGCGTGTTGCAAAAATTGGATCAGGGTTCGGTATTGCATCGGGAATCAAAAAAGACCCCCAAACCGGCAACCGTGAAGGCGCAACAACAGCAATCGGGAGTGTTTTCGAAAAGGTTCTTCTGGTTGCCATAGTTGCCGAGGCAGGCGCAGCGACGTATATTTATCGGGACAAGATCGCAGATTTCGTTCGATCCATTCCGTCCAACGACCAAAAATCAGAGACCGCTCCCCTGCCAGACTTCACAAGCACTGAATTGCCCAAGGCTACTGAAACGTTCGAACCCACATCGACCATTACATCGACAACCGCACCCTCCGTCGTTCCAACGATCCCTGTTGAAAATAACTCAACAGACCTTCAAGCCGTCTCCACTCCCGGTCCAAACGGGAACAATGGCAACCATTACGGTCAGACGCCGAAACCCGAAAGAACCAAAGATAAAGGCAACAACGATAATGGCAATGACGGGGAAAAGGACAAGGATAGATAGGTAAGTTAACCCGACATAAAAGGCACGAGCGCTCCTCGTGTCTTTTATGTTTCGCTAATAGTCCAGTGTTACCATCCTGCTCTCCGAAGGAGAGAACGAATGTATCACGCGGGTAATGCACCGAAGGCAGTATAATTTCCGACCGACAAGGTAACCAATGCTGAAAAGTTTCGTAAAAATGTTCGGGGGAGACCCCAATAAAAAGACCATTGCACAATACGGCGGAATCGCCGAACAGATCAATGACCTTGAACCGGATTTCGAGGCATTAACGGATGATGCCTTGCGCGCAAAAACGGACGAATTCCGCGCGCGGCTGGGTGAACTGATCGGGAATGTGGAAGGCTTGGAGGAGAAGGAGCAATTCCAGGCTGGGCAGGATGCGCTGGACGAGATCCTGCCAGAAGCGTTCGCGGCAGTACGTGAAGCATCCAAGCGTACCATCGGGTTGCGGCATTATGATGTCCAGTTGATCGGCGGCATTGCACTTCACAAAGGTTCGATCGCCGAAATGCGGACTGGCGAAGGGAAGACGCTTGTCGCCACATTGCCGATCTATCTCAATGCGCTGCTTGGAAAAGGCGTGCATCTCATCACGGTCAACGATTATCTTGCGCGACGCGACGCGCGCTGGATGGCGCCGATCTACAACATGCTGGGTTTGAGCGTTGGCGTTTTGCAAATGGCGGCGGCGACCGAAAATGGGAAAAAAGCGTTCCTCGTGGACTTGGAACGCGAATCGCCGCACGAAGATCAACATCACCTGCGTATGGTGGATCGGCGTCTGGCATACGAAGCAGACATCACCTATGGAACCAACTCAGAGTTCGGCTTCGATTACCTGCGCGACAACATGACCATGCGGCTGGGCGACCGGGTGCAGCGCGGTCATCACTTCGCCATCGTGGACGAGGTGGATAACGTGCTGATCGATGAAGCGCGTACGCCGTTGATCATATCCGGCCCTGCTTCAGGGAACCTGGAATGGTACGGCAAAATGTCTCAGGTGGTGAAACAACTCAAACCCGAAGATTACGAGATCAATGAAAAAGATCGCAACGCTTCGTTGACGGAAACCGGTCTGGCTCACGTGGAACAGATCATGGGTCAGCCATTACTCGACCCGGACCGCCCGGAAGATATTACTCCAGAACAGGCGCGCATTCGCGGTTATCTTGAACAGGCATTGCGGGCGCAATTTCTATTCCACCGCAACAAGGATTATCTCGTGCAGGCGGGCAAGGTTGTCATCGTGGATGAATTCACCGGGCGTCTCATGCCCGGGCGACGATGGAGCGATGGCTTGCATCAGGCGGTCGAGGCAAAGGAGGAGTGAAAGTCGAACCCGAAAACGTAACCTATGCCACCGTCACGTTGCAAAATTACTTCCGTATGTATAAAAAACTCGCGGGTATGACCGGCACCGCGCTCACTGAAGCCGAAGAGTTCAGTAAGATTTACAACCTCGAGGTCAGCCCGATACCACCGAACCTCGAATATCAAGCCTTCGGCAACGACTCGCCGCTGATCGAGATCAAAACAAAAGATGAAGACGGATATTCGTTTTCGTATTTTGC
>DAOTZF010000100.1:0-5107 GCA_034434415.1 Anaerolineales bacterium | reverse complement strand
TACGCGGTGTATGCCGTATCGGACTCTGCCTATTCCGAGGAGGCGTATCCGACCGGGGAGTATGCAGCCATGTTCACAACCAAAGACGACCAAACTGTTATTGTCTTTCAGATTCGGAATGGGATCGTTCGGATCGATTATTTATACCCGTCAAGTTCGTTGCGTGAGATCGTTCAGCGCGATGCTTCGGAATTGATCCTTGCGCCGAAATAAAAAGCGGAGATACTTTCGTATCGGTTTCGATTCCACGCGATCTCCTCTCCTAAGGGAGAGGAGATTTGTTTACTTTTCCATCGGTACGAGCGCGCCCGCCGCTTCGCCATAACTCCAGCCGTCGATATCCGGTGGGGTGATGCCCAATGCGGTGAGCATGCTCTTGATCTGCTCGCGGTGTTCGGTGGCGTGGTTGATGATCTGAACCATGAGCACCCACGGCTTGACCCAATAATCATCCCTTGTTTGGAGACGGTTTGCGGGAAGTTTGCTTGTGTCTCTGGCAAGTTCGAGCAATGCCTCACCGCTACGTTTGAGTGAATCTTGAATCTCTCCGAACTCCACCGTGACGCGCTCCCGCCTCTCTTCGACGGGGAGGGTAAGAAGCCGTAGGTAGCTGTATTGCGCCGACACGAGATGCAGAAGCGTGTTTCGAATGCTCCCCTCCGTCGCGGACTGAGGCGGCGCGTCGAGCTGTTCATCCATTAGCGCGGCGCACGCTTCGATGATCTTTTGGTTCGCCCAGTTGTTGTGCTCGAAAAGTTTTGCAAGAGTATCGTCGGTCATCTTGTTATTCCATCGGGTTCATCAATTGGAAATAGTTTCCGTCGGGGTCAGCCAGCGTGGCGATCCAGCCGTTTCCCATTTCATACGGCTCATGGACGCTCGTTCCGCCAAGCGATTTGATCCGCTCGAACTCCTCTTTCACCTGCGTCGTTTCGAAATTGAGCATCACGCGCCCGGGGTCTTTGGTCTTGCCGCCCATTTCGGAATGGTTGAGGATTCCGAGGAACGACCCGCCGAGTTGCCAGCCCCAGAAGCCGTTCTCGGTGTCGTTCATGTCTGCAGGTTTGCCCAGCATTCTTTCGTAGAAATCAACCATTTCTTTGGGCTGTTTCGTTCCGAGCATCACTGAATTGAGGTTCAACATTTGTTACATCCTTTCTTTATGTAGCAGGGAATATATTCTCTCATTGTAGGGTGCGAGGATGGATTTGGCAAGGCATTCAACCCTCCTGCGCCAATTTTCTTTTTGCCGAGTATAACAGCAACACCGAATAGACTTGATGAAACCCCAACATGGCTCGAAACCCAAACTCAAGCGATGAGTTTCCCGTTTTCGGGAGGACCGCCGAGCCGAAATACAATCGCGTTCGGAATCCCTCCGCGGGGATCGTCATGAACCACGAGCGGGTGCGGCTGAGAATGTCGCACATCAATAGTTCGTTTTCTGTGCGCGCTTCCACCGACCACGCGGCGAATTTCTCGATCTTGCCATCGGCGACCTGTCTTGCCTGAATATCTGTCGAGGGTTTTGAAACTGTAAATTTCAGGATCAACCTCTCCAGTTTGAAAAGAGGCGTTGTGTAGAAGGCGAAGACGAAGTCGGCGAAAGATAACTGCTTTGAAATCTCCGTGGTGTAGCAATCCACATAGTTTCCACTATTCAAATATTTTTCGAGCAATGTATTGTCAGGGATGGGATGTCTCTCGATGGAAAACATATCTACTCCGCCGCCACCGCTTCGATCTCCAACTTCCACCTGCTCTCCAATAGTTGACAGCACACCACCGTGGACGCAGGGTGATTGTCCTTCAGATATTTCATTCTCAATTGTACATTTGCCTCATCGTATTCGGGGCTTGCCAGATATGTCCGCAGTGAGATGATATTGCCGTATGTCATCCCCGCGGATTTGAGGATGGCTCCGATATGCTCCCAGATGATCTCGCCCTGTTCCTCGAACGAGTCGGGCATCCTCTTTCCATCGGAAAGATAACCGTTCAAGCCGCTGATGAACAAAAGCCGTGAACCTCCGCTCACTTCCACTGCATGGCTGTAATTCCGATAGGGTGTAAACAGTTCTTTGGGATTGTGTTTTGTAATTGCCATTTTAATTCTCCAGATGATGTGGATAATAGATTATAGTCAAGACTATGATTTTACTTACAGGTGCAAGCGGTAAAACAGGCAAAGCCATTATCAAGTCGCTCTCGGATGTGGAGAGTCTTGGCGCGTTCGTGCATCGTGAAGAGCAGGTCTCTGAGATGAAGGACCTGGGCGTGGAAAAGGTCATCGTTGGCGACCTGCGTCATCAGATCACTATTCGGTCTGCGATGAAAGGCATGCAGGCGGTGTATCACATTTGCCCGAACATGAGCCCGAATGAAACGGTGATCGGCAAGTTGGTGATCGATGCGGCGCGACATGCCGGTGTGGAGCATTTCGTCTATCACTCGGTGTTGCACCCGCAGATCGAAGCGATGAACCATCACTGGCAAAAGATGCGCGTGGAAGAGTTGTTGCTCGAATCAGGAATTCCATTCACCATCCTGCAGCCCGCGCCGTACATGCAAAATTTGCTGGCAGGTTGGAAGATCATCGTTGAAGAAGGTATTTTGCGTGTGCCGTATTCAGTTGATGCAAAATTCAGTTTCCTTGACCTCGATGATCTCGCCGAAGTCGCGCGAATCGTCCTGACCGAGCCGGGTCACGTCAACGCCGTGTATGAGCTGGCGGGAACGAATCCCACATCCCATGCGGAGGTCGCGGAGATTCTTAGTGAGGCGTTGTGGCGCGATGTTAAGGCTGAGAAGGAGGAGATACGAGACTGGAAACTTCGCACACAGGGGTTGAGCGAATACGCTTTGGAGAATTTGACGCGCATGTTCGAGTATTACGATACGTGGGGTTTGGTCGGGAATCAAAATGTGCTGAAGTGGATTTTGAAACGCGAGCCGACATCCTTGATGTCGTTTGTTGAAAGAATTGTGAAAGATCAATGATCCCAATCGAGGCGATTTCCCTCACTTCGGCCGTAAACCACTGGCTGACAAATACCCGCCAACCGCGCCTCCTGCACATCTTTGATCGCGCCTGCAATTTGATCAACGAACGAAAAGAGATTTTGTCCGTTGTTACGCCAGACATTGGAAACGGTCCGTTCAACCTTGTGGTTAAAGCTGACATTCTTTTTACTGGGTATCTCAGCATCGAGTCGGCAGTCTCCGTCTCTGCCAATGACATTACCCTCGGCAGTCTCAACATCCCCACGTCGAAAGCGAAACTCTGGAATGCAATACCCGATTGGGATGCGTTGCATTCCGAACGCGACAACATCTCTGCTCAATTGACGAAATTACCAATTACCAATTACTCCTCCTCAATCCTCCAATCCTCCAATTCTCTTGCCTCTTCCCTCGCAAATGCAGACCTTTCGTCGTCTCTCATGGCTGCCAAAGAACTTGCAGGTTTGGGGCAGGGACTTACCCCCTCAGGCGATGACTTCATCATGGGCGCGCTCCACGCCGCGTGGATCATTCACCCGGCCGAAATTGCCAGTGTCCTAACCAGCGGTATTGCAGATGTTGCCGCGCCATTGACAACCTCTCTTTCAGCGGCATGGTTAAAATCCGCGGGGAGGGGCGAGGCGGGAATCTTGTGGCACAAGTTTTTCGACGCGCTAGTTGCAGGCGATGAAATCAGAATTGCGGATTCAGTTGAAAAAATCCTTGCCGTGGGTGAAACTTCAGGAGCCGACGCGCTGGCGGGGTTTGTCAGTGTATTTTCGGCGGACAAAAATTCTGCCTCGGCTCATGAAAGTGGCGCTAAGGCGCCTAGTTGAGCCTCTCGAAACGGTTGCCATACACTGAGCAACGGCTTCAGCATTGCGACACTCGCCACTTCCTTTACTCCTCCAAATCCCTCCGAGGAGGGTAAGGAGGAGTTAAAGAGTGGAAAATCCGATACACTAGTTTGCCTCTATACTCACAATCCCTCGACACTCAGGATACTTTGAACATCCCCAGAACTTTCCGCCTTGATTGTCGCCACGCTTGGCGGTTCGCAGAACCATTTCACTTCCGCATTTTGGGCAACGCAGTGATGATTCTTCAACTCGCTCAGGTTGTTCTTTGCTAATTTTCTCACCAGATAAATAAATCGATAATTTGGATTTCAATTCGCTTTGGGAATAATTTCTTTGCACGGAAATATGCATCAGAGGTAATTTCGCCGCTTCAAAAACGTGATTGACAAAATCGTCTCGCTCTTGTCGGTCAGTGCGTTGATGACTCTTATCGTCTAATTCAATGCCGAGGATTGGTTTCAGGGTTTTGGGATCACACAATAGAAAATCAACGTGCTTACGGTCAATTTTATTTGTGTAGGAACGATTCTTTCTAGAATCGCCTGTTTTGGCGTAGAACAAATCGCTCAGTTTCACTTTTGAAAATAGTTGCGCTGAATCCCCCACAATGGATTTGAGATTGAAGAAGAAATTGAGTTCAGCGGCGGAAACAAATTCATCTACCTGATGATAAGGATACTCAATACTTGATGCAGTCTCTTCTTTTTCGAAAAGCAGATCCGAAATGAAGTCTAGTACTTTGTCAACGGCTTCATCCGATAACCCCAAAAGTTTTAGTGGACCTCTGATGAAAGATAATTTTTCGTTTGCCATGGATAACCTCCCGCACTTGTAGGGGCGGAGCACTGCTCCGCCCCTACATAAATTTATTACGCTTCCAAATCGTATCCTTCGGGCAACCAACAACATAACACCAATTCCCTCGCCGCTTTGACCTCATCCATTCTGCCAAATTGTGTCGTACTAGGCGCGTTGTGGAGCAGGTCGGGTTGCGTCTTGGCTTCCTCCGCGATTTGAATCAGCGCATCTGCGAAATCATCGAGCGTGTCTTTGTTCTCGGTCTCGGTCGGCTCGATCATCAACGCTTCGTGCACGATAAGCGGGAAGTAGTTCGTGGGCGGGTGGAAGTTGTAATCCATCAGGCGCTTGGCGATGTCCAGCGCGCGAACATCGCTTCCTTCGAATTGACCTTCTGCAACGAACTCGTGCATACAGATGCGGTCATATGGAATTTTGTATGTATC
>DAOTZF010000099.1:0-6424 GCA_034434415.1 Anaerolineales bacterium | reverse complement strand
ATCGGCGTGATCAAACTTGTCGGCGGGCAGCGCAAGCAGGTCTTCCGTATGTACATCACGCTCATCATGGCGTTCGGTCTGCTGGCATTGCTCATTGCCGTTCCGCTGGGCGGGCAGGGCGCGTATGGGCTGGCGTTGTTCATCGCTGGTGAAATGAACTTCAACCTTCTCGGGTATCGCATCGTACCGCTCGCCTTGCTGATTCAGATCCTTGTCGGACTTCTCGTCCCGCTGATCGCGGGTCTCGCGCCGGTGGTCAATGGTTCGCGCATCACGGTCTTGCGCGCGCTGAGCGGTGGACTGGCGGACGACGAGAAGCAAGCCTCCACAGGCGAAGAGACGCGTCTTCCGTGGTTCGATTGGATTCAGGTCAAGGCGACGCGCGTCCTCGCCGCACGTGGAATCCACATCCCGCGTCCGTTCGTCATTTCACTGCGGAACACATTCCGCCGCAAGAGCCGTCTCGCGCTGACGTTGTTCACGCTTACAATGGGCGGCGCGATCTTCATCGCAGTGTTCAATGTGCGCGTTACACTGCACGATTACATCGGGCAGATCGGCAAATATTTCGTCGCCGACGTTTCGATCGATTTTGACAAGGCGTATCGTTTGAAGGAGATCGAACAGGTTGCGATGAACGTGGAGGGTGTGCAACGCGTGGAGGGTTGGCAATTCTTGAGCGGAGAATTGCTCGACGCGAACGGCAATGTGATGGAGAATCTCAACGTGTTCGGTCCGCCGGCGGACAGCGATCTTGTCGAGCCGATCATCCTCGACGGGCGATGGATTCGCGCGGACGATGTTCGTAAACTTGCCCTCAGCGAAGGTGCGCGAGAATATTTTCCCGATCTGGCAGCTGGCGATCAGGTGAACCTCAAGATCGAGGGCCGCGAAGAAGTGTGGGAGGTGGTGGGAATCTTCCAATTTGTGGACCGCGAAGGCATACTGGCGTACGCGCCGTATGAATATGTCTCGCAAATGAACAATCTTGCGAATCGCTCTTTTTCGTTCAGGCTCGTCACCATAGACCACAGCCGCGAATATCAAAACGCCAAAGCGGAGGAGTTGGATAAATTCTTCCGCGAGCGCGGATACGACATCCGCGCGGCGGAGGCGGGGCGCGCGTCACTGGATACGGCGGTGGAGAGTCTCGATACGCTGGTAGTGTTCCTGCTCATTATGGCGATCCTTACTGCCATCGTCGGTTCGATGGGTTTGACGGGCACAATGGGTATGAATGTTCTCGAACGCACGCGCGAGATCGGTATCATGCGTGCCATCGGCGCGGATGACCGCGCGGTGATGCGAACGGTCATTGCCGAAGGTGTGGTGATCGGCGTGATCTCGTTCGTTCTCGCGGTGGCGCTCTCGATTCCCTTTACGTACCTGCTCTCGACGATTGTCAGTCTTGCAGTGTTTCAATCTGCGATTCCTGTGGTGTTCACGTACACAGGCTATGCCATTTGGTTGGGACTGGTTCTGCTGTTATCGACAGTGGCAAGCATCGTCCCTGCTCGCAATGCCGCGCGGCTGACAATTCGCGAAGTGCTGGCGTATGAATGAATATTTGTAGTAGGGGCACGACATGTCGTGCCCCTACGGAAAAAAGAAAGAAGGACACAATGAAGATAATGACAAAAACTTTGATTATCCTTGCAGTGATCGCCGGTTTGACATTGACTGCCTGCGCGAATCAAGCCACGGCGACGCCTGCTCCGGCTGGTCAGGACTTGGTCACGCCGGAAGGGATCGTGGCGGAGGGGAAGATTCAACCCATCTTCGCGGCGAACTTGTCATTTCAAGCGCGCGGCGTGGTGGATGTAGTCCACGTGAAGATCGGCGATACTGTATCAGAGGGTCAAGCGCTGGCAGAGCTTTCGAATGCGAGCCTGGCTGGGGCACAGGTATCCGCCGCGAATCTCGAACTCGTCAGCGCGCAACAAGCGTTGGATGCGTTGAACCGGAATGGTTCTGCAAATCTCTCAGCAACATGGACCGCGTACATGAACGCGCAGGAAGCACGCGCCGAGGCGCAACGTGACTGGGAGGATTTGAACGTCGATAGCATTGAAGACCGCATCGAAGATGCCAAAGCCGAACTCGAAGACCTCGAGGAAGATCTGCAGGATGCGAAGGATGAATTCGAGAAGTACAAGGATCTGGATAAAGATAATTCCCGCAGAGTGACTGCTGAGGACGATCTCGAAACTGCACAGGAGGAATACAACGAAGCGGTTCGAAATTTGGAGGAGATCACGCGCGAGCGCGATACTGTCCGTGCCGCGTTGGATGCCGCGCTTGCCGCCGAAGCCGAGGCAAAGTATCAATATGAAGTTTCCGCAGATGGGGTCAATGCTGATGAACTCGCGCTGGCGATGGCTCGCATGGAGAATGCACAGGCGCAAGTGGATGCAGCGGAGGCGAACCTTTCAGGTTATGTGATTCGGGCTCCGTTCGATGGAGTCGCCGTGGAAGTCGCGGTCGAGGCGGGCGAGCAGGTCTCCCCTGAGACGCGAATCGTCAGCGTTGCGGATACGTCTGCATGGGTCATCGAAACGACGGATGTTACCGAACTCGAAGTTGTCCAGTTGGCTGTCGGTCAAAATGTGACGTTCACTGTCGATGCGCTTGAGGACGTCACGATGACCGGCGTTGTGACCGGGATCAGCGGGTCGTCCGTTTTGCAGGGCGGCGACGTGATCTACACGGTGCGTATCGCGGTAAATGACGTGGACCCGCGCGTGAAGTGGGGGATGACGGTTGAGGTTGTGTTCGAACCGTTGGAATAAATTTGGTACGGGCGACCCAACGGGTCGCCCGTCATTTTATTTGCTATAATCCCTCCATGCCGAAACAACGCCCGCTCGATCCTGAATCCAAACCCGATGACCGCGTGGATAACGCGCTTCGCCCGCAAAAACTTGCCGACCTCATCGGTCAGGATCAGGTGAAGGAGAATCTTTCGATCCTCATCGATGCGGCGAAACATCGCGGCGAGGCGTTGGATCATGTGTTGTTTTACGGTCCACCCGGGCTGGGCAAGACCACGCTCGCGCATGTGCTTGGCAACGAGATGGGCGTCAACGTCAAGGTGACGGCGGGTCCTGCCATCGAACGCGCGGGCGACCTCGCCGCCATCCTCACCAACCTGCGCGCGGGAGATGTTATTTTCATCGATGAAATCCATCGGCTTGGGCGCGCGGTGGAGGAAGTGCTTTACCCCGCGATGGAGGATTTCTCGCTGGATATTGTCATCGGCAAAGGACCTTCGGCTCGATCCCTCCGTTTGAAACTGCCTCGCTTTACTGTGGTCGGCGCTACCACGCGACTCGCGCTCGTCACTGCGCCGTTGCGTGCAAGATTCGGCGCGGTCTATCGTTTGGATTATTACGATATCGAAGCCATGCGCCAGATCGTAGCGCGCGCGGCAGGGATGTTGAAGGTTTCCACAGACGCATCAGGAATCCGTGAAGTGGCGAAGCGGGCGCGCGGGACGCCTCGCATCGCCTTGCGTCTGCTTCGCCGTGTTCGCGATTTTGCCCAAGTCCGCGCGGACGGGACGATTACATCCGAAGTTGCGCAAGAGGCGTTGGACTTGTTGCAAGTGGACCCGCTCGGCCTCGACGATGTGGACCGTCGCGTGCTGAGAACGATCATCGAAAAATACAATGGCGGACCCGTTGGTTTGAACACCATTGCCGCCTCGATCAGCGAAGAGCAGGATACGATCATGGACGTGGTCGAGCCTTATCTTCTGCAACTCGGCTTTTTGGATCGCACCCCGCAGGGACGCGTCGCGACCAAGTCCGCGTATGAGCATCTCAATTTGCCGTATACAGAGGAAGGACAGCCGCGCCTGTTATAACGTTGGCAGGTTGGAAGGTTTGAAGGTTAACCTTCAACCGTGTAAACTTTCAAACCTGGAACCCGAAGAATGGAAAACATCGCTCGTTACTTGATAATTGGTGGAATTGTGTTGTTCCTGATCGGTGGGGGAGTATATCTCGCTGCGAAATTCGGCATCCCGCTTGGACGATTGCCCGGGGATATTCGTATCGAAAGGGAGAATGGCTCGTTCTATTTCCCACTCGCTACTTCGATTTTGGTATCGGTGGTGTTGACGATTGTGGTAAATGTAATCTCCAGATTTTTTAGTAAATAATCGTTTGAACGTTCCCACGTTTAAACGTTCAAACGAAATGAAAACCTCCGACTTTGACTACAACCTTCCCGAATCCTCCATTGCGCAGACGCCTGCCGAGCCGCGCGATTCGTCGCGGTTGCTAGTGTTGCACCGCGATACGGGAGAACTTGAACATAGAATTTTCCGCGATGTGACCGACTATCTCAACGCGGGGGATCTGCTCGTATTGAATCAAACGCGCGTCATCCCTGCAAGGATTTTTGCACGCAAAGAAACAGGCGGGCGTGTGGAGTTGTTGCTCCTTCGCCGCCGTGATGAACTGACTTGGGAGGCTTTGGTGGGCGGCAAAGGTTTGCGCGTAGGCAAAATAGCACAAGTGGAAGATGGACCCGAAGTTAAGATCATCGAAGAGTTGGATGGTTCGGAACGGTTGATAAAATTTTCCGAACCCATCGAGCCGTATTTTTCCCAAGTGGGAAATGTGCCGCTTCCGCCGTACATTCACGAAAAATTGGATGACCCCGAACGCTATCAAACCGTTTATGCCAAAGAGCCCGGTTCCGCCGCCGCGCCGACAGCGGGATTGCACTTCACGCCGCGCTTGCTCGAAGAATTACAAGTCAAAGGCGTGAAGATCGCGTATGTCACGTTGCACGTGGGGTTGGATACGTTCGCGCCTGTAAATGAAGATAACCCCAAAGAACACGTGATCCATTCGGAGTATTGCGATGTGCCCCTATTAACTGCATCGTTAATTAATCGAACCAGGGAGGTTGGTGGGCGAATCGTAGCAGTTGGAACCACCACGGTCCGGACACTGGAAACGGCTGGTTTTCCGTACCCATCCTCTGATCCATTAAAGAAAGATGGTCGAATGGTGGCTATGTTCGGTTCAACCGATCTCTATATTCTTCCTGGTTATCAATTCAATATCGTCGACGCAATGATCACGAACTTCCACTTGCCCAAGTCTACGCTGCTGATGCTGGTCAGCGCGTTCGCAGGGCGGGAGAAAATTCTCGATACGTACGAGGTCGCAATCAAGGAGGGCTATCGTTTTTATTCGTTTGGGGATGCGATGTTAATCGATTGAACGTTGGAAGGTTGAAACGTTTGAACGTTCAAACCTGTAATCGTGCTAACATTGGTCTATGTCATCGCAACTTGAACAACTAAGCGAGGGAATTATTGCATGTTGCAAATGTCCCCGCCTTGTTGCGTGGAGAGAGGAAGTGGCGCGCGTCAAACGGAGGTCATACCAAGATCACGAATATTGGGGTAAACCGGTTCCGGGCTTTGGCGACCCAAAGGCGCGCGTCCTCGTGGTGGGACTCGCCCCCGGCGCGCACGGCTCGAACCGCACGGGACGTCAATTCACGGGTGACGCGTCGGGTGGGTTTTTGTACCCAGCGTTGTATCGGGCTGGGTTTGCGAATCAGCCCGAAAGCGAGTCTCGAAACGATGGTCTTCGCTTGAAAAATATGTACATCACCGCGTCCGCGCGCTGCGCTCCGCCGGGCAATAAGCCTAGCCCTGAGGAGTTGAATAATTGTCAACCGTATCTCGAACGCGAGATTCAAATCTTGAAACCAAAAGTTATTGTTTGCCTCGGCAGATTAGCCTTTGATAGGATTCTGAAAATATTTTCGATTCGTAATTCTGGTTGGAAATTTTCTCATGGTGCAACATTCCCACTGGATACCAGCTCCTGGTTGTTGTGTTCCTATCACCCCAGCCAGCAAAACACGTTGACAGGAAAGCTCACCGTAAAAATGTTCGACGACATTTGGCGCAAAGCCGAGGAATTATTGAAATGAATCGTTGGAAGAAGCTCACTAAAATATTCGTCGCGGCATTGGCTGGGGTTGCATTGCTTGGCGTGGGCGGCACAGCATATTGGGTTTCGCGCACGCATCCCGCGGACGCTCTTGCGCTGCAAGCCTTGCGATCCGACGCGCAAGTGGCAGTGAACGAGCAGGATGGAATCACCACATTCGAGCCGGTTGGTAAACAGGCATCGATCGGTTTAATTTTCTACCCCGGCGCAGGCGTCGATTATCGCGCGTATGCGCCTGTACTTCGGCAAATTGCCGAGCGCGGGTATTTAACAGCGCTTGTGTCGGTACCGTTGAACATTGCGTTTTTCCGTGCAGATGCGGCGACCGAGGTGATGGTGCGTTTTCCCGGGATCGAGATTTGGGCGGTGGGCGGACATTCTCTCGGCGGCGTTGTCGCGGCGACATATGCGACGAATCACCCTGATCGTGTGGACGGCCTTGT
>DAOTZF010000098.1:0-11282 GCA_034434415.1 Anaerolineales bacterium | reverse complement strand
TTCGGGCGCAACCCGGTGGGTCTCAATCTACCAACGATCTGCCCATTTTCAATACCAGTTTGCTCGAACACAAAAATGTCCGTCATGGTTATCACTTCGCCCTCCATGCCGCTGACTTCAGTGATATTGGTGACCTTACGCGTACCATCACGCATTCGCTCTTGATGGCAGATGACGTCCACCGCAGACGTGATCTGTTCGCGTATGGCGCGAGCGGGAAGGTCCATACCCGCCATCAGCGTCATTGTTTCCAGGCGGGAAAGGGAATCGCGAGGGCTGTTCGAGTGTAATGTCGTCATCGAACCGTCATGACCAGTGTTCATTGCCTGCAACATATCGAGCGCTGCCTCATCACGAATCTCACCCACGACAATTCTATCGGGACGCATGCGCAATGCATTTATAACCAATTGACGAATTGTTATTTCGCCGCGACCCTCAATATTGGGCGGACGAGATTCAAGGGTCACCACATGCTCCTGACGCAATTGTAATTCGGCTGCATTTTCAATCGTCAAGATGCGCTCATCAGCGGGAATGAAACTTGAAAGAATATTCAGCAGTGTTGTTTTTCCTGAACCCGTACCGCCAGAGATCACAACATTCAACCGGGATTCAACGCATGCCTTGAGAAACTGGATCGCCTCAGCAGAAACAGATCCAAATTGAATTAATTGATCCACCGTGATCGGATTTCGGGCGAATTTACGAATGGTGAGCACCGGTCCAATGAGCGAAATTGGGGGGATAACCGCGTTGACGCGCGAACCATCTGGAAGGCGGGCATCCACATACGGACTGGACTCATCAATACGACGCCCTAGAGGCGCAACGATGCGATCAATAATGCGCATCACATGATCATTGTTCTCGAAAGTCACGGGCACGCGATGAATCTTTCCCTTGCGCTCGATATAAAGATTTTTCGCGCCATTGACCATCACCTCAGTGATAGTCTCATCCTCAAGAAGCGGTTGCAGTGGACCAAAACCTAGTATTTCTGCGGTTATCTGTTCGAACAGACGCGCCCGCTCAGGCCTTGAAAGGACGATGTTTTCTTCCGCCAAAATCTGCTCAAACAAATCCTGAATGGTTTTTCTAACATCATCTGTCCGCGATATATCCATCGACGGATCCAACTCCGAAAGCAGCTTATTCTGCACTCGCGTCTTCAGATCAAAGTAGGAGCCAGCTTGAGGAGATGTAATTGGAGCGTTTACGCGGCGTGCCTGTAAATTGGAAAGGCGCGAACCTTCACCGCCACCTTGATTCCCCGACGATCCTCCTGAGGCGGCGCCACCGCTGGGCGAACCCCCACCCTGACCTTGTTCAATTCGTTTTAATAGAGACATTTGGATCTCCTAACTAATAATCCTATCGTTTGCTGATACGATCCGCTTCACCGCCGGATTCGAGAGCTGCAACGCGCGCCCGAACACTCTCTGCCAATGAGAGGATTCCACGCCCAGCTGGCTGGTTTCTGCTTTCAAGCATAAAAGGAACACCGCGATTCACTGCCTTGGTCACCGTCTGATCGTCCAGCGGAATCACTGTAACCACTTCCTGCTTCAGGTTGTCAGCAACCCGATCCGGGGTGATGTTGACACGTTTATCAAATCGATTCATGATGAACAAAATTCGATCCCGTTCAACCCCCATGGTTTGCAGTAAATCAAGGAATAACCTGCAACTCTTGATGGAGGGAATATCTTGCGTAGTGACCAACACGATCAAATCGCTCACGTCGATGGCTGCCAATGTGTTATCTGTGAGGTACGCAGATGTATCAACGATAACGTATGCGTACATTTGCTTTAGGTATTCAAGGACCTTCGACAACTGCCCACTGGTTACTTTGTCCGCATACTCAGGGCGACTCGGCGCGGCAAGAATGTGTAACCCGGATGCTGCGTGTTTGATCATCACTTCTTCTACAATTTCTGGATCCAGCTCCTCTGCGCGGGGGGCCAAATCGGCAATAGTGTTTTTCCCCTGTTCGTTGACGAAAACAGCAACATCCCCGAATTGCAAATTTGCATCCACTAAAGCGACCCGGGTGTCTTCATTATTTAAAACAATAGCAAGGTTTACGGCCAAAGTTGTACATCCAGCCCCACCCTTGGGGCTGTAAACGGTAACTATCTTTCCGCGCGAGCCATATCCAAAACTTGCGCCTGCAATGCTACCCATCGAGGCCGCCGGCTGTACAGTCGCACTTTTCGAACGTTCACCTTGAGCCATTGCGCCGGCACGACGAATAGCAGAAATTAGCTCGTCGCCCATTGGTGGCTTGGTCAAAAAATCTCTCGCACCAGCCAGCATTGCTCGACGCATGTAGTTTTGATCACTTTGGACAGAAAGGATTACAACCTGAACAGAAGGCTGCTTCGCGCGAATGGCTTCAGTCGCGGCAATCCCGTCCATATCCGGCATGTTGATGTCCATCAGAACTACATCTGGATCAATCTCGAGGGAAGCTTGAATCGCTTCTTTCCCGGTTCGTGCGACACCCGCGACTTCAACGTCCGATTCGAACTGTAATAATTTACGCACATTCTCGCGCGTCTCTGAAACGTCATCCACAATCAGAACACGAATCTTGTCACCTGGAGCCATGCGTATATTACCTTAAGGATTCGCGTTCAAAGTTATTGTTCCGGCTGGATGTCATTAGGCAGCACAGGGGGAACAAGTATATCGATACGTGGCTGTGTTCCATACGGCAATTTTGAAGGCAAGGATATTCCATATTGAGCAAGAAGACTGGATAGGTTTGTTACCTGAGCATCGATCTGAGATCGATCATCCGGATGCCGCAGAGTCATCGTCAAGATAGAACCGCTGTAGACAAAGAAATTCAAAGAGATCGCATCTTGAGGATTCACAATCAAAGTTACAATGTCTGGCGAAGCCTGTTGTTGGGCTTGCGCAGGAGAAGGTGTTGCATTGGGATCTGCTGCAGCGGGCTGCAGGGAGAAGTTTCCCAGCTTCATTACTTTAACATCCTGCAAGATCATTTGGCACGCCATGCGAGGGCGTTGTATTTCAGATGGAACCGCGTAAAACGGTTGTTGAAGTGTTGGATCAAGCTCAACCCTACCTTGAACAGCGCCTGCTCCACCAGAAACCGCTGCAGCAGAAAGTACAGGTAATGCGTCCGGAACGAAGCCAGTGCCTGTCACAACCGAAGTATAATTGGGGAGTATCGTCTGGAATCCAGGGTCGATATCCACAAAGTTCAAGCATGCAATCACATTGACTCGTGCACCGTCATTAACACCATAACCATCTGTGGATAGTCGATTAGCAGGAATAGTTACAGCCACCATACCAGTCGGAATTTGAACGGCATGAGCCGGCCCTGTAATCTCAACTTGCGGACCTACCATCGAGGATGTAATCACAACGCCAGGTTCAAGACTCACGCGGGCGCTTTGACCTATAAGGTTTGCCTCTTCCCCGACGGTGAACATCACTTCAGCAACATTTGCTGAAGGAATCGAGAATTTGCCAAGAAGCTCTGCGGTTATTTCGTCACCTTGTGGAATGTTCTGTGCAGCATAATAGATCTCGGTAAGTGCCGTCTGTTGAGATGCAGACTGGGAGGGTTGAGGTGAAATCAGTGTCATGACTGCGAACAACACACCTAACCCGACCACCAAAATCAGCACAACGAAAATCAATAATCGTCCGCGACGCATATGAATATCTCCTCTCTTGACATCCTTCTGTCAAGTGATTATGTCCTTCGTTCAAATATTATACAGCATAAACCAGAAACTAAAATGTCAAATTAGTAAAAAAGTAGGACTCTGCCTTTCGGCAGAGTCCATTAGCTTGAGGAATTCTTAAGGTTACGGCAACGAATCGTTGATGGTGCTGAAGGTGTTGCCGACCTTGGGTCCCAGCAATCGCATGACGGCGATCACGACGATGGCGACGAGGGCGAGGATGATGGCATACTCGACCAAGCCTTGACCTTTTTCCTTGGGAGCGAATAACATGGCAGTAATTCCTTTCTGAATAAGAGGTTGTTTTTTATCGAGAACCGTTCTCGATATCTGAATTGTATTTTACGCAGCACGCATGAAATTTCAAGACCTGCGAGCCCCCAAGCGCTTACAATCCTGTTATCCCGGGCTTACGACTTTGAAATTGTCTAGGATTTGGCTGAGACGGTGAATGAAATTCGAGCCCCTTTACCCGGCTGGCTGTCCATTTCGAAATTCCCGCCGAGCATTTCTGCGCGTTCACGGATCAACTTTAAACCCAGGCTGTGACTTTGTTGATACGAATCAGGGTCGAAGCCTTTGCCATTATCGTCCACGCTTACACGCACACGATCCTCCCCCATATCCAGCATAACCTTTACATGTGCTGCCTGACCGTGGCGCGCCGCGTTCCCCAGCAACTCTTGAATCGCACGGAAAAGCATGACTTCCAAATATGGTTGAAGGCGGCGTTCATTGCCAGTAATCGTCACACTGACGTCAATCCCGGTTTGCTCTTTGAAGGCATCCGCATACCGCCGAATGGTTGGAGCCAAACCCAGATCATCGAGCATCATCGGGCGCAATTCGAATATAAAATTCCGCACCTTTTGGAAGGTGCCCATGGCGGAGGTTTTCAAATTATTCAACTCATCCCGCGCCTGATTCGTATCCACTTCCATAAGTCGCATCGCGATTTCGGCTTGTAAAATAAAATTGGACAAGGCTTGTGCAGGACCATCGTGCATTTGACGGGAAAGTCGTTGCCGTTCGGTCTCCTGTGCATTAACGAGCATTTCCACATTCGCCATCGGGCTTTTTCCACCGCCAGAGGAAGCGGAGGCGGCACCTCCGCTTGCTATGGCACGCGCCCGTTCCAAGGTCGATTTGAAGCGTTCGAGATGGGTCTTCTCACTTTGTAGTTTTTCCAATTGTCCCCTCATGACGAACAATCGCTGCTGAGCGTCCAGCGCGGAATCGTAGGCGTTGCGGATCTCCTGTTGCGGCATGTTATCGAGTTGACCTTGAACTTGCTGCAAGTGAGTTGTGATCGCCGCATTTCGCTGCGAAAGTTTTGAAACCTCCCCCTGGCTTTGTTCGATCATCAGCGTGACCTCGCGCAATGCACGCTGAGTTTCTTCGAGTTCGGCATCAAGGTTCAATTCACCGGTCGTAGTCTCATCCATAACCATAGGACTCTCCTACTCCTTTTCCTGCTCGGTTTGCAATTTCACCCAGCCGCGTTTGAGCGCGTACACCACTGCTTGAGTCCGATCTTCGACCCCGAATTTCCGCAAGATGGAAGTGACATGATTCTTGACCGTTTGATGGCTGATGCCGAGCAGACCCGCGATTTCCTTGTTACTCATCCCGCGCACCACACAAGACAGCACTTCCATTTCACGGTCAGACAACGGGTGGAATGGCGCACCCGGTTCACTATACGAGCGACGAGCTCCCTCCATCTGCTCATCGATCCAATGGTCAAGTTCGCGGCGATTGAAAACATTGCCTGCAACGGCATACTTCCCCTCCGCAACTGCACGCACTGTACGCGAAAGGACCTCAGGCTCGATGTCTTTTGCACAATAGCCACCCGCACCGGCAAGCATGGCGTGGATCGCCTGCTCGATATCGTCATAGCCGGTAAGCAATACGACACGTGTGGGAATGTGGTCGGATGCCACTCGATACGTCACCTGCTGGCCGTTCAACCCCGGCATATTCACGTCGAGAATGGCAACATTGGGCTTTAAAGAAAGAATCTGGTCAAGCGCTTCGTTCCCGTCGGATGCCTGCGCGACCACGCGAAAGTCCCGCTCGAGGGAAAGCGCATCTACAACTCCCTGTCGGAATAAAGGATGATCGTCCGCAACAATCAACGTAATTTCACTCATCGATAACTTTTTGCCTTAATCTGGTGTGAGTATAGCACAGGAGATACCTTCGGGCAATTAATCGCCTTTGCACCACCATTTCAGTTTCGTAATATCCTTACCGCCACTCAAAGACGACCATGTGCTCGCCATCCCCGGCTTGACTTTCATCGCCACCAGCGACAAAGACCGGTTCTTTCCCGGACGCGAGGCTGGGGTAAAAACTCGGAAGCGTGATCAAATAGTCGGCGGAATTTGCATCGAGGTATGCCGCCAGCCGCGACTCTTCCCGAATGAACGGGACGACTTCAGGGTTGACGAGTCCCGCCAAATCGAGCAGCGGGTTTTCAGAGAAATATCCGACAGCGCCAATATCATGAACTGCAAGTAAAGCCTCTGGTGGAAGATTTTTCTCCGCCCATTTTGCCGTAGCCACCATTTCGCTCTCGATCCAATATACATCACGTGCATTTTGTTGCGCGCCAAGGAATGTAAATGCAAGACACAAAACAGCAAGGAGGTTCTTCCATAATAGCACAACACGCGGATTCGACCTGGCATTGCCAATAAATTCGACAAAACCGACCATGCCCCAAAAATACAAGATCGGCAACGCAGGAATGATATACCTGCCATGCTGGTATGCGGGCAGGCGCACAAAATAGACAGCGAAATAGCCAATAAACCAAATCAATCCCGGCAGTGCGCTCCAAGTACGTGTGGAGACCATCTTCTTCAACCATAATACTGCACCCGGGAGAAGAACAATAAATGGACTGGCAAGGATCGGCAAAAGGTAATCGATGCTTCGTTCGATAAAAGTTTTAGAAATCCAGAAATCCCTGTATTCCGCCTGTTTTGCATAGAACGTGTTCGGCATCGGATTCCCCGAGAGCGCCAGGTTGAAAAGAAGGTAAAAGAGAAACAATGCGCCGAAGCCCATTGCCACTTTGAACATTGCCTTTGTGCGCGCCGTCCATGAATTTTCCGTCAACAATGCTGTGAGCAAAATCGGACCCAGCAAAGTGATGCCATCCGGGCGAACCCACACGCTCAAACCGGCAAGCAACCCGAGCAGGAGAAAACGACGCACACCGACGATCAACTGGACAAGCACAACGAAAAGGATCAAACCATGAAGAAGGGTCTCCATTCCAGAGACCGCAGACCAGGTGAGATGCCACGCCAGAACAAAAAAGAGTCCAACCCAGGGGAATGGTGCCTTGTACGAGTCGACAAGCTTGCGTGCCGCGTTTTCAGCAAAAATACCCAGCGCAGTCAACACAAGCCAGCCGAGAAAAAATGTCCAGAAATATGGAGCGAGGTGTAATAAATATCCGATGGATAGAAGAAATGTCCACAGCGGCGCGGTGGAGCCGGCAGACCGCTCGCCGAGTCGAAACGCCCACTCGCCATGTTCGGCAAAGTTGCGTGCGTATGTCAAATGAATCCACGCATCATCGAGAGGGAAGCCAACGCGAAAAGTCGCTGCACTTAACAGCAAATAAAACAGCACAGCGACCAAAGCAACAAGCGCAATGAGGATTCGCGAATCAATTCGGAACTTCGATGCGGTAGAGACGCGCGCCATCCACTTCTCCCAGGAAGATAAATGAAGAGTTGCCATTCGGCTCATCGTATAAATCCTGAATCGAATCGAAGATGCCGCCCTTCTCCAGAACAAGATACTTCGCGTCGAATTTTTCAGCCACAGCCAGGATCGTCGACTCGTCGCCAAAGGGTAACGATACTGCGGGACGATCCGACGCGATGAAATAACCCGGCGGGTTGCGGACGATCACCACATCCTTTGGGCTGATCCCGTTGTCCTGAAACATTTCCTCCACTGACGGATAAATGAAGTCATCCTTCGCCCAGCCGTTTGCCACAACTCGATAATTCACAAGATAAGCGGTCATTGCAATGGCAAGCAAAACGAGCGCAGAATGAAACACGAGAGACGCGTTCCTATCCAGGAAATAGCCGCGCCGCCTCACCCAATGAATGAACACGTCCATGCCGATCGGCGCGGCGACCCACCACATCGGCTGGAATGCCGCACCGGCATGGAAGAAACTTCCGCGCGAACCTGCGAACGGAAAGATGACCGTCATCACGGCAAAAAGAATCAACCAGCCGGTGACCGCGATTCGCGTCCGCAAATTTGTCTGCAGTTGCCACAATCCCAGCAAAATAAATGGAACAAGAAAGATCTCGCCTTGCGCAGCAATGGCATTGTCCAGGTTGGACTGAAGCGCGGCGATGCGGTCTTGCAATGCCGCGCCCCAGCCTGCTTGCAAAAATCCTTCACGGGTCAGCGCCTCGGGCGGATAGATGAAAGTTTGGTTGTAATGCTCGAGCCAGAGCAATCGACCGCCGCCAGGGGCGAGGAATGAATCGAACAATGTGTAGTTGCGGTAGTGCCAGAATCCCATAACCAGCACATAACCGACAAATACCAGGAACCATGAAAAGACAAGCTTGCGAGCCAAAATTCCCATCGGCTCAAGGGGTTCGGTAATCTTCGCGCCCTGTAGTTTCAGGAAAAGCTGGTTTTTCCAAAACATGGACAAGCCTGCAAGTCCGAGCCAAAGCAAGCCGTCACTGCGCGAGAACGTCAACAAGCCAGCCAATATACCGAGGATAACAGGAATCCATTTTTCACTGCGCGGAGCAAACAGAAGGAATGCGGCGCCAAGGAGCATGCATAACGCATAGTTATCCGGGACGGGCATGAATGGCGCGTAATACATCGAAAATATCGAGAGCAAGCCTGAAACCATGGAGAAACGCGATCGGTGCGAAACCTTGAAAGCAAGGGTCGCGATAACGAGTGGCACACAGGCTGAAAGGAGGATGAACGGTGCGCGTCCAGCCGCGTAGGTTGTGAGTCCAGTCATCAACATCCCTAGCGCGGACACGATGGACGCCAGCGGCATCCAATACGTATGAGAGGGATTTGGGAGTCCTTGTGGATCGCTGAGGTAATTCCAAATGTAGGGCTCAGTAAAGCCTTTGCCCTGTGCAAGTTGAACGCCGCCCGCAAAGTAATAATCCGCATCCATGTAGCCGGGCAGGTTTTGAAACCGCGAAATGATGAATGGAACGATCAAACCTATGACAAAGAGGATGATGTAATTTCGGCGGCTCATGAACGGATTCCCACCTGCTCCACCCACGGACGCGATGCGCGAACAACCTGCCAACGCATCCAATAGAGAGCGATGATCGCGGCGACGGGAGGGAGAAGAGTCAACGCGTTCGAGTAGGCGCGTTCATTTGTGGTCACATTGAAAATGGAAAGAACAAAAGGAACAGCGAATGCAACGACAAGCACCAATGCAGTTGCGAGCACGCGGCGGCGATGCCAGCGTTCCCACACAAGCGCAAGGACGAGTACGAGAGACGGAATCAAAACAACATAATTTGATTCAAAGATCGCAAAACCAAACAACGGCGTGACTGCCAGAGACAGCGACGCGACCCAGACGATGCGACGAAAATTGGAGCGGATCGCGCCGAGCCATTCAAGAATAACTATGATGCCAAGAGCAAGTGCAATTATTGAAGCGATGGGGAACTGTGAATCGGGAAACCAGAAAGACAAATACGAATTGAGGTTCAGATTCGCACCGCGGTACCAATCGGAAAGTACGGCGCGGACGTATGGAAGTCCCCAGCCAGGGTACGCGAGGAATGAAACCACCAACAACACAAAAAGCGACATTCCAAATCCAGTGAACACTTTCCAGCGCTTGCTGGCAACGACAGCAACCATGATGAATAAAAAGAATAGCGCGCCAACTTCCCATTGATAAGCTGTGAGCAACAAAAGCGCCCCAGCGAGTTCGTCGTTGAATGAACGGAGGGCGAGGAGGATGGAGAGGAACAGAAAGAGGAGAAAAATCGAGACAGAGGCAGAGACCAGAGATTGGAGACTGTAGAAGCCAAACAATGCGAAGAGGATGAGGGAAACATGGAGCCAACGCGGAGGCTCCCATTCAGAAAGCCTGATCGTAAAAACGACGGAGGCAATGAGTGCGGCTTCTGCGAACAGTATCCAGATCCCGCGGGCGAGGAAAAAATCGGAGAACAAGGCAAGCGGCGTGTACAGCAGGATGATGTAAAACGGATCGTTCAAGACATAACCATACTCACTTGAAAACGCGTTACGTCCATAAACCAGCTGTTGCACGCGTTCGGCAATTGTTGTGCTGTACGGTTCGGTCTGTTCAAAGAGAAAAGCGCGCGCGCCGTTCCAGCGCAGATAGAGCCATTCGCCTCCCGGAAGAATCCGGGCGAGGGAAATATTTACTGCAAGTAGAATTGCAAGCCCAAGCAGAATAATACCGAGAAGACGAATCTCCTCAGAACTCAACCGCGTGCGGGTTTTGCGAATATCTTGAAATGACATCCCTTATTCAGACCTTTTAACCACAGATGAACACAGAGAAAAAAGATTCTAAAAGCTCAGCCACGGATTACACGAAATTTCGCGGATTGGATTCTAAAAAATTCGTGAAGATCCGTGAAAACTGTGGCAAAAAATTTATCGCTACTCGATCACATACCGAAAGATCGGACGCGTGGGCGAGTTGCGCGCGACTTCTTTGAAACCAGCCTTTACGAACGCGGAGGCTGTCCCAGTGAAGGCAAAGGGGGCGGGTAATTCCTTGCTTGTCTCTGTGGGATAACCCTCCACAATCTTTCCGCCTTTTTTACTGACATAGTCCACTGCCGCCTTCAATAACTCGACGTTGATCCCCTGCCGGCGGAATTTCTTCGCGACGAAGAAACATGTCACAGACCACACTTCCTGCTTATCAACGGGTTTAAGCACGCGCGAGTGAGCTAATCGTTCATACGCCGAACGCGGCTCGACTGCAACCCATCCAACCACGTCGCCGTGAAGATACGCAAGCAAGCCAGTGACCGTGCCCGAATCCACAATGGATTTATGCATCTGCCGTGTTTCGTAGCCTTTGGCTTCGTCGTATGCCTTGCCGCGCAGTTTCCAGTGCATGCACCAGCATCCGCCGCACGCGCCATGAGAACCGAAGAGTTCTTCGAGGTCGGTCCACAGGTTTCGTTTGAGAGGTTTGAAAGAGAGGTCGGTCATTTCAAAAATTTCCGCTGGTCGAGTAGACCCGCGTGTAGTTCGCGGGACGTATCGAGACCAGCCTGTTCAGGATCAATTTTGTTACAAGTACACGTTACGGCGCGGTGGTCTCGATACGCCCCTTCGGGGCTACTCGACCACCAGTACATTTAATTTCCTCGGCAAGATCTCATATTCAAAATCTTGAATCCAATTCGGGAGCAATTCGCCATCGGTGTGGGCGGGAGAGGGCGATTCAAGATGAAGGGAGATTTTCGTCGTATGGACTTCGCGCATCCCTTCCAGTTCAACATAACT
>DAOTZF010000097.1:0-28544 GCA_034434415.1 Anaerolineales bacterium | reverse complement strand
GCGGCAGTGATGCTGTATTTTTGATTCATGAAAATGCGACAAGTCTCAATTTCTTTTATTGAAAATGCTGATGTGTTCTTATGTGTTCGTTTCTAAACCTATTCTCCGCCCACCAGGCAACTTTTCATCGTTTTCCAGATTGGGTTACCGTCCGACATGAATTCGTCATCTGCTTTGTAGAATCTCATCTCGATCTGCAGGGTACGGAATTGCTGACGCTGGTCGTAAGTATACCCTTCGTATTGGTAGGGCAGGAAATTATCGGGATGCGGCGCGGAAAGCAATAGTTGACCTTGCACCGGCGGATTCGGCTCTGGCGGAACTTCAAAGTGTTTGACGTACTCGATGACATATCCGCGGTTCTGGCAGAGAGTCGGCGCGCCGAAGGCAAGTCGCTTTTCGGAGAAAACAAATTCAGGGCGAAGAGACTGTGCCTGTTTTGCAAACTCACGCGGGTAGGTCAGCGTGTAGGATGCCTGATAATTCCACGCGGTTTGGATGGCGATCATTGCCAATAATATCTTCGTGAGATTTTTTCCAAAAGAGATTTGTTGTTCGAGGCGTTCAAATCCGTTGGCAGAAAGCAAAAGGAGAAATGGCAACATCTGCCTCGCCAGTCTGCCATAGACTACGAAGAGGTTGAGAAACACGGATGGAATCAAAAGGCACAAATAAATGAAAATCGCCGCGCCTGCCCAGAAATTTATTGCTCCATCTTTTCCTTCTGATGAAAATACAGCGTAACCTGAAAGTAAAACCAGCAGGAGAAACAACCAGTGCTCTGCATGCCAGAAATATTCGAATGGGAGGCTCCAGCCTTCGTCGAATTGTCCCTGACTGACCGTGGTGGAAAATGTACGATATTCTTTCAGTATGTTTATACCTGATGCGTTTGCCACTGCAAATAATAAGACCGCAGGAAGGATGAAGCCGACGGTCGCGTAAAGCCCTCTTTGCAAAATAGACATTGCCTCGCGGTTCAGAGATTGCTTCGTCGGACTTCGCCCTCCTCGCAATGACGAAATCAGCATCCCCAACACCGCCAGCGGCCAATATCCGTTGTAGGTGATGAAACAGGCAAACCCCAGCGCGCCGCAGGCAAGCGAGGATTTGAAATTCGGTTTTTCATCGAGCGCGGCATACACGGCGAGTAATCCGAACGTCATTGCCGTGTCGTATGGCAAAAGGTGGCGCGAATAATAAAGAAGCGACATGCTTGAAGCGGAGAGGAGCAACGCTGTCAGCGATTCGCGATCTGCTGCGCCAGTCCGCTTTGAGATATGGTAGATCAAAAAAAGATTTAATACTGAAAAAAGACTGAAAAAAAGCGCGGGAATGACAAGACTCTCCCGTGTGAATTGCTCGAATACAGCAGGGATAATGCCGATAATCTTGAACCCCAAATGTTCGGGAGCAATAAAAAACTGAGAGAACGCCTCGTTCAGCTTTCCGTCAATAGCGAGTTTTGCGAATGTCCGCGAGGTTTCGTAGCGCCCCTCATCTGAAAAATAATATTGCCCGTCCTTAAGGATTAATCCCCAGCGCAACGCGAGTGAGACTGCCAGAATAATCGCTACCGTGCGGATGTGATTTGATTTCAACATCAAAGTCTAATTTCCAAGCCTGCCGACGACTTTTACACACGGTCGCGAGAATACCTCCGCCTTGTGTGGCGCGTCGGGGAGTTCGCTGGTCAGGTCCTGCCCGGGGAAGTGCAGATTCTCGTGCAGGTCGAGCCGCCATTTCGGACAATCGGTCACATCGTAGACGATTCCTTTATAAGCCACGAACTTGCGAGCGCCGCGTTCGCCGTTTTGGCGGCGCAGTTCGAGGTCCGAAACGAAGCGAGAGGGGATTTCCATGCGCGAGATTATACAGGGGAATTCCCACGAGAGATTCCAAATTGCCCGGCTTCGCTGGTAAAATGTCTGTGAAGCACTGGCAGAGGAGATAGATTCATGGCAAACCTCATTGGACCCGATGTAAGTTTTTATCAAGATGCGGAAAATACACCGCAGGGGATCAACTTTGTAAAGATGAGTCAATCCGCGGGGTATGTGATCATACGCTCCGGGCAAAATGTGTGGGTCGATTCAGATTTCAGGACGAACTGGAACAACGCGAAAGCGGCGGGTCTGCCGCGCGGGTCGTACTGGTTCTACGATAGCCGCGCCGAACCGAAAGCGCAGGCGGATCTGTGGTTCTCAACCTTCGATGGAGATCTTGGGGAACTGCCTTTGTTCGCGGACTTCGAAGAATCCTACGGCGGTTTGTATACCGGCTGGAAACATTGGAAAACCTTTCTTGAGCGGATCAAATCGCGGGTGGGCAACCACGAGATCGGGATTTACACTGCGTATTATTACTGGGTAAGGAATGCGCCCAGCGCAACGAGCAACCCGACCGACCTCGAATATTTTCATCAATACCCGTTGTGGGTCGCGAATTATGGCGTTACGACGCCGCTGGTTCCAAAACCGTGGACCGCGAACGAGTGGACCTTCTGGCAGTTCACAGACAGCGGCGACGGCGCGTTATACGGCGTCGAGAGTTCGCGCATCGACCTGAATTATTTCAACGGCGATCTGGCCGCGTTTCGCCAGCGTTTCAAATTGGGGACAACTCCGCCTCCACCGCCGCCGGGACCAATTTGGTACAAAGTGACAGCTTCCGCGCTCAATGTGCGGTCTGGTCCGGGCACCACGTTCGGAGTGGTTGGTTTATTGCGGAAGGATGAAGTGGTGAAGGGACTCGCCACATCCGCGGACGGCGGCTGGGCACAGATCCTGCGCGAATCGGATAACCTGACGGGATGGTCCTCGAAACAATTCTTAACACTTACCACTCCGCCCACACCGCCGCCTCCGCCTCCACCCCCGACGGAGGAATGGTTCAAGGTGACCGCCTCCGCGTTGAACGTCCGCGAAGGACCCGGCACACAGTTCCGATCCATCGGTTTATTGTTCCGCAACGAAGTTGTGCAAAGGCTTGAAATATCTGCCGATGGCAATTGGTATCGCGTGAAGAGAAATTACGATGATTTGACCGGTTGGTCATCCAAAGACTTTTTTGAACCCACCACGGCGCCGCCACCGGTTTCGGAAGAAACCTACGAATGGTTCCAGGTGACCGCAAATACGCTCAACGTGCGCGAAGGACCCGGCACGAACTTCAAAGCCATAGGGTTTTTATCGAATGCCGAAACGGTGATGCAGCTCGAAGCCACACCAGACGGGGGCTGGCGAAGAATCCAGAAGGTAGATGGATTCACCGGCTGGTCATCCGGTCAATTTCTGAAGAACGTCGGCTAGACGCCGGCGAGCGCAATGCAGAAATTATTCAAAGGCGTGACGTATTTCCGAAAAATACGTCTGACACCGCGCCGGCTTGTTTCGCATTCTCTGGTGGTGGATTTGAAAGCCGCTTCGTTCGAATTCCTGGTGACGCCGCCGTTACGAAACACGGAACCCTTCCTGTGCACAATGACCACATCGAAGTTCCTCGAGAAGAACATGCTGCATCTCGCGATCAACGCGGATGGTTTCTATTTCCTCGACCCCGCAACCTATCCGCCTGCCACGTTTTGTCCCGATGATGGAGAACCGATCAGGCTCATCGGAATGGCGGCTTCACGCGGGAAGCAATATTCTCCCAAAGCGCCGGGGCGGCCCATCTTCTACATCAACCAAAAGAACGTGGTGTCGTTCGATAAGCCCTCCGGAGCCATTTTCAACGCCATCACTGGTGACCGCTACCTGGTGACAAAAGGTAAAAAAGTGACATCGTTGGAGTCGTCAAGCATGGATCCGCGTACTGCCATCGGCGCGAATCAAAACGGACGATTCCTGGTGATGGTCGTAGTGGACGGACGCGAATTCAGTGAGGGCGCAACCTTCCCTGAACTGGCTGACCTGCTCCTTTCGCACAGCGTCTACACCGGCATCAGCCTCGACGGCGGCGGCTCCTCTTCCATGATCGTCAAAGGGGCGGATGGCAAACCCCGCGCGGTGAATAAACTGATGAATGATAACGTCCCGGGGCAGGAACGCCCGGTGGCAAATCATATTGGAGTTTTCATCCGATAATATGCCAACAGCAAGTAACGTTGTGATGAAAACCATCCCCGGCCCGCGCGGACTGCCTCTTCTCGGCGTGATGCCGGAGATGGTCAGCGACATGCTTGGGTTATTCACGAACACCGCGCGCGACCATGGGGGAATCGCGCAGTTCAAATTACTGGGCAAACCCTATCTACTGGTCACCAATCCTGATTACGTCAAGTACATCCTTCAGGACAATTACCATAATTACATCCGCGGCAGAAGCGTGGAAACAGGGCGCGTACTGCTCGGGAACGGCTTGCCCCTTACTGATGGGGACTTCTGGCTTCGCGAGAGGCGACTCCTTCAGCCTGCCTTCCATCGCGACCGGTTGCAAGACCTGACAGACACAGCCGGCAAAGTCGTTGGATCGTTCCTAGACTCGTGGTCCGATAAAGCCAGGGCGAATCAAATGATCGACATGGACGATGAGATGATGCGGCTGACGTTGACGGTCATCATCAAATCCATGTTCAGCGCGGATATTGATGACAAGATTCTTGCGCTGAGCCACGCGTTCAACGTCGCTTCGAAGTTCATGCTATGGCGAAGCCAGCAAATGTGGGCTCCGCCGTTGAACATCCCGGTGCCGCGCAATGTGGAATACAACCGCGCGCTGAACGTGTTGAACGAGACGATCTATCCGCTCATAGCCGATGCGCGCAAGAATCCCAAAGATGACCTGCTTGGCATGATGCTGGAAATGCGCGATGCCGAAACGGGCGAAGGTATGTCGGACCAGCAGGCGCGCGATGAAGTGGTGACCATCTTCTTTGCGGGTCACGAAACGACCGCCGCCACGATGACGTGGGCGTTCTATTCGCTGTGGCAGAAACCCGAAGTGGAGGGACGTCTGCGCGGCGAATTGAAGGCTGTCCTCGACGGCCGCATGCCGACCTTCTCCGATTTGCCAAAATTGACCTACATGCAGATGTTCGTCAATGAAGTGCTAAGGTTGTATCCCGCCGCCTATCTGTTCGCGCGCGAAGCCATTCAGGATGATGTGATCGATGGGTATCCGATCGGCAAGGGTGTGTTGATCTTTATCACGCCGTTCATCACGCACCGCGACCCGAACTATTGGAAAGACCCCGATACATTCGACCCCGAACGTTTCACCCTCGACAATATCGCCAGCCGCCCGAAACATGTGTACTATCCGTTTGGCGAGGGTCCGCATGTGTGCATCGGAAATAACTTTGCGTTGATGGAAATGCAGTTGATCCTCGCCGGTGCTTTACAGCGATTCAAATTCACACTCGACCCCGCGCAGAAGATCGCTTTCAAGCCTGAGGCAACCTTGCGCCCGAAGTATGGGATGAAATTCAAAATCGATTCGATTGTGTAGGGGCGGGGTTACCCCGCCCCTACAATTTCATTTTGCCCCGGGCGGTTGCGAAAAATTCAATAACCATTTACCCGTCGATCTTTCTGTCACTGTTGTTTCGGGTGTGACGACCATCACCCACGTGTGACCGGGTTTGAGGGGAAACAGGTCAGTTCCATTCTCATACAAAAACCGAATTGGTTTGCGATAGCCTGTTTGCAATTTCTCGTCGCTACTTTCCGTGCTCCAACGGACGTTGTATTTCATTCCGTCGCGGAACAAAATTGCATCACCCGTTAAATTTGATTCCAGGTGAATATCCAGATTTGTTGGGGAAACAACATCATGACGTGCGAATAATACGATCACATTTTCGAACTGCAATTGACGACCCGTAAGTCTGTCTACTTCGGGATGCAGAATCCCTGCCGTGTCGGCGCTCGCATCATCCACGTATCGCCAGTAACTTTGCGAGAGCGCGTCGTACTTCCAGCCTGATTGATTCAAATACGCGGTGAACACATGCAACTCGGAAGCAGGCATGCCTCCTGCAGGCGGTTCATCTGAATACACGTTACTTGTGTAATCGATTTTCGAATTCGGCATTTGGCTATTGTGCGCAAGTCCCTTCATCTCTTCGATCTCGAGCATGTAGCCGCCGCCTTGCACATCGTGAGTCACGTATCCGCATTTCGGCAGTTCCACCAAAACCTCTGGTGATGCGAACGCGTAGATCAGGCACGAGTCGGTGAACATCGCGGCGATGTCCGCGTAGACGAGCCGCCCCGAACGGACGGGTCCCACTTTCGGTTCGGGGAGAGTCGACGGTGGGGGAGAGTCGCTGGATTGGATCAAGCCGATGTCCAGACTCAGAAGCGAAGAATTAACTTCCACCGCGTCCGACCACCCCGAGGCTGGGTCTATATCGGAATCTTGACTCTCACCCCCGGCGTTTTTCTGTGCAAATTCCAGTTGAGGCGGGTTCGCCACCGCAATGTGATACGTCCCCGCGCTGACGTTGAAACCATAATACCCGTTGCTGTCGGTCGTCGTTTGTTGAAGCAGGTTTTGGTTTGTGTCGTACAAATAGATGCACACACCGCTGACGCCGCGCTCCCATGCTTCTTGCATGTTGTTTTGATTCGAATCAAGCCAGGCGCGGTTACCGAGGATGTAGTCGGTTTGCGTGAAAATTTCGCGGCGCGTTTCGCACCCGCCGTTGACCGGCGATTCAGGCGCGGGGAATTCGCCGTAGAATGTGGTGAGAAACCGCGTCGCGCCTTCAGTAATGTAGACCTCGAACACGAGCGGCGAAAACGACAAGCCTGCCTGTGGGCGCGCAGTGACAGGGAAATGCGAGATCGAAACGAGCAATGCAGGGAGTTCGAGCAGCGATGAATCTTGAACCTGTAATCCCGTTAGTGGGTTGATTTTGATTTGGGGTTCGGGCGTGTGCGTTGCTGTTGCAGAAATGATCGTCGGTTCGGGAGTATTGGTCTGCGGTGTTGTCGTTCCCCTTGAAGTGCAACTGGCGAGCGCAAGGAAAAATAAAACCAATGCTCCCGCCGCAGTCCTCGGCGGCGGGGACGCCGCCTTGAGCCTAGTGATTCTCAAACTCATTCTTCACGCGGATATACGTTGATTCAAGTTCCTCGGGCAACACGCGAGTCTCGCCGACCGTGGACATGAAGTTCGTGTCGCCCTTCCAGCGCGGGACGATGTGGATATGGACGTGTTCCTTCACTCCCGCGCCTGCGGCTTCACCGATGTTCGCGCCAATGTTGAACCCCTGCGGATTGTAGATGTTTTTCAGGATGGTCGTACAGCGCGTAGTCAATTCGATCATTTCGGCGCGCGTGTCTGAATCCAGTTCTTCGAGATTCGGCTTGTGGACGAAAGGAATGACCATCAAATGTCCGCTTGTGTAGGGATAACGGTTGAGGATCACAAACGCGCGCTCGCCGCGGAACGCGATGAGATTCTCCGCGCTATCCGATTTGGCTTGCGCGATGCAGAACACACAGCCTTCTTCTTTGTTGTGATTTTCGATATATTCCATGCGCCACGGTGACCAGAGGTGATTCATAGAGAGTTGAAGGTCGGAAAGTTTGAACGTTGAAGGTAAGGATGTGAGTCAGCCTTCGACGATTTTGATTTGCTCGGGAGCAGGCATTGCATAATCTTTTCTTTGAAGATTTCACAATTATAGGCGAAAATTAATGCCAAAACTTTTGACTTTCAACCTTTGACCTTCAACCTTTTTTCGATTATCCTCCCACCAATGCAACCTTCCCTGTTCCCTGCCGCAGTTCCCCAAACTTACACTGTTTCCAAACTGACCTTCCTCATCCGCAAATTGCTGGAGGAGAACGAGTCGCTTCAGGATCTATGGGTGCAGGGAGAGATCTCCAACCTCTCGCGTCCCGCGTCGGGGCATGTGTACTTTACGCTCAAAGATGCCAACGCCTCGCTCAAGTCCGTGATGTGGAAGACGAGCGCAGGGCGAATGAATCTCACTCTGCGCGATGGCATGGAAGTGGAAGTACACGGCAGAATCGGAGTCTACGAACCGCAGGGACAATATCAACTCTACGCGGATCAGATCCGCCCGGTGGGGGAGGGCGCGCTGTATCAAGAGTTTATGCGACTCAAGGCGCAACTCGAAGCCGAGGGATTGTTCGACCCCGAACGCAAACGCCCCATCCCTGAACTGCCGCGCAAAATCGGAATCGTCACGTCCGCGACAGGCGCGGCATTGCGCGACATGCTCAACACGTTGAGAAGGCGATTGCCTCTCGTGGAAGTGATTCTTGCTCCTTCGTCCGTTCAGGGAACAGACGCTCCTCCTGCCTTGGTCAACGCCATCCAATTACTCAATTACCAACTACCTGATTTGATTATTATCGCCCGTGGCGGAGGTTCCATCGAAGACTTGTGGGCGTTCAACGACGAGCGCGTCGTCCGCGCGGTTGCCGCATCGGATGTCCCCATCATTTGTGGTGTCGGTCACGAAACGGATTTCACCCTGTGCGATTTCGCCGCCGACCTGCGCGCGCCGACTCCCACCGCCGCGGCGGAACTTGCGACTCAAATCACGATTGATGATCTCCACTCTTTACTTTCCGCTTTCCACTCCCGCCTCGTTACTTCAACATTGAGTCTGGTTTCCTCCAAACAATCCTATCTCTCTTCCCTGACTTCTGAACTCCGCTATCTTTCTCCTGCACGCCTCATCCGATCCGAATCCCAGCGCGTGGATGAGTTATCGCGCCGCGCCGCCTCTGCCGCGTTGAATCGTATAATTTTGGAGAAGAAGCATCTTGAAGGAACGGAAAAAAGACTCGAAGCGTTGAGTCCGCTGGCGGTGCTGGCGCGCGGCTACGCCGTGGTGACGCGAAAAAACGATGGCGGTGTTGTATCCCGTGTCGCGCAGGCAAGTGACGCGATGAAAGTGCGAGTCAGCGATGGAGAGTTTGAGGTGAGAACCAGTAAGCAGTCACCAGTGAGTCAGTAATCAGTGTGCATAAACAATTATCGAATATCGAATATCGTTCATTGCAAATGGAGTTGTCATGGCTAAAGGTTCATCTAAAAAGTCAGAAAGACCTGTTGAAGAATTGACCTACGAAGAAGCGCTTGCCGAACTCGAGGGCATCGTCGAAACATTGGAAGGGGAGCAGAGTCAACTCGAAGAGGCGATCAAACTGTTCGAGCGCGGGCAGGCTCTGGCAGCGCGATGCGTCGTGCTTCTTGAAGCCGCGCAACTAAAAGTGAAGCAGGTAGCTGGCGACGAGGTGTCCGCGTTCGAGGAAAACTCTGAATGAATCTGGCTGATCTCTTCGAAAACAAAGTACTGATCGCAGGTCTTATCGCTTGGGCGCTCGCGCAGATCATCAAACTCCCGCTCGATTTCTTTCGTACACGAAAATGGAACTGGTCGTTGATGCTGACCACAGGCGGAATGCCGAGTTCTCATTCGTCGTTGATGACCGCGACAACTTTGGCGATCGGGCTGTATCACGGATTTAGCAACCCGCTGTTCGCGTTGGGTGTTGCCATTACGATGATCGTCACCTATGACGCGGCGGGTGTGCGCCAGCAGGCAGGCATTCACGCACAACGAATCAACATCCTGTTCGATGAACTCCTGCACGGGCATATCTTTAGTGAAAAAGATTTGCGCGAGGTGATCGGCCACACGCCGCTCGAAGTCGTCGGCGGGATCTTGCTTGGAATCATCGTCGCCACCGGTCAGTGGCTGGTCTGGAAATAATCATGCTCGTTTGATACGATTGTGCACCAGTGCAGTGATCATTTTTATTTCGGGAACTTTGAGAATCGAAACGCCTATTAAATAGATGATTCCGCCAATTGCAACCCCGCCCAACGTGACAAGCCAACGCGTCTGACTCAGGGTGGACTGAATCCACCACCACAAACCGATTCCCATCCCCAGCGCGGACAGTCCCACACGCCACGCGCCATTTGCAATAGACTTGCCTTCAATCCCATTCAATCGCCTGCGCATAAAAATGAACAATGCCGTTGCTTCAAGTGCAGTGGCGAGTGAATTTGCCAGAGCGAGGCCACCCAGCGGAAACCATCCAATTTGCGCGAACCATCTCGAAAATAGAATACTAAAAATAACATTCAGTCCCATCGCGACGGTGCCAATGATGACGGGAGTCTTCGTGTCTTGTTGTGCGTAAAAAGCGCGTGTCAGCACTTCCATGATCGAGTGACCGACGAGCCCTGCCGCGAACCAGAGCAATGCCCATGCCACGAGTTGCACGTCGCGCGAATCAAATTCTCCGCGTTGATACAAAAATGAGATCAGCGGCTCGCGCAGGATGATGAGTCCGACACTGGCAGGGACAGCCATCAACAAGATTCCACGCAGTGAAGCTGCAAGTGACGCGCGCATTTCGTCCGTTTTGCCGAGCGCGTGCTGTGCGGAGAAGGTTGGCATGGCGGCAATCGCAACCGATTGCGCGATCGCGGCTTGCGCCATGAGCATTAATGAGAACGCGTATGTGACGCTGGTTACACTGCCCTCCTCCATTTTCGAGGCGAGATTTGTGTTGACCCAAAAGTTGAGTTGGACGATGGCAACGCCAAGCAATCTTGGAATCATCAAGATCAAAACCTGGCGCACGTTGGAGTCATCCAGACCAAGCGGCAAAGACCGTGGACGATGGACGGTGGACGGTGTTTGGCGGTCTGCGGTCTTTGGTCTACGGTCAGTGAGTAACTTCACGAGACTCGGAAACTGAACCAGCAAATACATCACTGCACCGATCACGACTCCCCACGCGAGACCATAAATTCCCATCGAGGGGGCTAGGAAGATCGCGCCGAAGATGATTCCGAGTTGGTACATGGCGGGAGTCAACGCGGGGACAAGAAAAACCCGGTGCGCGTTGAGGATGCCGACGATGAGTCCACCCAAGCCGAATAGAACAGCGGAGATGAGTTGAATGCGGAGCAGGGAAACTGTCAGCGCGAAAAGTTCGGGGTTGGCAGATAGTCCAGGCGCGAGGGCGAAGCGGACCACTTGAGGAGCGAACAACGCGATTAACGCCGCGAGCAGGCTCAAAGTGAGAACGACCGCATTTGCAAGCGAAGAGGCAAGTCGCCATGCAGAATCCTTTTCATCTTTGGCGAGGAGTCCGGTAAAAGTCGGAATGAACGCCGAGCCGAGCGCGCCGCCTGCGACTAAAAGAAAAAGGGTCTCGCTCACGCGATTGGCGGCAAAGAACGCATCCAATTCGGGAGACGCACCGAATTGACGAGCAACCAAAATTCCACGCGCCAACCCCGCGAGTTGACCGAAGAGGATCGCGAACATGACTGTCCCCGCGGCCCGCGCGATCTGGCGATTGGCGTTGGAAGTGGTCATGGGGGAGGATTATAATCGTGATGATGAGCGCAACCACCCAACACGGATATTTGGTCATCGCGGATATTTCGGGATACACATCGTTCCTCGCGGGGACCGAATTGGAACACTCGCAAGAAATCCTTTCCGATCTTCTCACCACGATCTGCGAAAAGATCGAATCGGTGTTGACGCTGCACAAGTTGGAAGGGGATGCGGTGTTTGCGTATATCCCTGAATCGAAAATTACGCGCGGCGAGACAATCCTTGAGTTGATGGAATCTACTTATGTGACGTTTCGCGATAAACAAGTCTCGATGAAACGAGCAACGACTTGCACATGCAACGCCTGCCGCAACATCCCGACGCTTGACCTTAAGTTCATTGCTCACCACGGCGATTACATCGTTCAGCAAGTGCGTGAGATCCGCGAACTGGTCGGCACGGACGTGAATCTTGTGCATCGGCTCTTGAAGAATCGCGTCACCGAAGCAACGGGCTGGCGCGCGTACGTGATGCTGACCGAACAATGTCTCGAACACCTCAGTTTGAATCTTGAAAACACACACACCCAGGTGGAGGAGTTCGAGCATTTGGGAAGTGTGAAGACCTACAACATCGATCTGCACGCGCGCTACAAGGAAATCTCGGATGCGCGCCGAATCGTCGTAGATGAAAAGGATGCCGACATCATTTTTCGCGCGGATTTTCCCACGCCTCCTGCCGTGACGTGGGAATGGATTCAAGACCCTGTCCGACGCAACCAGTGGATGGATGGGCATGTCCATTGGTCTTTGGGCGAAAGACCGAAAGGACGCGCAGGTGTGGGTTCGAGCAACCACTGCGCGCACGGCAAATCGTTCAGCACCGAAATTGTCGTGGCTTGGCACCCGTTCGAATATTCCACAGCGAATTCATTCGAAAACGGCAAACAGACCGTCACCGAAACCTTCCTCTTCGAGCCTCTGCCCGATGGGGGCACGCGTGTCCACGATTTGATACAAATGCACATCCCACTGCCGAGGTTTATTCGCAGAGCCGCGGTGAAATACGTCATGGTCAACCAGCATCATTTCGATCAAGCGCTTATGAAAGCCGCGAAACTCGCAGGGGAAGAATATGCAAAAGCATCGTAGTCTGTTCTATATGTTTTTTGTCGTTTGTTTTTTTGTCTCCGCGTGCAGGGGAATCACAGCGACGCCAGAAGTTGAAATTACAGAAACTTTAGCCACCGAACTCACTCCTATCGATTTACAAACAGGTTACGGGGTTAAAGGTGCATGGATCGAGTTATATTTCACCGATCCCGTAGACCCGTTCTCCTCGCAAGGGACGGGCGGCGTGGATGTGCCTCTGGTCGCGGCAATCGAAGCGGCGCGCCTGAGCATCGACGTTGCCGCCTACAGCCTCACGTTGAACAGCGTCCGCAATGCATTGCTCAACGCGCACGACCGGGGCGTGACAGTTCGCATGGTGATGGAGTCCACGAACATGGATACGTCCGACGTGGAGATTTTGCTCGAAGCGGGTGTCCCGATCGTTGGCGATGAGCAGGATGGCTTGATGCACAATAAATTCATGGTGATCGACAAGGCGGAGATCTGGCTTGGCTCGATGAACTTCACCGACTCGGGCGCGTACGATGACAACAACAACCTGATGCGAATCCGTTCGACGAGATTCGCAGAGAATTACACCAAGGAGTTCGAGGAGATGTTTCTGGATGGCCACTTCGGCGAGATCACCCGCTCTGAAACGCCTCATCCCACGTTGAGGATCGATTCCACGCGCGTGGACAACTTTTTCTCCCCCGACGACGGAGCATTGAGCCAGATCGCATCTGTGCTGAATGGTGCTGAGGAGAGTATCCACTTTCTCACATTCTCCTTCACCACCAATGAACTGGGCGACATTGTCCGCGAAAAGGCGGAGGCGGGACTTACCGTCCGCGGTGTGATGGATGAAGAGCAGGTTTCGTCCAACCAGGGTACGGAGTACGATCCTTTCAAGCAGGCAGAATTGGATGTGCGCATCGACGGTATCGAGGGGCAGATGCATCACAAGGTCTTCATTGTGGACGAATCCATCGTGATCGTTGGTTCGTATAATTTTTCGCGCGCCGCAGAAGAGCGAAACGATGAGAATCTACTGATCATTTATAACGAAGCGATCGCACAGCAATTCATGCTTGAGTTCCAGCGCGTGTGGGAGGTGACTCATGAGTGACAAATTGAAACTGCTCGCGGTGTTTGCCCACCCCGATGATGAATCCATGGGAACAGGCGGTGCTCTCGCCAAATATTCTGCTGAGGGAGTAGAAACTTATCTCCTCTGTGCGACGCGAGGGCAGAGAGGATGGTGGGATTCAGAAGGACCCAACCCGGGCTTGGAAGGAGTCGCCAACATCCGCACAAAGGAGTTGGAAAACGCTGGCAAAGTCCTTGGGCTGAAGGAAATCCATTTTCTCGATTATGTGGATGGCGATCTCGACCAGGCGGATTCAAATGAAGCCGTGGGGAGAATCGTCGCGCAGGTGCGTCGCATCCGGCCGCAGGTGGTGGTGACGTTCGCACACGATGGCGCGTACGGGCATCCCGACCACATCGCGATCTCTCAGTTTACGAACGCAGCGCTGGTCTGCGCGGCGGATGCGAGTTATGTGGACGCGGAGAACCAACCGCCGCATCGGGTTTCGAAGTTGTATTATTTTGTCGATTCTGAGGAGATCGCCGAATTTTTCACGAAGTATTTGGGAGCCATTGAATTTCCCGTGGACGATCAGGTGCGCGGCGAAGCCCCGTGGAAAGATTGGATGATCACCACGCGCGTGGATGTTTCGTCGTATTGGAAAACAGCATGGGAGGCGATCCTGTGTCACAAAAGTCAGTTGCCCAGTCTCGGTCCGTTATTGGAGTTGCCCGAGCAGGAGATTGAGAAATTGCTGACCCTGCAGGGAACGTTCTACCGTGCCTACAGTTTGGTGAACGGCGGCAGGAAAGTGGAATCGGACTTATTCGAGGGGTTGAGGTAAAGGCAGCATGTCATTGCGAGGAAAGCCGAAGGTTCGACGAAGCAATCCCCTTCACAGTGTTGGAGATTGCTTCGTGGCGCGAGGCGCCACTCGCAATTACGGGTCAGCCGATATTCTGCTTCATCGAAAATTTCAAAGCAATTTTATAGATCGAATTGATCTTATCGCTCAGCCCCTTCGCTTCGGGGTTACCTTGTTCCGCGGCTTGATCCACCTGCGCGACGAGTCCGATCAAGGCTTGCATAAATTGATCGTTCACCATTGACTTGTTGGCTTCGAGCATCTTCTCTACCGCGGCCTGGTCAGGCGCGTCGAGCAATTGCTCCACGAACGCAACTTCGGGCGGAGTCGAAACTTCGCGCAACACTTCCACCATCTTTTGCAATTTGCCCATGCGCGCGTAGTCATTCTTCTCGGACGCCTGCCGCAGCATCTGATTTACAAGATCAACCGCGTCTTGTGTAAAGCCATCGAGGTTCTCGCGCACGGCTTTTGCCACATCATCCTGCGCCAACAGCGATTCGACGAATTCCTGCGCTTGTTTGTAGCGCGCCTCGATCTGTTTATCCATTTCATTCGTAAAGTCCAGCAGTTTCTCGCGTAGTGATTCGAGTTTGGTTTTTTCATCGCCCGATGCTTTGTCGATTTTTTCAGTGAGCAGTTGGAAGAACTGATAATCCATTCCGCTTCGCGCCACACTGACGTACGCGCGTACGCGTGCGTCAGTAGGGGAGGCGATGACCATATCCAGCAACTTCTCGCGCGTGAGGCTTTGCCCCGCCTCTTGCAGGGACTTTTGAACTGCCTCCAGTTCCCCGACTGATTCCTTCAACTGACGACCGAACGCGGTCTCTTCGAGCAATTGTTTCTGCAACTCGACCATCGAGCGCGCGATGGCTTCCTGTCCACTTTGCGCGGCGGATTGTGCAAGGCGGCTGAATAACGCAAAGAATTGCTCATCGAACAAGTTGATGTTCTGCTTGATGAACTCGCTTCGCACATCGGCTGAACTTGCTTGCAGCAGCCGCTCGATGATTTGAACCCGATCTTGTTGCTCTTTGAGCATCTCAGGCGTGATGCCATCCTTCCCAAGGATAACCTTAACCATTGATTCATATGTGAGGTTGGGGGAGGGGCTGAGCAGATATCCCTTGCGTTTTTCAGCGGGAAGATCATCGGTCACCTTTTTGATAAGCGGACCGATGATCTTCTCCTGTTCGTTCAGGGGCACGTTCAACTCGGGCGGGAAGAAGGTGAGGAGCAATTCTTTTTCGTTGTCGTGATAGACGATCGGCGTGGCAAGACGCCCCTGAAATCCGCAATGCGGACAGCGCGCCATGTTCGAGATTCCGCCGAGCAGTCTCTGTTTGGCTTGGGGGTCTTGCGTCACATCAAAGAGTTGTTCGATGTTCGCCGCGATCATCTGGCGGCAGTTTGGACAGGCAATTTGGGTTTGAGGCATCTAATGATTTTCCGATTTACGATTTTGATTGATGATTTTTTAACACAAAGGACACGAAGGTCACAAAGTCTTTAAAACAACAAATGACGAATCGACTAGGGACCTAGAGGACTAGCCGACTAATTCTTCCAGCCGATCAATATAGCTTTCCATCACCGCGAAAGTTTCCTCCACAGGCTTCGGCGCGGAGAGGTCAACGCCTGCGCGCTTTAATACATCCAGCGGGTAAAGCGACGAGCCAGCCTTGAGGAAACTGAGATAATCCTGCGCTGAATTTGGTTCTCCGCGCAGGATTCTCCCCGCGAGGGCGTGGGCACCGGAAATGCCGGTGGCATAGGCATAAACGTAATAGTCCGCGAAGAGATGCGAGAACGTGGACCAGATCATGCCGACGCGCGGGCGATCCACTTTTACTTTGGGACCAAATCCCTCGCTGAACAGGTCAGCCATCAACTCCTGCATCGAGTCGGCGGATAATGCTTCGCCGCGTTCGACGCGCTGATGGGTCTCGAGTTCGAAACGTGCCAGTGTCGGCATCTGGAAGAAATAGCGGAAGAAATTCCCGCTCACAGCCTCTTCGATCAATGCGATCAGGAAATTCTTGTCCTTGATCGTTTTGAGCAGATGCCCGCGCATCATCGCCTGGTTGAAGTTCGACGCGACCTCCGCCACAAACAACGAATAATTGTTGTACACCGGAGGCTGGGTTTGCCCGGTGAGATATGAGTGCATCGAATGACCAAGTTCGTGTGCCAATGTGCTCATACTTCCCACCTCATCGGTGTACGACATCATAATGAATGGGTGCGTATCCGGCGGCACACCCCACGAGAACGCGCCGTTCTGTTTGCCTTTGTTTGGGTAAATATCCACCCAGCGGTCTTGAAGACAACCGCGCCGCATCGTATCCACATATTCATTACCAAGCGGCGCAAGGCTTTCCGAGATCAGGTCCACCGCTTTTTTGAACGGGACGCTTGGTTTCTTCTTCACGATCGGAGCCCACATATCGTAATATGTGATGTCGCGTAAACCCAGAGCCTTCCGCTTAAGTTCGAAGTATCTGTGCCAGACGGGAAGTTTGCTCTTGAACGTGTTGATCAGATTGTGGAATACACTTTCGGGGATGTTGAGTTGGAACAACGACGCCTGGAGAGATGTATCGAACTTGCGCGCTCGCATATTGAAAATGTTATTTTTGATGGATGTGCTTAAATTGGTCGCAAGCGTGTTTTTGAATTCGAGGTGCTTATCCATGTAACTCTCGAACGCGCTCTGCCTTAATTTGCGGTCGGGGCTTTCCATCAACGAGGTGTGGATGTTGCCCTGCGTCACTTCGACCTTTTTGCCCTTTTTATCTTTCGCAGGAGCGAATTTGAAATCCGCGTTCACCAACATGCTCGAGCTGTTCTGAGGTCCGCTGAACGGGTCGCCCAACATGCCGAGAATTTCCTCCACTTCTCCAGAACGCACATGCGCCTGCTGTCGGAACAGGTCTTCAAAACTGTGTTTGTACACAGCCAGTTTTTCGTTTTGCTTCACCCACTCGTCAAGTTTGGCTTTACCGAGCTGAATCAGCTCCGGGTTCACGAATGAAAGTGCGCCTGAAATCTGTCCTGCCACGCCCTGCGCTTTTCCGAAAAGCGCGCCTGCCTTTTGGTCGGTCGTATCCACCGAGTATGAAAACCCTGCGTACATGAAAATCTTGTATGTCCGGTTCGACAGTTTCTCCACCGCACGCATGCCCTCAAGCAACACATCGGCGCTTTCGCCCAGCCTGCCCTCGTATTTTTTTACGTTTGGCAGTTCAGCCAGAATCGCGCTGACCTCTGCCTCCCAGTCTTTTGTGGATTTGAAAACGCTCTCGGCGTTCCACGTAAATTTTTTATTGATCTTGTTTCGAGGAGGAACTGCATTCGCCATGATTGATTTTCCTTTTTGGGATATGAACCCGCTACAGACTCAGGGTTGGTTTGATCCTGCTTTCGACAAATTTTACCACTCCGACAGGATTCCCATCTCCTTTAGGAGAGGGGTTAGGGGTTAGGTCACCGAGGCAACGAAAAACAAATTCGCGCACCCGAATCAGGCTTGGGGTCCGCCCAAATTCGCCCACCATGCGCCTCGATGATCGCACGCGCGAGATAGAGACCTAACCCCGCGCCTTTTGTCTGCTTGACCGCTTTTGTCGAACGGTAGAAACGATCGAAGATATGAGGCAAATCTTTTGCTTCGATGCCTGCTCCTTCATCTGAAACGCAAACGACAACCTGCCCTGGGTACACCGTGCCGCTGATTCTTATTTCTCCTCCCGGCGCATACTTGATGGAATTGGAAACAAGATTGGCGACAACCTGCTCGATACGCGTTTCATCTGCCAGCACGACCGGAAATTTTTCAGGGAAGTCGGTGACGATCGCATGATTCTTTGTTTGTGTCGAGAATCGCTCGGCGATCCGCTTGGCAAGCGCGGGGAATGATACATCCGCGCGGTTGAGGCTGAGTCCTCCCGCCTGAAGGCGTGAAGCGTCGAGCAAGTCGTCGATCATTTTGCTTAAACGGTCAGCCTCTTCTTCGATCACCGCGAGCGAATCGCTTACAGTGTGTTTGTCCCATTTTGCATCATCGCGCCGCAGTGTGGAGGCGTAGCCTTTGATCAGCGCAACGGGTGTACGCAATTCGTGACTCACAATGGAGATGAAAGTCGCTTTGATCTCATCGGCGGTTCTAAAGTGTGTGATGTCCCGCACGCTGACGATGATATTGCGGAGTTTGCCCTCCGGTGAAAGCAATGGGGCATAGGTGACCCCGACGGGTAGTGAAGGCGGCTGATCGCGATCGAGATCGCCCTCCACGTACAACGTGGCGTTTGGTGTAAGGGGCCATCCATTTGCAATGGCTTCATTGAGTGTCGATCCCTGTGGGCTGCCGTTCCATTGGATTACATCATCATGAGGTGCGCCGACGAGTTCATTATGTGTCTTGCCATAGATGCGCTCGAATGCATCGTTGACGCGCTCGATGGTGAGATCTGCGTTGAGGATGATGATCCCATCCGCGGCAGAGTCGAGGAGGGCATCGAGGCGTTGTTTTTCATAGGAGACCTGTCCGTAGAGTTGAGCGTTGTATACTGCAATTGCAGCCTGGTCCGCGAATGATTGCAGGATGATACGGTCGTTCAAGGTAAATCCGCCCTCGTAATTTCGGAAGATGAAGATCACCCCGATCACCTGCCTATGTGCAATTAGAGCGAGTGCCGTGCCGTTGAGAAGCCCCATGCTGGCGGTATAGGTCAATTCTTTGAGCATACGGTTCAGTTCGATCACATCCAACTCGCGGACGTTTTCCTCGGCAAGCAGGGGGGTGAGGTAGCTGAGGAAAGCCGGGGCAATTCCATGGGCGGTGGCGACGCGCCAGCCTTCCTGTTCCTTGAGCGCGATAATGCCCGCTTGTCCGGCGAGCATCTCAATGGCAATGCGTAATATCCGCGCCAGCAGTTTTTCGAGATCCAGTTCCTGTGTGAGTGCGCGGGAGATCTCGAGCAGGTAATCCCGTTGCCTAACGCGGAAATCGGGGAGCATGAGGCGATTTTATCATTCAGGGGGGTGGAAATTGGTAAGAGGAATGTTGTATTCTTTTGAGCCGTTTTTTCGTCTTGGTTCCACAGATTTCCCATACCGGGGATAAGTTTTGGCTGGCAACGAAATGCATCCCTCCCAAGCCGAGTGCCGTTACATGCTAAAACTTACACGGATTCTGTCTAGCACCAATTCCCTAAATAATAATCTGGAGAAGGCTGTTGCTCCGGTTTCTCGTGAACCTGCCCAAATGGATCAGGTGAGTATTTGCGTCGATGGGTTAGGTTATTCTTCTAATGGGGATTCGCTGTTGGGAGGATGGAACCTGGGAACTCGTGCCGCACCTACCTTAAAGGTAGGATATAATCCGAAAATCAATTTTGTAAATAGATTGTAAGGTGAGAGATATGACAAAGTACCTCAATCGTTTGGTGTTTAAGTCGGTAATTCTCGTCTCTGTTGTTGCATTGCTATTGAACACGCCCGGCTTAGGTTCACACTCAGTCCTCGCGCTTACAACAACAGTTGGGGATGCCACTCCGGGTGCGATACCCAACCCACCTGCCGGGTCGAGTTGCACTTCATCTGTTACACGTACTTATAACGTAGCGACCAGCCTGATTGTCTCGGATATTAATGTTGGGGTGAATGTTTCCCATCCGCGAAGAAGCGATGTACGGGTCACCTTGGCATCGCCGAGTGGGACAACGGTTGTTCTGATCTCCGGTGGTGGTCTCGGTTCGCCTGTCATTGCCAGCCCGGATGATTACGATAATTATGATGTTCTGTTGGACGATTCGAGCATCAACTCCCTTTATGACAATGATAACGATGTAGTTGCTGCGCCGTTCTATGACCGGGACGCGAGACCCTTTGAGGCACTCAGTGCGTTCAAAGGGGAGGATGCTCAAGGAACTTGGACCTTATCGATCTGTGATACTCGCAACGGCGAGATTGGGACTTACAATAACTCTGAATTGACCCTCACAAGTGCCGACCCGAACTCGGTTGCCGGAGTGGTATTTACTGATTATAACGATAACGGCGTCCGGAATCATGGCGATGTTGGAGTCCCTGGCCTATTGGTCGAAGCGTTCAACAACGCTGGAGTTGTCATCGCAACAGACACAACCGATGCGAACGGCAATTACAATTTGAGCATTCCGGGTGGTACTGCAGTACGAATTGAGTTCTCGAACATCCCTTCTGATTTACGACCAGGCGCTTTTGGCGTAGATTCGGGTACAACCGTCCAGTTTGTGACTAGCCCAGCTGCTGGAGTTAATCTTGGTTTGGCAAAGCCGGATGAATATTGTAACGATAACCCCTGGCTGATCTCACCTTGCTACATTAATGGAAACCCTCTTGCAGGTGGTACAGCAAGCACGGCAAAGGTATTGGTTTCATTTCCCTATGACGCGTATGGACGTCAGGATCTCACCATTGAAAATACACTTGCAACTGGTTCCCAAATCGGTACGACATGGGGTCTTGCATTTCAACGATCCACCGGTATGGTGTTTGCCGGTGCTCTTGCAAAACGTCATGCCGGCCTTGGTTCCCTCGGCCCCAGTGGAATTTATGCGATTGAAATGAATCAGGCTACAGGTCAGGCAAGTTCGCCTCCTCCCTACGATTTCATTCGCCTCGATACGATCATTGCCTCTGATTTTGGAAATTCGATTCTGGGGAGTAATGTTGCACGTGGTCTTCCAGCAAATTCCCCAATACCGAATACTGATTCCACAGCGTGGGGTGCAGTCGGTAAAGCTGCGATCGGCGACATGGATATGGGTACGGATGATAATACGTTATGGCTCATCAACCTTGCCAATCAGACTCTTTATAGTATTTTCGTTGGAATACCTGCAGCAACGCCAGGTGCGGGCGATGTAACAGCTTACCCGATTTCCCTTCCGGCGGGCGCGACCGCTTGTCCTTCAACCGATGTTCGACCATGGGCAATAGAAATTCACCAAGGGACGATCTATATTGGAGTGGTTTGCTCGGCTGAGAGTTCACAAAATGTAAATAATTTACGTGCATATATAATCAGTATGGATGAATCTGCACCTGCAGGCTTCTCTCTCGTGGCAGATATTCCATTAAACTATCCGCGTGGAATCGCCAGTAACCCTGATGGGGGGTACCCTGCCGAATGGAGACCCTGGTCTCCGGTGATGACTTCATTATGTGTAGCTCCATGTGCAAGTGAAGTTGACTTGGCTTTTGAAAAGCAGATTATTTATCCTCAGCCGATCTTGTCGGATATTGAATTCGATACCGATGGCTCGATAGTACTGGGCTTGATGGATCGTACAGGTCACCAAACAGGGAATGCAAATCTCGCCACCTCTGATCCTTGGGATGATTCCCCCGGCAACCCTGCTGTCGGAGTTACTTTATATCACAAGGATACTTACACTCAGGTCAATGCGACTATGTCGTCCGGAGTGTTGTATGAAGGTGTTTCAGCGGGCGACACCTTGCGTCTCTGCCTTGTCGGTGCCAATTATGTTTTGGAAAATAACGCATCTTGTGGTTCAATTGCAACCGGGGGTAACAATAGTGCGCCTGCACAGGGACCAGGCGGCGGCGAATACTACTGGCAGGATATGTTTCCTCCAAGTACAGATAAGAATGGAGGAATACATAATGAAGTCACACTCGGAGGCTTGTTGCTTGTTCCCGGCACGAACGAAATTGCTGTGTCGGTCTTTGACCCATTTGACCTTCGCGCAGGTGGTGTAGCCTGGTTCAATAATCTTACTGGAACTCGGACACGCGCTTATGAGGTCTTTGGTATTGATGAAGGAGGTGGACCATCCACCTTTGGAAAAGCCGCTGGATTGGGCGATATCGAGGGATTCTGCTTTGCAGCACCAATTGAAATTGGAAATCGTGTGTGGCTTGATCTTGATCGAGATGGTGTACAGGACGCTGAAGAGATACCACTCGCGGGTGTGACAGTCGAACTCTATGATCAGAATGGAAATTTGATTGCTACGGCAGTGACAGATGCTACGGGTGCGTATTTCTTTAGTTCTGGTCCCGGAACCGATGAATCGAATGTTGACTATTTGATTGATGGTCTAAATCCGAACTCGCAGTATACAATTCAAATTCCTTTGAACCAGCCTGCTTTGGCAACTTACACACTGACCCAGAATGATTCCGTGCCTGAAGATATGAGAGACTCTGATGGTGTTGCAATTGGTGGCGCAGCAACTGTCACAGTGACCACTGGGGATGCAGGTGACAACGATCATACATATGACTTTGGATTTTACTTGGGAAATCCACCCCCTCCCCCACCGCCCCCTCCTCCGGTTCCTACTACTACTCCTTCCACGAATGGATTTCTCATCCCTGTTACGGGCTTTGCTCCAGATCGAGTTACAACTCTTGATCCAGCTTCCATGCCCGACTATAAATCTTCCAAGCTTGTGCTAGCCATTCCAGTTATCCGTGTGAATGCTCCCATTACCGGCGTACAGTTTCAGAATGGTACGTGGGATGTATCTTGGCTGGCGAATCAGGCTGGATGGTTGGAGGGAACCGCCTATCCCACGTGGAGCGGTAACAGCGTCATCAGCGCACATGTTGTCAACGCAGACGGAAAGCCAGGCCTATTTGCTCGGTTAAAGTACCTCAAATCGGGCGAATACATCTTTGTGCACAATTCAGGCTATTTGTATACCTATAAAGTGGTTTCGAATACTTTTACCCGCCCTGATGATATCAGCATACTAAATCATGAGGATAAATCGACTATCACCTTGGTGACTTGTGATTCGTACAATCCTAAAACGGATACGTACTTACGCCGGGTGGTGGTGAGGGCGGTTCTTGTAGATATCTCTGCAGAGCGCTAATAATGAATAGGTTTCAAAAATAGCTGGTTACGCATCAGCCATTTTTGTGTTAAGATATGGCATTCTGTCTATGATAGAGGTAACTTCAACCCTTGTATTCAATTCCTTTAGTAGGGCGGAAATCACCTGGTCGAAAACGCCGGATTTTTGGACACAACCTGTCCTATTTGAGGTCTAAAATGAAGTCAGGGTTATACAGGCTGATCGTACGCGTCCTATCTATATTAGTACTGCTTTCAGTTATTTTACTCAACCTTTCCTTCGGAAAGGTGGGGGTTGCATATGCCCTCACTACAACCGTTAATGATATCCCGGGCGCGGCAGTGGCTATTCCTGATGCCAGTTGTGCCGCGCCTCTTACACGGACCATCAACGTTGCCGCCAGCATTGTGGTTGCTGATATAAATGTTGGGTTGAATGTTAATCACGCTGTCCGAAGTCAGATTCGCGCTACATTGACTTCGCCATCCGGTACCACGGTTGTTTTAATCGCTGGCGCCGGATTCGGTTCGCCTTTGGTTGCCAGCCCCGATAATTATGATAATTATGATGTTTTGTTGGATGACACCAGTGTAGGTTCGCTGTATGACAACAGCAACGACGCTGTGGGATTTCCATTTTTTGATCGCACGGCGCGGCCGTCTGAACTTCTCAGCGCGTTCAAAGGTGAAAACGCGATAGGCAACTGGACCTTGCAAGTCTGCGATACGCTCGCCGGCACAACTGGAACCTACAATCGTTCTCAGCTGGTCATAACCAGCGCGGATCCAAATACCATCAGCGGCACTGTATTTACCGACTACAACGACAATGGCATTCGCGGTTCAGGGGATACCGGGGTGTCCGGGGTCACTGTGACTGCTTTTGATTCAACCAATGCAGTGGTTGCGAGCACTACCACTAACGCCTTGGGGAATTACACCCTCGCAATACCCAACGGAACACAGGTGAGGGTTGAGTTCTCGACCATTCCCGCCACCCTTCGCCCCGGCTCGTTCGGAAGAGACTCAGGGACTACGGTCCAATTCACCACCAGCCCCGCGGCCGGGTTGGATTTGGGCTTATCGAAGCCGGATGAATACTGCCAGAACAACCCGTTTCTTGTAATTCCTTGTTATATTAATGGTGATCCGTTGGGCGGAGGCACTGCCAGCACATCCACCGTTTTGTATTCGATTCCAAATTCGGCGTATGGTCGCGCAGATGCAACAGTCTCGCAGCCTCTCGCCACAGGTGCTCAAATCGGTTCCACATGGGGGTTGGCGTATCAGCGGGAGACAAATACGGTCTTTGCAGGCGCACTGGCAAAACGACACGCTGGTTTTGGTCCGCTGGGTGGTGGTGGGATCTATGCAATCGTCGTGAACCCCTTGACTGGGGCTCCGGTGAGCGTGAGTAATTTTGTTGATATTGATACGTTCGCAGGCGTTGATGACGGAGCGTTAGATGACACTGCCCGGGGTTTGCCGGCTGCATCGCCCGATCCGAATACCGATCCCGCCGCATGGGATGCTGTGGGGAAAGAAGCAATTGGCGATATGGATATCGGCGCTTCCGACGATACCTTGTGGCTGATCAACCTTGCGGATCGAACGCTTTACTCCCTTTTCATCGGCATACCTGCTACCGCTCCGTCGGGGTACGATACTGCTACTCCGATAACTTTGCCAGCTGGTGCGACTGCGTGTGCGGCAGGCGATGTGCGTCCCTGGGCTGTTGAAGTGTATCAAGGGAATGTCTATGTTGGCGTGGTGTGTTCTGCAGAAAGTACACAAAACGCAGCTGATTTGCAAGCTTATATCTTAAGTACGCCTGAAGGCAGCCCGGGAACCTGGACATTAGTCTTTGAATTTGGACTTGATTATCCGCGTGGCGTGGTGAGCGCGGACGGACCCGGCTACCCAGCGGAATGGCGCCCATGGTCTAATGTTTTCACTTCCTTGTGGTGTGGTACATGCGGTGGTTCCGGACTTGGTTATGGCAATCAGATCATCTATCCCCAGCCAATTCTCTCGGATATTGAGTTCGATGTAGATGGCGATATGATATTGGGTTTCATTGATCGTGCAGGTCATCAAACTGGTGAAGTTAACTATTCCACATCCGCCGCGACAACGGCCTTCACGTTCTACGATTTCACAGCGGGTTATGCTCCAACCTCAGTGACAATTGCGGCTGGCACTGTGTTCGAAGGTACTTCCGCTGGTGATATGTTGCGTGTCTGTAATGTAGCGGGAACTTTTGTGTTGGAAAATAATGCTACTTGCGGTGGTATCACAACCGGCGGCGCGGGGAGCGCTCCCGCCCAGGGACCCGGCGGAGGAGAATATTATTGGCAGGATATGTATGCTCCTTCCGATACTTTGAATAGCGGCACTCACAATGAAATTACGCTGGGTGGACTAGTGTTATTCCCGGGCACTGATGAAGTCGCGACCTCCATCTTCGATCCGTTTGATATTCGTTCAGGAGGCATTAGCTGGTTCAGCAATGCCACAGGGACGCGAACACGCGCCTACGAGATCTTTCCACGCACCGACGATGCCAGTCGCTTTGGCAAAGCCGCAGGGATCGGCGATGTGGAGGGATTCTGCTTCAGCGCTCCGATTGAAATTGGGAATCGAATCTGGCTTGATTCAGATGGCGACGGCATACAAGATGCCGATGAAAGCCCAATTGCTGGTGTCACGGTTGAACTGTATCAAGGTGGTACGTTGATCGCCAGTGCTGTGACTGACGCGAATGGTGGTTATTACTTCAGTTCGGGTCCCGGCACCTCAACAGCAAACCAGATCTATTTGATCGACGAACTCAACCCGAATTCCGCATACGAAATTCGTATTCCCAACGCGCAAGGCGGAAGCCAGCAGGCGGCGCTTGCGGGTTTGCTGTTGACCACGCCCGATGCAGATGCAGACCAGCGCGATTCCGACGCGTCTTATAGCGGGAATAATGCTGTGATTCCGGTAACCACGGGCGATGCGGGTGATAACGATCACACATTCGATTTTGGATTCACGGCAACGTACAGTTTGGGTAACCGGGTGTGGTACGATACGAACAATAGCGCGGCTATCGACGGTGCTGAGGTGGGGATTGGCGGCGTCCGGGTGGAGTTGTATCAGGATAATGGAACATCCGCGGGGGTGTGGGATGCCGGCGATACGTTCCTCTCCTTTGATACGACCGATGCCAGCGGATATTATCGCTTCGATGACCTGAATGCGGGTGATTACGTGGTGTTGATTCCGGATGATAATTTCCGCGATGTCGGTGTGGGCGATACGGTTCCGGGCGATCCATTGAGTGGATACTGGAGCAGTTCAACATCCATTGCCGCGAACGGCACGATCACGGATGCAACTGTAAACGACCCCGATACGACAAGTGTTGACAGCGATGATAACGGCCGTTCAACGTTGACCGTCAATTCGATAGATTATGTTGCCTCGGCGGCGGTAACGTTGGGTCCGGGCACCTCGGAACCCACCACGGATAATGATCCCGCTGCCAATCCTGAACCTGGCGAAGCGGCGAATAATCGTTCGGATCGCACTGTGGATTTTGGATTCTACCAAGTTGATATCGGCGATATTGTCTTTGTGGATGCGAACGGGGATGGCGATTATGATGATCTTGGCGGGGGCGGCACTGATTCTCCATTGGCTGGAGCGGTAGTGACTTTGTACGCCTCCGACGGGACGCAGATCCTCGTTGGCGCAGACGGAATTCTTGGAACAGCAGACGATGGAGCGACGGGATTCACCACACTTGCGGACGGGCTATACAACTTCAGCGGCTTGCCACAGGGCGATTATATTGTCCGTGTGACTCCTCCCGGTGGATATACCAGCACCGTGGACACCGCGAACGCAGCTGATACAACCGACCCGGATACGAACGCCGATAACAATGACAATGGCATTGGCTTGGGTTCTGGTCAAGTGAGCAGCGGCACATTAAGTATGCTCCCCGGCGAAGTCGCCGCGAATATCACGGTCGATAATGCAACCGGCACAACGACAGACCCCACGGTCGATTTCGGCTTTGTCTCCGCCTACAGTCTCGGCAATCGCGTGTGGTTCGATACGGATAACGATAGTTTCCGCGATGCCGGCGAATTGGGTGTGGATGGAGTCCTTGTAGAACTCTACGCGGCGGATGTCTCGGGTAACCCAACAGGCGCAGTGCTCCAAACCACCACAACTGCGGGAGGTGGATACTATCGCTTCGACAACCTCATCGCCGGGGATTATGTGGTTGTCATCGCGGCGGATAACTTTATCAGCAACGGATCGAACAACGCTTTGGTTGGATACTGGTCCAGCGGCACTTCGCGGCTCCCTGATGGGACTCTAACCGAAACCGCTGCGCCCGATGCAGATGCAAACGCTTCCGATGAAGATGATAACGGCACACTACAGAACGCCGGCGCTTTCAACGGCGCGGTGCTCAGTCCCGCGGTTACATTGGGTCCCGGGTCGGTCGAACCCACCGGTGAGACGGATCTTTCCGGCGGACAGGGCGCGAACGACGACCGCGCGAATATGACGGTTGACTTCGGCTTCTACGCCATGACCCTCGGAAATCAAGTATGGGCGGATGTCAACGACGATGGTTTATTGGGCGGGGGAGAGTTTGGGATTAACGGCGTTACCATGCAGCTGTACTCCGGCGATGGAACAGCTTTGCTCGCCACAACAACAACCGCTGTGAACGGCAATTACACATTTACGGGCTTGCCTGCGGGCGATTACATTGTGCGGATCGATCCTGCGGAATTCAACCCAGGCGGAACTCTCGAAGGCACCTCCTCCAGTACAGGCGGCGTCGGGTCACCTTACGAGCCTGCGCCTGATTCAGATGCGGATACAACCGACAGCGACGATAACGGCTCCACCGTTGGAACCCTCGGAGCTGGCGGTTATGTGGAGACGGAAGTCGTCACATTGACGCCGGGCGCGGAAGCATCCTCCTCCAATGCGACCGGAACAACGAATGAGCCGCGCGTAGACCTTGGCATTTTCACCCCACAAATCTACAGCCTCGGTAACCGCGTGTGGTTCGATACGAACAATGACAGTACGCGCGGAGCCGCCGAAGTCGGCGTGGATGGCGTCGTCGTTGAATTGTACGCGGCAGACGGTTCGGGAAATCCAACCGGTGCCACACTTGGGACGACTACCACGGCTGGCGGCGGATACTATCGCTTCGATAATCTGCCTGCGGGTGATTACGTTGTTGTGATTGTTGCCGACAACTTTACCGATGATGGTTCGGATGATGCACTCGT
>DAOTZF010000096.1:0-13836 GCA_034434415.1 Anaerolineales bacterium | reverse complement strand
CCTCCCGGCGTTGATTAAAGAAGCCTCTGTGCGCTGGGGGTTGACAGATGTCCAAGCTGTCCCGAACCTTTCCTATAATTTTGTAGCGTGTGCAACGTTACCCTCACCCCTAGCCCCTCTACCTTCGGGAGAGGGGAATGTCGTCCTCAAAATCGGCGTGCCGCGTGATGAGTTGACAAGTGAGATGGCAGCGTTGAAAGTATTCAATGGTAATGGCGCGTGTCAATTGATCGATTGTGATGAAGAGAAGGGGTTTTTGTTGTTGGAGCGATTACATCCCGGGCGAATGCTGGCACAATTGGATGATGACGAGGAGGCGACTCGCATCGCGGCGGAGGTGATGAAGAGGATTTGGCGTCGAGTAGGGGCACGACATGTTGTGCCCCTACATCAATCCTTTATTCAATTATCCGATTGGTTCGACGGGTTGAAGCGGTTGAGGGAAATGTTCACCGGTGGGACGGGTCCGCTAGATGAGAAACTTGTGGCGAGGGTTGAGCGATCAACGAAGGATTTCTTTGCCGAAAATCAAAATCCCGTTTTGATGCACGGAGATTTACATCATTTCAATATATTGTCGTCTGCGCGCGGGTGGCTGGTGATTGACCCGAAAGGCGTGATTGGTCCCGCGTGTTACGAAGTGGGTCCGTACATGATGAACCCGTGGGGAGAGTTGCCACGGGGTGTCAATTTCAAAGTCCGCATGAAGAAGCGGATCGATATCCTGCACGAGCATTTGGGATTCGAGCGCGAACGGATCGTCGAATGGAGTCTGGCACACGCGATCCTTTCGGCATGGTGGGGAATCGAGGACAATACTGGCTGGAAATATTCGATGGTGTGTGCGGAGTTGTTCGCCGGGTTAAAATGATTCAGCCTCCCGAAAGGGAGGCTGTTTCTCTTGAGCAATACAGTTTACATGCCGATGAGGGCAAAAACGGCATAAGCGAGGGCAAAGATCGCTGTCAACATACCAAAGAAGGTCATGGTGGACAGGAAAAAGCCCAGACCGAAACACAGGAAGAACAACCACATGCACCAGCCGGAAATTGTCTTGGGCAAAGAAATATTCATTTCACACTCTCCTTAGAAAAGATGAAGTTTGACCGCCCACGCGGGCAGTTCTGCATGTGTAAACCCTGCCATCGCATCGAGGTTGCGCCCTGCGTGGTAGAATCTGGTTAACAATTCGCTCTCGCGGTGCACCCAAAGACCGCGGGAGAATTTTTCTGCCATGACCACGCTCTCTGCACCCGCCGAATTTTCGATGCATCAACAACAAACATACGACCGCACCAGTGCCGTGCGCTGGGTGTGGTCGCACGCCTCGCGCCACGGGTGGATCATTTTCATGTTGATTGCGGGTGCAGTAGGCAACGCCGGTCTCGCCGCGGTGGTGCCGGTGCTTACGGGTAATGCTTTCACCGCGATGCTCCAGCCCCAGCCGGATACGAGCGTTTTGTTGCCGCTGGCATTGACCATCGGCATCTCACAGGTGATTCGCGGCGTGTTGCAACTCGGGCGAAACTTCGGCGCAGAACTGTTGGCACAAAAAATGGAACTGCAAGTACGCGACGAGTTGTACCTCTCCCTGCTCGGCAAAAGCATGACCTTTCACAACCTGCAACCGGTCGGCGATACGATGGCGCGCGCCACGAACGACGTGCGCGAGGTCAACTTCATGTTCAGCCCGGGTATCAACCTCGTTGTCGGCTCGTTCATTTTCATCCTCATGCCCATCTTCGTCGCAGGGCGTTATCACCCGTCACTGATCCTCACGCCGATCGTATTCATCCTATTGTATTTTTTCTTTCTCGTCCGGTATCTGAAAACCCTCGCACCGGTCACTGACGAAGTGCGCGCTTCGTTCGGTGAGATGAATACTCACCTGTCCGAATCACTGGACGGAGTGGAAGTGGTCAAGAGCGCCTCGCAGGAAAACGCAGAGGTGGATAAATTCGTGATGAACGCCAGCCGCGTGCGCGATGCCTTTGTCAAACAGGGCGACCTCGAGGGACGGTACGTCGCCATGCTTTTGCTCGGATCAGCCTACGCCTTCGGATTGTTCCACGCCTTGTTGCTCTTCCGCAGTGGACAGTTGACCCTCGGCGACGTGGTCGCGTATTTCGGTTTGCTCCTGTTGCTGCAATTCCCCACGTTCGTTTCCACGTTTGCGTATTCGCAGATCTCACTTGGGCTTTCCGGCGCGCGCCGCATTCTTGAATTGATGAATCGTGAAACCAACCTCGATCAAAACATGCAAGGCTACGCCGGTACGATCAAGGGCGAAGTTGAATTTCGGAACGTCAGTTTCACGTATGCGCTGACCAGTGGAATTCTCCCTGAGCGGAGTGAAGCGGAGATGAAGGAAGATGTTTTGCAAAACATCTCCTTCAAAGTGAACCCCGGTCAAACTGTCGCCCTTGTTGGGCAGACCGGCGCGGGAAAGACCTCGTTGGTCAAACTCATTAACCGCACGTACGACTCCACAGGTGGGCAAATCCTCGTGGATGGTGTGGATGTGCGCGAATGGAATCTCGCCGCGCTGCGCTCGCAGATCTCCATGATCGAGCAGGACATCTTCCTGTTCTCTCGCTCCGTCAGTGACAATGTGGCGTTCGGGAAGCCGGACGCAACCAAACCGGAGATCGAATCGGCGGCGCAATCCGCGCAGGCCGATGATTTCATCCAAAACTTCGACAAGGGCTATGAAACTGTTGTCGGCGAGCGCGGTGTCACACTCTCTGGCGGGCAACGTCAACGCATTGCGTTGGCGCGTGCCTTCCTCACCGATCCGCGTATATTGATCCTGGATGATTCCACGTCTGCCATCGATTCCGCCACAGAGGACAAAATCCAACGCGCCATCTCCAACGCCGCGCGCGGACGCACGACCTTCATCATCACGCATCGTCTGTCGCAGATCCGTTGGGCAGATTTGATCATCGTCCTTCGCAAGGGACGTATTGCCGCCATCGGCACACATGACGAGTTAATGAAAACCTCTGAGGCCTATTCGAGGATATTCAGAGAATAAAATGGGACGCAGAAAAACGCAGATGACGCTGATTTTATGATTTGAGGAATTATGGACAATAAGCCTTCGTACAGCGCTTCACTGTACAAACATTCCGACTTGACAGAGAAAATCCTTGGCGCGTTTTATGCCGTCTACACTGCTTTGGGTTATGGATTTCTTGAGAAAGTATATGTCAAGGCTCTGATCATTGAGTTGACGAATCGCGGGATGATCGTTAATGATGAATTCCCAATCAAGGTTTATTATGCTGGGCAATTGGTTGGAGAGTACTTTGCAGATTTAGTCGTAAATGATCTGGTGATTCTTGAGATCAAGGCAACCAAAGCGCTGGCAACCGAACATGAAGCCCAATTGCTGAATTACTTAAAGGCAACACCGTATGAGGTTGGCTTGTTGCTCAACTTTGGACCAAAGCCTGAAAATAAACGGCGTTCGTTCGACAACAGTCGAAAGGAATGGTACATTGCTCAAAACAAATCTTAACTCCGCGTTTTCAGCGTTCATCAGCGTCCAAAACTTTGAAATTGTCAATCTAAAATCGTAAATCAAAATTGCCATGGGATTCTTTACAGGCCTTGCAGACGAAAAATATGATCGCCAATACACCGACCGCGAATTGACACGTCGCATTGTCGGTTATTTCAAGCCCCAAACCCAGCGCTTGGTGTGGGTGACCGTACTGGTCATTGCAGTGGCGTTGATCGGGGCGGCGCTGCCGATCGTTGTCTCGCGCATGATCGACATGCTTAAAGTCCAACCGACCTTCACCGCCATCAGCCTCGTAGGGCTGGCTGTGTTTTCCATTGGCATTGGCTTGTGGGGACTCAACTGGGCGCGGCGCAGTCTCGTGGTGCGCGCCGTGGGAGACGTGGTTCTCGATCTTCGCACGCGCGCCTTCCGCGCCGCGGCGGAGCACGACCTCTCGTTCTACGATCAATTTTCCTCCGGGCGCATCGTTTCGCGCATCACATCGGACACCAACGATTTCGGGCAACTTGTGGTGATCGTTACGGATGTCGGTTCACAGATTGTTCAAGCAGTGGTTCTCGGTATGGTGCTCTTTCGTACCGACTTGAAGCTATCGTTGATGCTGATGACCTTCCTGCCAGTGATCTTCGCGGTGGCGTGGGGTTTTCGTGTGATGGCGAGGCGCGTCACCAAGCGCGGCATGAAAGCCATGGCAGATGTTAATGCCGCGATTAAAGAGACCATCAGCGGCATTGCCATTGCAAAGAATTTCCGGCAGGAAGAAAGCATCTTCAACTCGTTCGAAGAGTCGAACAAGCAGTCGTATCACGTCAACGTACAGCGCGGCTTCGTGTTGTCGCTGGTCTTTCCCACGCTCAACGCGCTGGGAGGCATTTTCGTAGCGATCCTCATCTACGTGGGCGGTTTTAGCGCGGCGCAAGGCATTGTTTCCGTCGGCGCGTGGTATCTGTTCATCATGAGCCTCGACCAGTTTTTCTTCCCCGTGCTGAACCTTTCCGCGTTCTGGGCGCAGATCCAATCCGGGCTTTCCGCGGCGGAACGCGTATTCGCGCTGATCGATGCCGACCCGAACGTTGTGCAAACGGACAACAAGGATGTGCCTCGGCTCAAGGGACAGATCCATTTCGACGACCTGCATTTCCGTTATACGGATAAGGAACCGATTCTTTCCCACTTCAATTTGCTCATCCAACCCGGCGAGACGCTCGCCCTTGTAGGTCACACCGGCGCGGGGAAATCGTCCATTGCCAAGTTGATCGCGCGCTTCTACGAATTCCAGCAGGGACGGCTGTTGGTTGACGGGCACGACATCCGCACGTTCGATCTCGCGCAATATCGAAAACAACTCGGCATCGTTTCGCAGGTCCCGTTCCTGTTTTCAGGGACAGTGGCAGATAATATCCGCTATGCTGCGCCGGATGTCTCGGAAGATGAAATCTTAACGATGGCACGCGGCATCGGTGATGGCGAATGGTTGGAAACACTCCCGAGTGGAATCCAGACCGAAGTAGGGGAACGAGGCGGGCGTTTATCCATGGGACAGCGTCAACTCGTGGCGTTAATGCGTGTGCTGATGCAAAAGCCTGCCATCTTCATCCTCGATGAAGCCACTGCCAGCATCGACCCGTTCACCGAGTGGCAGATCCAGCAGGCGTTGAATCTTATCTTGAAGCATTCGACGAGCATCCTGATCGCGCATCGTCTGTCGACAGTGAAAGCTGCTGACCGTATTGTAGTGATGGAAAAAGGACGTATCCTTGAGGAGGGGAATCACGAAGGTTTGCTCACAGGCGGCGGGCATTACGCGACTTTATACAATACCTATTTCCGTCATCAAAGCCTTGCGTACGTGGAGAGGGCAAAAGAATTCATCGGTGATGATTAAATTAAATTGACATCTTGCATATGTCAGAACGGTAAAGGATCAGTTAAGTTCTTTGCCACGGATTGCACGAATTCACGCGGATTTTTTGAATAAATTAGTGAAAATCCGTGAAATCTGTGGCTAAAAATACTTTCGCAAGAAGTCTAATAAAAAGATGTCCCGCAGTTCAACTGCGGGACATCTAATTTTACAAATGTCTTGTGCTTCTCGGGTCGAAGGCGTCGCGCAAGCCATCGCCGACGAGGTTGATGCTCAGAATGGTCGCTACGATGAAAAGGCTGGGGAAGACCCACATCCACCACGAGCCTTGACTGATAAAGGACTGCGCAGAGGTAAGCATGTTACCCCACGAGGCGGTTGGCGGCTGGATGCCAAGCCCGAGGAAGGACACATACGCTTCAGAGAGGATTGCACCGGCAAGACCGAGTGTTGTGGCAACGATGATCACGCCCATTGTGTTGGGAATCAGGTGCTTAAAGAAGGTCCGCAAATTGCTCGATCCGAGGGACCTGGACACAGACACGTAATCCATTTCCTTGAGTGAGAGCACGTTGGCGCGCACGATGCGGGATAATCCCATCCACGAGGTCAGGCCGATTACAAAAATGACGATCAACACACTTCCGCTGAATGTTTGGCCCATGATAACGACCGTCTCGATATCCCTGCCGATGAATTTACCCAGCACGATTAACAGGAACAACTGCGGGATCGAAAGCATTGCCTCTGTAAAGCGCATCAGGATGGTATCCACCCAGCCGCCAAAAAATCCGGCCAGTCCGCCAATGAGCGTGCCGAGCGTCACAGAGACGAATACCGAGCTGAACCCTACAAGCAGGGAGATCTGTCCGCCGTGGATCATCCGGGCGAATATATCCCGGCCGGTCGTATCCGTGCCCATGATGAACTGGCGGTTGGGAGGTGACAGGCGTGCTTGCAAATCAACCGCGTTGGCTTGTTCCTCGCTGACAAGGATGGATCCGACGATGACGAAAAGAACGATCAGCGTGAAACCGATCATTCCCAGCACCGCCATGCGGTGTTTTCGAAATCTCCTCCAAATGATTTGACCGGGGGTCAGGATCTTGCCTGACATCCCTTCGCGGGAAAGGGATTGAGAGTTCAGGGTGGCAATATCAGTTGACATGGAAATTACCTCCTACGCCAGGCGGATGCGCGGATCCACAAAGGTGTAAACGATGTCGGTGATGATGGTCAGTACAACTACAGCGATCGAAATGATCAATAAGACGCCGAGTACCACCGGGTAATCGCTGCGTTGGGAATACTCCCAGAACAAGCGTCCCATGCCGGGCCAAGAGAACACCGACTCGGTCACGATGGCGCCGCCCAAAAGGAAGGGGATATCGAGCCCGACAATGGTGACCAGGGGCAGGCCGGCGTTGCGAAGCGCATGTTTGAATAAAACGACTCGGCTGGTGAGACCCTTGGCGCGGGCGGTTCGGATGTAATCGAGCCCCAACACTTCGAGGATGCTCGTGCGCACGAAGCGGGAATAGCCAGCAGTGTTCACGAATGCCAGAGCGGTCACCGGCAGGATCAAATTCTTGATGTATTCCACGGGGTCTGATTTATCCCAAACGGCGGCGCCGGTCGGCAGGTAGGGCAGCCCCCATTCCTTGAATTGAACGGCGAAAATCAATAATAAGCCGAGGGCGCTAAAAAAGATGGGCATTGAAAACCCGACGAAGGAAAACGTTGTGATGGCGTTATCCCAAAACGAATATTGCTTGACCGCGGAAATGATCCCCAACAACAGGGCACAACTCACGGTGATAATCTCGGCCGTGAACATGAGGATCAAGGTGTTGGGCAGGCGCTGGGCGATCATCTCGCTGACGGGTTGGCGGGCAAAAAAGGATTGTCCCAGATCCCCCTGGACCGCCAGTCCCAGCCATTTGAAGTATTGCACGTACAGAGGGTCGTTCAGTCCGAGGCGTTCGATGAGGGCCGCCCTGTCTTCGGCGCTCATGCGCGGGTTGGCGGCATATTGTGCGAGAGGATCTCCCGAGAACCGGGTCAGTAGAAAACAAAGAACGGTAATAATCAGAAGCGTGAACAACGCCTGAAATACGCGTCGTAGCAAATAAGTCCACATATCGAAGCCTCCAGCAAATAATCACGAACCTGTGACTGTGCACGAATTTGACGAGAGGCAGGGAAGCCCCTGCCTCTCGTTTTGTACTTGGTATTACTCGTTCTTAATTATTCGGTGACATCCCAGGTTTCAGCATTCCAGTTGAGGTCAGACGTAGGACCAGCAGGTCCGAACTGGAAGCGCGGGGTGGAACCGTAGACGTTGCCGCGGGCGTACATCATGATCACATAGTAGTTCTCAGCGATGTAAGCCTGTGCTTCGTCGAGGATAGCCTTGCGCGCGGCGGGATCGACCGTGCTGAGCGAGCTCTCCATCAAGTCGGAGAGGGCAGGATCGCACAGGTGATACCAGTTGGTACCGGTCGGGTTCGCAGCGGTCGGGATGTTCTCACACTTGTAGTTGTCGGTGTAAGGATCCGGATAGAAACCGGTGGTGTAACCACCCATATCGTAGTTGCCGGTGGTCAACGGACCGCCATCCACATACTGGCCGAAGAACGTACCGGCGGGTGTGTGAATCGGGGTGAACTCGACACCGATCTTGGCGAGGTCAGCCTGGACGACCGTGGCGATGGAGATACGGATCGGGGCAGTGGTGGTTTCGAAGTTGAACGAAAGGCGGGTCTGTTCGCCGTTGCAATCGCCCACGCGGACGCCATCTGCGCCGAGGGTGTAACCGGCTTCATCAAGCAACGCGGCGGCGGCTTCAGGATCATAGGCGTCAGCAACAAGGTTGGTGTTGGTCCAACTGCTGTTGGGCCACTGGCTTACGGGAACGGTGGTCTTGCCGAAGAGCAGGCTGTCCACGATCGCCTGGCGGTTGATGCCAAGGGTGATCGCCTTGCGGACACGGACATCTTTGAACGGGCAGAAGCCTTCGTTTTCAGCAGCGCCGCGGCCGTCAACACCTTCTACGCGGCCCATGTTGAAGAAGTAGTGTTCGAAGTCCACACCGGGGATCACGGTGAGCACTACATTCGGTGCGAGTGCTTCAAGGGCTTCGATATCGCCTTCAGAGAAGTTGGGGTACCAATCTACATCGCCGGTCTGGATGGCGGCTTTGGCGGCTTCAGAGTCAGCCACGAAGCGGATCTGGACGCGGTCGAGGTTGGCGCGGCCCTTGTAGAAGTTCGGGTTGGGCAGCAGGGACATGTAGTCGCCGGGCACCCATTCGGTGAGCACGAACGGACCGGAGCCGACAGTCGGCATACGAATGAACGGATCGGTCTCTGCCGCGGTGATGCCTTCGAGGATGTGCTTGGGCAGAATCGCGCCAGCGTTGTTCGGGCCTTGTGTGAATAAGGTGGGCCAAGGCGGGTACAGTTCGGCGAACTTGATCACGACTGTGGTATCGTCTGGGGTTTCGATGCTTTCGATCTTCTCGTAGCCGGTGCGGGTGGCAACAGCATTGGACGGATCCATCACCAGTTCCCAGGTGAATTTGACATCTGCTGAGGTGAGCGGCGTGCCATCAGACCAGAAGAGGCAGTCTCTCAATTTCCACGTAATGGTGAGACCATCCGCGGAGACGCCGCCGTTTTCAGCCGTGGGAACATCCACAGCCAACTCGGGCACAAAGTTGCCTTGATCATCCCATTCGCCCAAACCAACCAAGGTCAGCTGGGTAACCCAGACTGCAAAGGTCATCTGAGAGAAATAGGGGACAACCGCATCAGGTTCCTGATCGAAAGCGGTGGTGACAGATTTTCCGCCATCAGGGAACGCGATCGGTTCGGTGCCGGCAGGTTCACAAGCGGCGGCAGCCGGTTCGGTTGCAGCAGGGGCTTCGGTCGCAGCAGGGGCTTCAGTTGCCGCCGGTGCTTCGGTTTGTGCGGGTCCGCATGCCGCAAGAAGCATGCTCGCGAGCATGAGCAGTGATAGTACATGTAACAGGTTGCGTTTCACGTTTCTCCTCCTTAGAGAAATTTCAATTGGTTTCTTTTTCGTATTCGTACAGTCTGGATAAAAAAAGAGATTCGATATGGGGCGGGGGACCTCCTTCCGAATAATGGGTCGATTATACAGCAAAAGGGATTTTAGTAAACGGGTACAGGCATCCCGGACCCATTTAACACTACTTGAGAGGGGTTTTTATGCCAGATTCCGGGGATTTTTCCTCCGCAGCCCGGGCATTTTCCATCTCCCGTCACGAGATACTCCTGGATGATGTACCCTCGCCTCTTGATCAGGCGGAAGTTACATTCCGGGCAGGCGGTGTCTTCATATTCCCCCACCTCTCCCGGCAGGTTTCCAGCATATACGAATCTTAATCCCGCTTCGCGTCCGATCTCTGCCGCACGCAGGAGGGTCTTTGCATCCGTGTTATCGGGATCGATCATCTTGTAATCTTTATGGAACGCAGTCACATGCCACGGAATGTCGCGCGAGACACCCGCAATAAATCGTGCGGCATCCCACAGTTCTTCGTTCGAATCATTGAAGCCCGGGATGGTCAGTGTGACGATCTCCACCCATAAACCCATTTCGTGTGCGCGCTTGATTCCATCCAGCGTGTTTTGCAGAACACCGCCCAGCTTGCGGTAGTTTTTATCCTGCATGCATTTCAAGTCCACTTTATACGCGGAAATATATGGGCGGATATATTCCATCACTTCCGGTGTATTGTTTCCATTGGAAACGTAGGCGCACATCAACCCCGCCTTCTTCGCTTCTTTGAATATTTCCACAGCCCATTCGCTGGTGATCAATGGTTCGTTATAAGACGAGACAACCACTGAAGCTTTTGTCCTGTGCGCGTATTCCACCATTCCCTTCGGCGATATTTTACGGATATAGCTTGCTGAAATATCGGCGTCGGGATCACGCATCGCCTGCGAGGTCAGCCAGTTCTGACAATTGGAAACAAGGAAGAAACCCGCAAGGTAATTATGTTCTCTGTCAACTTCCATATTGAACACATCGCCGCTGAAGGATTCGCGTTTAATTCCACGTAACGGAATCAGATAAAAATCTTCAGTCTCGACAATCTTGCGCTTGATATCATCCGTCTCATACCACACTACCGTATACTGATGCGGCGCACGACGGACAGAGCGCCCCTGAATTGTCGCATTCTCACGCATCTCTGCATCATAAACAGACGGGAAATATCCACACTTCAAAGCCAGCCATGCAACGCCATAAGCAAGATCCCGCGAGACTGTCGTGGAACTGAGCTTTCCATTTGCGAACCGATGTCCATCTCCCGTCACATAAGCATTTAGGAATGCCCTGACTACTTCACGTGGAGCATCGAACAACATTTCAGGTACACGTTTTTTGCTCGACCGTTCTCCTGCAAGTGCCTTGAACAATAAGGCAAGTGATGCCTTCGTAATCGACACCGCCAAGGTAGTAGCACGATGAACGAGCCTTCCTTCAACCCCAAAACAGTCCTTGAGCAGTTGGATCACGCGATTCGCCAGTTCAGTTTCCTTCTTTGAAAAGCTGAAGTTGGTATTAAAGCTGTTGGGACGATCTTTATCTGTAACAATCGAACCTTCTGCGCAGTAATATCCGAACAACTCAGCAACATGCTCGTCAAACTTTATCTGTAACGAAAGTCCGGGCTGTCTTTCATTGGGAAATCGTAGAAAACCATTTTCAATATAAGGCCGCGATGTTTTCGTTTCAGTCACCCGACCATTTCTGATCTTGACTCGCAAATGTCGAATATAAGAACCGCTCTTCCCAAACATTTCCCCGATCTCGCGCGATGATTTCCCATCAGCAGACAAGTCCATGATCCTTTGCATTTCATTTTTCGAGAGTTTCCATGGGGTTTGATACGTAACCAGATGTGCACCAAGCAGGTTTTCCACATTAATCACCTGGGGAGAGGAAAACTTATGAACTTTCGGGACAGCCAGATAATGTTTATCGGTCAAATCTTTTGCATACGTGAGCATGGGTGGAGAAGCATCATACGTGGCGTACACACGATGGTCGGGTGTGCAACGAAACGCAGGTAAATAATACGGTGTCACCTTTACCAAATCACTGTGATACGAGTGACGAAAAACTCCCTTCACATCCCTTAGATTGCCAGATGATGTGATCGCTTTCAAATTCAACGGGAATGAAATCTCCCCATCAGATTGCTTGATACGGGTTTCGCCAAGTTCAAATGCATTCTGCAAAGTTATCGGACCATGGTTAGTGACAACCATCGTATCCCCCGTAAAGCAATACCCACAATGGAAGTCGCAGCCGAGCATCCCGAACGTCAATGCGTTGACGCCTGGCAAAACATGAAAGAACGGCTTCTTCTCTACGGGGTCGCTTTGCAACGCCGCCACATATCCATGCGGCACGCGCAACTCTCCCCGTTGGTTGAAGCGCACCTGACAGATCCCGCGCCGACCCTCCCGGATCACACAGCGGTGTCCGCAGGCGAAACATCGCACTTCGTTATTTGGAAGTTTTTCATACAAGTCCCCCGCCACGGTCAAGGTATCCAACAAGTCGCCTATCGAGGTGGGCATAACCTCTCACTTTCACTCTTATAATACACCCATGCTTACCGTTTGTATACAGGCAGGCGGCGCGTCCGCGCGTATGGGTGAAGATAAAGCGCTCAAGTCATTTCTTGGACGCCCCCTCATCCAGCGCGTGGTGGAAAGACTCCAACCCATCGCGGATGAACTTATTGTGACGACGAATCGCCCCGATGATTTTGCTTTTCTAGGGCTCCGCCTCTGCCCGGATCTTATGCCGAGTCGCGGTGCCCTGGGCGGACTCTACACCGCGATCGCTTCCGCGTCGCATCCGCGTGTCGCTGTCGTCGCCTGTGATATGCCTTTCGCCAGTTCTTCATTAATTGAAGCCTCGACCAGAATCATGGATAATGAACAGGCTGATGTTGTCATTGCCAAATCGGACGAAGGCTACGAACCTCTTCATGCGGTCTATCGCCGCGAAACGTGCCTGCCTGCGATCGAATCTGCCATCCACGCCGACCAGTGGAGAGTCGTCTCATGGCTTCCGCAGGTCAAGGTTCGCGTGCTGACTTCGGATGAAATCAAATCCGCAGACCCGGATGGGCTCGCGTTTTGGAACGTCAACACGCCTGAAGAATTTGCGAAGGCAGAAGAACTGGCAAAATAAAATCCCGAAGGGATGGGATGATTGTAGAACAAATCAAGATATAAATTAACCCCGAAGGGGTGAAATAAATGTCACCTCTTCGGAGTTATCAATTCACCAAATTTTCAAAAGAGGAACCATGACCGCATTCGATGTCAACCTTGTTCGCCAGCAATTCCCCTCGCTCGATCGTCCCGCCATCTTTCTCGATAACCCCGCAGGGACGCAGATCTCCAAGCCGAGCCTCGACCGAATCAACAAGTACCTGCTTGAAAACAATGCGAACCACGAAGGTCAGTTCGAGACCAGCCGCAGGTCGGACGAGACGTTGCACGAGGCGCATGTTGCCATGGCGGATTTTCTAAACGCTGCGCGCCCCGAAGAGATCATCTTTGGCAACAACATGACCACGCTGACATTGCACATGTCGCGTTCACTTGCTCGGATGCTGCAAGCAGGTGACAACATATTGGTCACGAGATTGGATCATGATGCGAACATCGCACCGTGGATGTTGATCGCGGAAGACAAGGGATGTAACCTGCTCTGGGTGGATATCGACGTGGAGGATGGCACACTTGATCTTGATGATTTCTCGCGCGCATTGGAAAAGAAACCGAAGATCGCCGCATTCGGGTACGCCTCGAATTTGTTGGGGACGGTCAACCCGGTCAAGAAACTGACGAAGATGGCGCATGACGCGGGGGCGCTGGTGTACGTCGACGCGGTGCAGTACGCGCCGCATGGTCCTATCGACGTGCAGGATATCGGCTGCGATTTTCTGGTTTGTTCGTCTTATAAATTCTTCGGTCCGCACGCGGGGACGCTGTATGGAAGATTCGATCTATTGAGCGAGTTGAAAGCCTACAAAGTGAGACCGGCATCGAATGAACTGCCGTACAAGTTCGAAACCGGCACACAGAATCACGAAGGGATTGCCGGTGTGCTCGGCGCCTTGGAATACATCAAATGGTTGGGAACGCAGTTCGGAGCGGATCACGCGTCACCGTGGAAGGAAACGGGGTTCACCGGCCGCAGGTTGGAATTGAAGAAGGGCATGTCCGCGATGCGAGCGTACGAGATGGAGCTATCCCAAAAATTGATCGGCATTGTCGAATCGGTTCCGGGGGCGCGCATCTACGGTGTCACCGATCTGAATCGACTCGATGAACGCGTGCCGACAGTCTCATTCACGTTGGAGGGCAAGCATCCCGAACGC
>DAOTZF010000095.1:0-1596 GCA_034434415.1 Anaerolineales bacterium | reverse complement strand
TATCCCTGCCCCGGCAAGTGCATCTTTTGCCCCACCGACGTGCGGATGCCCAAATCGTACCTGCCGGATGAGCCCGGCGCGATGCGCGCCGTTGAACATCAATTCGACCCGTACGCGCAGGTGAAATCGCGTCTCAACCAATTGGAAGCGTTGGGTCATCCAACAGACAAAATCGAGTTGTTGATTCTCGGCGGCACTTGGTCGTCGTATAAACGAGAGTATCAGGAGTGGTTCGTCAAGCGGTGCTTTGATGCCATGAATGGCTTCACGCATCTGCCATCTGAAGAGATAAAAATTGGAGAGGGCAAACTCAGCGAAGCACAGGCATACAACGAAACTGCCCACCACCGCAATGTGGGACTTGTGATCGAAACGCGGCCGGATGAAATCAATCCCGATGAAATCCGCTGGTTACGCCACCTCGGTGTGACGAAGGTGCAGATGGGAGCACAAAGCCTCGATGACCGCATCCTTGACATGAACAAGCGCGGACACGATGTCGAATGCACACGCCAAGCTACTGCCCTGCTCCGCGCGGCAAGTTTCAAGATCGTCTTACACTGGATGCCCAATCTGCACGGCGCGACACCCGAATCGGATCGCGAGGACTTCACCCGCCTGTGGAATGATTTCTGCCCCGATGAGATCAAAATATACCCGAACCAACTGCTGGCGAACGCAGAACTTTATGAATATTGGCAACGCGGCGAATTCAAGCCGTACACCACACAAGAGTTGATTGACTTGATCGCGGATATCAAGCCGAGTATCCCTCGCTATTGCCGCGTCAATCGCGTCATTCGTGATATTCCATCTACGAATGTGGTTGAGGGGAATCGCCGAACGAGTCTACGGCAGGATGTGCAGGAGGAAATGAAGCGGCGCGGGACGAAATGCCAGTGTGTGCGGTGCCGCGAAGTGAAGAGCAAGTCGGTGAGCGCCGAGGCGTTGAAGATGGACGACCTCGTCTATCAAGCAGGTGCGGCGGAGGAACATTTCATTTCGTACGTCACACCCGATGATAGGCTCGCGGGGTTTGTGAGATTGTCCCTGCCGAAAGAAAATTCTCCGCAAACAGGAATCTCCGATTTGGATGGCGCGGCGTTGATCCGTGAAGCGCACGTATATGGGCAGTCGCTCCCCGTCGGCGTAGAGAAAGATGGCGCGGCGCAACACGTTGGGCTGGGGACGCGTCTGCTGGAAGAGGCGGAACGAATCGCCAAAGTAAATGGTTTCAAACGTATGGCGGTCATCTCTGCCGTCGGCACGCGGGGATATTATCTTTCACGCGGGTTCGAGCGCGGGGAATTGTATCTGGTGAAGAAACTCGGCTAGGGCGAATCAACTGTCCCTGCGAATGAAGCGGGATTCAGACCACGGACAATGGACGAGAGAATCCATCGTCTATCGTCCACTGTCCATCATCCAATCCGAATTAGAGTTGCGTTAGACATCCAATTGGGTTCTTGACTTGCATCCGGTGCGGTGTAAAAATAAAAATATGGAATATAAAGATTACTACAAGATCCTCGGTGTCGACCGAAAGGCGAGCGATGATGAAATTCGCAAAGCGTATCGCAAACTCGCCAAAAAATA
>DAOTZF010000094.1:0-15874 GCA_034434415.1 Anaerolineales bacterium | reverse complement strand
ATTTTTCCAAGATTACTGTACCGATGGAAGAATAGATTGGGAAAAGCTTGTAAAACTTAATTCCGAAAAGAAAATAAAGAAACAAAAGAGAAGTAAAAAGTGAAGAGATTAGCGGATTGGGTGGGGTGGGTTTGGACCTCACCCCTACCCTCTCCTAAAGGAGAGGGAGTCTGTTGCGCAAGGCTTTAGCTTCTCCCCTTGGGGGACATCGTACCCGAGCGGAGCGAGTGGTAGACGGGAGAGAGGTCCTAGTTGAAAGGGGGTAAAATAGTGAAGTAGTTCGTTCAGTTAGGAGTCGGCTATGAACATAGAAGAAATCAAACAGGCAATTACAAAGTTGTCTCCGGTTGAGTTGTCTTATTTTCGCGATTGGTTCAAGGAATTCGAGAGCAATGTTGATTCTAGCAAGTTGAAAGATTCAAAACAAATCAGAGAAACCCTGAGAAGGTTAAGAGGCTCTTTGAAAGGCAAAGATGCTTTGAAAACTTTGATGGAAGAACGACGAAAAGAAAGTCTTTTGTAATATGAACTCCGAGCGCTTTGCACACTCGGAGTTATTTGTTGTGTGATCTGTCAATTCAAACAAAGGAGGATATGGATGTGGAAGACGGGAAAGAGGAGTCGTGCCACCAAAAATACTCATCCGTCTGTGCGTGATAAGTGTGTTACACTGAATGCGTAAGACATACTTGGATCCCAGTCGCACCCTCTGGCCGCCGACCCATTTATTGGGCGGCGGTCATTTTATTCCGGCGCTGCCGGAAACATACCCTTCAGGGTAGAAAGCAGTACACCAATGGATATTCGAATTTATGTAGGGAATCTGAACAAATCCACCACGCAGGAGGAACTCAGCACCCTGTTCGCAACCGCCGGGACGGTCACCGGGGTGAAAGTCGCCACAGACAGTGTCAGCGGCAAATCGAAGGGCTTTGCGTTCGTGTCCATGCCCACCCAGACCGAAGCCGATATGGCGATCAGCATGTTCAACGACTTTACCATGGCAGACAAGAAGCTCAAGGTCAATGTTGCCATGCCGCGCATCGGATAATCGCAATACAGCATGCCGCAACGCCGGCATCCGTGAATCAAAGCCAACAAGAAATCAAGGTGAATTTCATGAATTCGAAGGAAACCGTTCAAGCCCTCATGGATTCGATCCAGAGGGGTGATTTTGATAACGCAAAGACGCTGCTCGCGGATAATTTTCGATTCAAAGGGCTGGTTCCGGGATCGATCAGCGGCAGGACCTGGCTGAAAATCGGCGCCAGCCTGCGGCTGGCTTTCAATGGCTTCAAATACAATTTCAAGGTGAACGGCGCGGATGGCGATATCGTCACCAGCACATCGCAGCTGAGCGGGAATCATCGCGGCGCCATCGACCTGACCGGTTTGCGCATGGGCGTGATCTCCGCGACGAACCGGAATTTTTCCACGGCGGTGGAAAACAACAAGATAACCGTCAAAAACGGGAAGGTTTCATCATGGGTCGTTGAGCCGACCGAGGGCGCCGGGTTGACGGCGATCCTGAATCAATTGGGCGTCAAACTGCCTGCGGTCTTCCCTGCCCGGTGACGGTCGCCGCAAAATACTCATCCGTTTGCGGGCGATAAGTGTGTTACACTAAATGTGTAATAAATAACTGGATCCCAGTCGTTCAACCTTGACCGCCGACCCACTTATAGGGTTGCGGTCATTTTTATTCCCGGTCATGCCGGGACATATGCCCCCTCGGGCAGAAAGCAGTATCGAAATGGACGTTCGAATTTACGTAGGAAACCTCGCCAAGACCACCACCGAGGATGAGATCAAAACCCTGTTTACGCAGGCCGGGGCAGTCTCCACGGTGGATCTCGTCAAAGACAAGGGTACCGGCATGTCGAAGGGATTCGCCTTCGTATCAATGCCCACGCAGGCAGATGCCGACAAAGCCATCAGCATGTTCAACGATTACGCTCTCGCGGAGAACAAGCTCAAGGTCAACATCGCCAAGCCGCGCGCTGCATAAACACAGAAGGCAAAAAACAACAGCCCCCGTCTCATTGGGTGAGACGGGGGCTGTTGTTTTGATGTCTACACACGGAATGTTTGGCTGTTTCAACACACCGCGATGGGCGGTTTGGTTGGACCTCGCCCAAATAAAAAGTTGACATTGACCTGTCAACTTTTTTGATGACGTGTTATTTCTTTGGTTTGCTCACCGTCCGCCGGCTTTTATCGAGCAGTGAAGTCACTTCCTGCACCGCTTCGGAGAGGGTCACACCCTCCACGATCGACCACTCCTGGCACAACACATTCTGCGTCTGCTTGAAGAAACCCGCCATCGAACCATACAACGATTTATGCTCGCCGAACGCGTACAGGTCGCGCACCACCTCGCATTGCGTGCGGATCGTCCCCTGCTTCAAACGGTTTGCCAGGTTCGCCTGGCGGGTACGCGCATCGTCCACGAACGGCGCGGGACGAGACCCTAGGATTTCGCGGCACCGATTGATCTCGCTTTTCTGCGCGAGCTTGCGCAAACCGAAAGCAGGCGGATCCAACGGGACCCAGATGGTACTGTTGCCCTGAATCGAGACTTCGTAATACTGCCGCATCACCCCCGCTTCGAACTGCCTCTCCTCCACTTTCATCACGCGTCCCACCCCATGCTGAGGGTGAACGACCCTCTCGCCGATTGCGAATGTCATTAATGTCATTGCGCGGTTAATAGCGGCGGCGATTGGTGTTGCCCCCGCGTGAGTTGCGCTGGTTGCCTCCGCGCGGTGGCTGGCGAAAACCGCCGCGTTCCTCGCGCGGGCGTGCCACGTTCACGGTCAACTGGCGGTCGTTCAACGTGTAGCTGTTGAACATGCTGATCGCCTTCTGCGCCTCGCTCTGCGAACCCATCTCCACGAACCCGAATCCCTTCGAGCGGTTCGTGCCGGGTTCCTTGATCAACGCCACCGAGATCACATTCCCTGCCTGCATGAATAACTCGCGCAGACCCTGCTCCGTGGTTTCATACGACAGGTTTCCAACATACAATTTCGCTTCCATACTCGACTCCTTTTGTAGCCAGGGATTAAGAAAAAACCGTCAACCCTATTATTCGGGTTGACGGTGATACGAACACGCTCGACCTTTTATAAGATGCGGTGATTATATCACACCGGGATTTTCATTCCGATGGACACCCGCGGCGGGAATATAATCACCTACAATCAAAGGAGAAACAAGCCATGATGACAATTTGTCCCCAATGCGGTTCGAACGAGATCGTCCCCGACCTGATCGTGTTTGCCGATGAGGCTGCGATAGGACAGCGTCCCGTCCACGTAAGCCTGAAGGAACCCGAGCCTGCCAAACGTCCGTTCATGTGGATACCCAAGGAGGTTTCGACGGGTTTCCGCGCGGCGATCTGCGGCGCGTGCGGGCACACTCAGTTCTACACAAAATACCATGTCGAGATTCTCGAAGCCCACAAAAAGGGATACAAGAGTCAAGCCTATTCGATGAACATCTTTCCATCTCCATAATTTCGTTGATACAGCACTGGGCAGTCAGGCAGGCTTCATTTGCAGGTTGTATCCTACATATTTCCCATCTCACTTCATTCGAGAATCACATCCATTAAGTGCCTCCTCATTTCCGTTGGTTAAACAGAAGATGACTGACCGCACGAACACGCGGTCCGTCAGTGTTGACCCAACTAAAGAAAGCAGATCGGGATGAGTCAATTAAACGGTCTACGCGCCGATCGAGAAATAATTTTCGCGGGGCGCGAAATTTCGTGCCCCTACCACACACGATCATGCCCCTCCCTCACAAACTGCATGAGATCGTCGATGACTTCGCTTCGATGACGCGCGAGGAAAAACTCGAAACGTTGATCGCCTCCGCAGAATCCTTCCCGTCCCTGCCGGACTGGCTTAAGGAAAAACGTGACCAGATGGAACCCGTGCCTGATTGCATGACGCCGGTCTTCCTCTACGCCGAAAAGCAGGCGGACGGCGGCATCCATTTTTATCTGGACATCCCCGTGCAATCTCCCACCGTGCGCGGGCTGGCGACGATTCTTTCGAACGGGCTGGATGGTTCCACAGCGGAGGAGATTCTCAGCGTGCCCGCCGATTTCTTCCTGCCCATGAAACTCGAGGAAGCCGTTTCTCAACAGCGCCTCAACGGGTTCACCGGGGTGCTGGCGCACATGAAACAGGAAGCCGTGAAACTGCTACATTAAAAATCAAATCCCCGCCTTGAGGCGGGGATTTGATTCATTCCAACGAAACGACATCGGAGCAAGGTCGTTCTAATCAGTATACGGACTGGGGATCGGTTCTCCCGCCGGCACTTTTTCCAGCATCGAAAGCGGGTAGAACACCGGGAACTTCGATACATGCGGCAGCCAGGTGTACATTCGATTGTCGCCGATCAAGTCCTTGTATTTCCCTCCTTTGGGGAACGGTGACGTTTCGCCGTGAACATCAACGGTGTTCGCGGCAAAGAAATAATAACGATGCGTCCAGGGCAGGTAGAGGTAATCGTCCGGGTCCACATCTTGAATCTTCTCCGGGTAGGTGCGCCCTTGCTTGAGCGGCGGAGGCAGGTTGCCATCCAGCATTTTGACTCGAAGTTTATTCCCGACCACGTTTCCGGTCATCACCGAGCGCGCGCATGTCCGCGTCTTGTCGAACTCCGGGTTGGGTGCGCCGAGGTTTTCGCCGAGGATCCAATCCGCTCGCGGCGGATCGTTGGGTTTCGATCGGAAACCTTTTTTGTTCGTGAAGGCGCGTCGTGTTCCAAAGATCGCGGAGATCTTTTTCATATCCATATGGAAGTTGATGGCATAGATGAAGAACTGCCATTGCTTGGTAAGTTCCATGCCTCGATTATCCAGTGTATATACTTCCGGCACGGCTTTCAATTCACCAAACGCGCGCTCTGGCGCGAGAACGCCCAACTCGAAATCGTTCTTATGCCGCCAAAGCGGTTCCGAGGAAGAGACAGCTCCTGCACCGGCGCCGCCGATCTTTGGGAAGGTGGGTAATTCGCTCTTCAGCGAAACGAATTTCTTCGGCATCCAGCCTTCCACATATGCGGGACCGTTCTTGTTTTTGCCGGTCCGATCCAGCAACACGACCAGCGCCCAATCCTCTTTGAATTCCTGAACGCGGATGCGCGTTCCGAATCCAAATGGACCTGCGCCGACTTTCGGCGTGGGCATATCGTCCCCGCGCTTGAAGAAGACCTGCGTGATGGTCGTCCGCAGGCGTTCCGCCTTTTCCTCTCCCTTTTTCTTCCCCTTTCCGCCTTTCGAGCCTTTTCCTTTTGTATCTTCCGTATCGAGCGAAGCGGTTTGTATCCAACCCGTCCCCTTGGTGCGGGGATCCTTGGATTTCAACACAGAGACAAGAGTAAAGTCCGCCTCTCTGCGAAGTACTTTGACGAGCGAACCTTCGGGCAACGGCGCGTCGAAGACAGCTTGCTTTGGGTTCGGCAGCCGCCCCTCGAAGTTTCCGTATAGGTCGGTCTTTTGATTGATCGCATATTCCGTGATTTTGGGCTCACTTCTTTTAAAGAGTTTCTTCCGCCATTCTTTTATGGGGAAGTCGGGTCCCGGATCGTATCGGTTCCTTAGGTTCACATCATCGTGCCCGAGGATCTCCTCGATCTTGTATTCCTTCACCAACGCTTCGACGATCTTGAAGGCGACCTCCAACTGCACATCGGTGAACCGTTCCCAGGCTGGGAATTTTTCCTTATTCGGCTTACCATCGGGCTTCAGCGGGATGTATTGCTTCATGTGTACATCGCGCTTGATCTGGTTGTCTTTGAACTCGATGTTTCGCCGAAACCAGCTCTCCTTCCCCTGATCGTTCTTTCTTCGTATCAACAATCCTGCATTATCCATCTCGATGCCAATGCTCATGGTGTTGAGGTTTCTTTTCCCCTCCCACCAGCTGAAACCGCTGTGATGTGCAACCTTGTTGAAGGGCAGGAACTGCACCACACGGCCGTCGCGACCGATCAACAGATGGGTGCTGACGAGGGATGACGGATCCTTGAAGTGGTTGATCGAGCTTTCCATTCGCGTGCCGGTGGTGAAGTGCATGATGATGTACTTGAGGGTGTACTGAGCGGTTTTAACAGGATCCATCGGCGACGCTTCTCCCTTAACCAACATCAGCGGTTTTTCCTCGTAGCCGTTCTTATGCGGTTTGATCTCCTGGAACCGTCTTCCTTTCGTGGTGGCAAGGAAGTGATCACTCCGCACTTTTGGGATGAAATCCGTGTTGACCCGCACCGCGCTCTTCGGCACCCAGCCGGTACGCCACAAATTACCCTCCACTTCGCCGATCACAGATACGAGGTACCAGTCACCGCGTTCGTTGATGACCGAGACCTGCGTCGCCAATGGAAGCGGCTGGCTCGACAGCTTGATCCCGCTATTGCCGGGAAAACTGAGCAAAGGTACTTCGCGGGCCATCTCCTGCAAGACCATCGAACGGTCGTTGACACCCAGAAGTTTCTCGCGAAATTGAACGATGGGGAACATAGGTCCCGGGTGAGGCTGTACGGGCGACAATATTTCATCATATGCGACGGCATCGATAATCTGATACTTTTTCCTAAGTGCTCTGCCGATCGCCAGAACGGTATCGAGCTGTTCTTTGGGAAAAAGAGGCCAATCTCCGTACCGCGAACTGCCCAGAGGAGTGCCGAGCGCGAATTCAATGCCGGGATATTTTTCCCTCCACCTGGCTTCGTTTTCCTTCTTTACCAATTCCCCCGGATATTCGAGATAGATCGCGATAGAACGTTTGTTGAACTCCTTGTCTGCATGGTTCGCTCCGCTTTGGAAGGGAATCAACTGGGTGATATCCTTCCCATTTCTGCCGACAACAACGTGTGCGGAAAAACTGAAATTCTTGTTGATCTTGAGATTGTCTTTGATGGTCTGCACCGCGCCGCCGACTGAACCGCTGGGCGGCGCATGGATCACCAGCGTGCGTTTGGCATCCTGGATAGCCGGGGCGACGACATTCGCCCCATCGAATGTTATCCTATAATCCTCCCCCTGATCCTTGACAAGCCGATTGTTCCCATCGATGAACATGACCCATTCTCCTTTCCCTGTCCCAAGTGGGACGCGCGAGCAAAAACAACTCTATCTGATTAACACGCTTAGCTGGCGATAGTGTCGGACTTGCGGCAAATGAAAATTTGAAAGAAACTGTAGGGGCTGAACGATTCCGGGCGGGCATATTTGAACAGAAATCCCGGAGTACGGTTGGGCAACAAGATACCGCCCTGATAGGTGTGCTTTAAGATCGCAAGCTTCCCCCTAAGCAAGTGCATCACATGTGCCCGCGAGAACAACGCTGCCTTCCGTTCGGCAGGAATGATCAACGAACCTAGAAAGAGAATCGGGTTCTTGTTATTGGGTTCAGAGACGATCACATAATTCCGCGAGACGCGCGTCATCTCACGAACAGCTTCCTCCGGCTGGTCCAGATGATGCAGCAGGTTGGAGCCAAAGACCAGGTCAAAGGTATTATCCGGAAATGGAAGTTGATAGACGGAGCAACGTCCCTTTGCCGCAGCAGGATTGAATTGAAGCTGGTGTGCCGAAACATCCGTCGCTATCAATTTGCCGCGTTGCATGAGGTGATGGGAAAAATACCCGTTCCCCGCACCCACCTCCAGGATCGATGGATTCCCAACCGTGATGTTCTTGAAGATCCAGTCAACCTTTGGCTGGGCAAATGCAAGGATCATCGGGTGATCGTATGGACGCTCGTCCACAGAATCGTAATAGTCCGTGGTCGGGGCTTCCACTCGTACGAACTTCATCCAAAACCGACTGAACATCGCGCTCCTGATGAAAGGCGGATCGATTCCACCCGTACAAAAAATTATACCCTGCCGACCTCACAATTTTGTGTGGATAATTTTCTGCCAACGAGGTTATCATTCTGGCATAGCAACAAAATCAGGCGGATCCATCATGCTTAAGGGTCTCAGAAAAACCTACACGGAATTTCCTCCCCTCTTCTGGGTTGTCGTGGTCACGTTGTTCATCGATTCCATCGGCAGCACCCTGTTGTTCCCGTTCTTCGCGCTGTACATCACGGAAAAGTTCAGCGTCGGCATGACACAGGCGGGAGTCCTGATCGGCATGTCCTCCCTTTTTGGAATCGTGGGGAGCATGATCGGCGGCGCGCTCACCGACCGCTTCGGGCGCAGGAAGTTGATTCTCGTCGGGTTGGTCTTCAGCGCCATCAGCAGTCTCTCGTTCGGTCTCGCTTCGGACGTGAACCTGCTTTACCTGCTCGTCATATTTGTCGGCTTGCTGTCGCGGCTTGCCGCCCCCGCTCAAGACGCGATGATGGCGGATATCCTGCCGGAATCCAAACGTCAGGAGGGATTCGGGATCACGCGCGTCGCCTTCAACCTTGCTTGGATCTTCGGGACCGCGCTCGGCGGGTTGATCGCGTCGAAATCCTTTCTTGCCCTGTTCGTAACCGACGCGGTCATCAGTTCATTCGTAGCCGTCATTCTGTATTTCAAACTCCCCGAAACACAACCTGAACATCACAAGGAACAGAAAAAGGGAGAATCGTTTCTCAAGACCATGTCGGGGTATCGAGTTGTCGTGCAGGATTTCACCTACATTGTGTTCATCCTTGTCGGCATCCTATCCCTGTTTGTCTACCAGCAGCAATATAGTTCGTTCCCGGTCTACCTGCGCGATGTTCACCATATCAGTTCCCAAATCTACGGTGTGATGCTTGCCATTGCCGGGCTGGAAGTGGTCCTGTTTCAGTTTATGGTCAGCCGCGCAATTCGTAAATATCCCCCGTTCCAGATAATGACCCTCGGCACGTTCTTTTTTGTGATCGGTTTCGGCGTGATCGGATTCGTGCAGGGGGTTTTATTGTTCCTGCTGGCGGTGATCGTGATCACCGTGGGTGAGATGATCACCTTCCCGACCAATCGCGTCATTGCCGCCAACTTCGCCCCACCAGATATGCGCGGGCGTTACATGGCGATCTTCGACCTCGGCTGGACGTTGCCCGCAACGTTCGGTCCTGCCGCGGCAGGCTTGGTCCTTGATTATTACAACCCTCATCTGCTGTGGTACATCGGCGGGATCTTGTGCGCCATCTCTGCACTGGGGTTTTACGCGTTGCATGTAAAAGTGGGCGGACAAGCACGCTTCACCCCTGCGACAGACGATGAAATAAAACTCTCCAGACTTTGAAAGCCTCCGTAGAGATTTTGAGAGACTCTCACGCGTATGCTTGGCGAAAACCGATGAACGGAGGCATCCCATGAAAACCATTTCCATTTTTCTCGCACTGATCAACTCGGTCATAGCAGGAATCCTGCTCCTCTTTACCCTTTCGAGTCATGAAATTCAGCCAGTTCAAGTCCTGTGGCTTCTCACCAAAATAGTTGCAGCGACCATCGTTATTTTCATCGGTGCGGTCACCTGGTTCGGCGATGTACGTGCGGTGCGTTCCGGGCTTTTACCCATGAGCAGTCTATTCCTCGTTGCCCTTGGCGCGGCGACGACCGTTTGGACTTTCCACCGCGGCATCGTCACCGGTGACATGGAATATTACATGGCATGGTACGGCGGCAGTCTCCTTGCGCAGGGTGTCACATCGTTGGCAGGGCTCGCCGACGAATCAAAAAACATGGTCTCGCCTTAACCCGGTTTGATACAATTCGGGGATGAAGACGAACCCTCACAAGCTGTTGCTCTTCCTCACACTTGTAATCCAAGCATGCGGTTCAACCAACGGAGGGCAACCCGCATCGCCCTCCCTTCAACCTGCCGACACGCCTTCAGCGGTTCCCGCCACCCACACCTTCACCACGCCTCCAACCCTCACCTTTACGCCTGTACCTACTGACACCCCCGCGCCTACAGAGACGCCAACTTCAACTCCGATCCCCACCGTGGAAAGTTTGCGGGCTACAGTGATCGCGGACAAACTGAGCTGCCGCTACGGACCCGGCGCGCTCTATCTCTACCTCATCGCATTTAATGGAACCGCAAGGATAAAATTAATCGGGCGTACTGATGCAAACAACTGGGTATGGGTGGAAAATGTGGATCTCCAAAACCGAAGCAGCAATTGCTGGGTGAATCAAAAATTCCTCGAAATCCAAGGCGACCCGCAAACGCTGCCTATCGTATACCCAGGACTCAAACTTCCTGTTTCCCCCTATTACCCCGGTCCAAGTTGGGCAAATGCCAAGCGCGATGAGAACGGCAGGGTGGTCATTTCATGGGAGCCGGTGCCCATCAGCCCGGGAAAATACGAGGATGAAAACATGCAGCAGTATCTCATCGAGGTGTGGCGGTGCGAGGCTGGGCAGATCATCTTCGAAACGCTGGGAACGAATTTCCCCTTCATTACAGTGGATGTGGACGAAGCCGGTTGTGCAATCCCTTCGCATGGCCGGGTCTTCGTGCAGGAAAAACACGGCTATGGCGGTCCGGTGGAAATCCCGTGGCCGAGTCCCTGAAAGCAAGCAGAACCCGCCTCCAGCCCGAGCAGGAAGCGGGTTTTTTGATTCATCTGCAGGTTAGTACGAAGAATTAGTGATGATGTCCGGATTCGTGCACGTGCCCATGATCCAATTCCTCTGTCGTGGGTTCGCGCAAGCCGATCACTTTCACATGGAAATGCAACTCATCGCCCGCCAGCGGATGGTTGAAGTTGAGCGTGACCATCTCGCCGTCGATGCTTTCGATGCGCGCATATTTCGAATTGCCTTCGTTATCGCGTACGTTTAGTTCGGTATCCACTTCGATGGGCATATCGGTTGGAAAATCCCTGCGAGGGACTTGCATGAGCGCCTGCTCGTCGAACTCGCCGTAGCCTTCAGCAGGCTGTACGACAACATCCTTACTATCGCCGATTTTCATTCCTATCATTTCATTCTCAAGCCCGGGAACGATATTCCCATACCCCGCCAGAAACTGCAGTGGACCCTGTTCTTCGGAACTGTCCAACAATTCACCATCCACATGCAGGGTGTACTCGATCGAAACCACCACACCGTTCTCCACCGTATCTTTGTCCATTTCAAATCCTTTCGAATCCGGTTATTTTGTGATATGAACGCCTCACATTGTAACAAAAAAAGGATTGACAGCAATAAAAAAGTGAATACAATTCACCTGCTTGTCTGCCCTGAGTTTAAAAAACAACTGATATCCACCCTGTGCTGAACGTTGACTTGCGTAGGTCAGCGTTTTCAATTATTTATCACAAAGAGGAGAGTGTGTATGAATAAGCCAGTCAGGTTCGTTTTGTCCGCCGTTGTCGTACTGACCCTCATTCTAGGGTCTATGGCAATGACCCCCGCCGCGCGTTCAGAGGCTTCGATCCATCTGAAGAGCGGCGTTTTCGTTCCGTCGCAAAGCGACATTGCCGCGCAGGCAAGCGGGAGATACTTCATCGTGCAGTTCACCGGTCCCGTACAGCAGGCGTGGAAGGACGCATTGACGGCAGAAGGCGCGGAAGTGTTGGATTACGTCCCAGACTTTGCCTTCAAAGTGCGCATGAATGCCGGTATCGCCCAACGTGTGAGGCAGATGGGTTTCGTCAGCAGTGTGATCCCCTTCCGCGCGCAGTTCAAGTATGGGGCTGATCTCAAACGTGACGACGCGACGAACGTCTACATGATCCGCATCGAGCGAGGGACGAACTTCGGCGCGGTCCGCGCGTTGATCGCGGCGACCGGGGCGCAGGTGCTTGCCTTTGAAAACGACACACTTATCGTAGCGGCAAACGGCTCGTTTGTCGACGCGATCGCGGCAGTGGACGATGTTGCCTCCATCAGCAACTTTGCCCTCAAAGAAACCTTCGTCAGCAAACCGGAAGGTCCAGCGAAGAACGATCAAGCGCGCGATATCATCGGCGCGGCAGTAGCCAACTCACGCGGGTACGATGGCTCGACACAAATCGCCGCAGTGTCGGATACCGGTCTCGGCGGGGGGACAGCTGCCACGGCTCACACCGATATTCCGGCAAGCCGCGTGGTTGCCATCTACAATTGGCCCGGCGCGGCAGGCGGATGTTTCCAAACCGTCGTCAATGACGGTTCGATCGATGTGGATTCCGGCCATGGCACCCACACCTCCGGTTCTGTCCTCAGCGACGGTGGACCCGGAGGTATCGGCATGGGCGTTGCGCCAGCCGCGCGCTTGGTCTTCCAATCGACGGAGAACTGGGCAACGATCACGAATTTCTGCCAGATCTTCGGCGGCTACCCTCCGAATGGATATTTCCTCACGGGGCTTCCGAGTGATCTGAAGACGATGTATCAACAGGCGTATAACGCCGGCGCGCGCATCCATTCCAATTCGTGGGGTGCGGCGCTGGCTGGCGATTACACAGTGGATAGCGCCAACACCGACTCGTTCGTGTGGACCAACCGCGACATGGTCATCACCTTCTCTGCAGGCAACGAGGGCACCGACGCCAACTCGAACGGCGTGGTGGATAATGATTCCATCGGCTCGCCCGCGACAGCGAAGAATGTGCTCACCGTGGGTGCGAGCGAAAACGTGCGCGCGGATAATTGGGCTTGCGATACCAGCCTCACCTACACATCCCACGACGCGTATCAGACCGGGCAGACATGCAACAGTATGGGTGGCAATCAGTTGAACTTCCTCGGCACATGGGGTCAACGCTATGCGGCAGACTTCCCCGCCAACCCGCTGTTCAGCGATGTGACCGCCGGTAACAGCAACCAGATGGCATCCTGGTCGAGCCGAGGTCCCACAGACGATACACGCATCAAACCGGACGTGGTTGCGCCCGGCACGTGGATTCTCTCCAACTTCTCCAACTTATATCAAGAAGGGTATGGAGACCCGGTCAACCCGCAAAACGGTGCGTATCAATGGGACGGCTGGGGCATGCCCTACAATGCGGATTACAAATACATGGGCGGAACGTCCATGTCCAACCCCATTGCCGCGGGCGGTGTGACCGTTGTAAAAGATTATTACAACAAAGCCCATGGCATCAACGCGACCGCCGCGCTCGTCAAAGCCACGGTCATCAATTCCGCAGTGGATATGCTGGACGAGAACAATGACGGTGCAAACGACAACGACTTCCCCATCCCGAACGTTCATGAAGGCTGGGGGCGGATCAACCTCGATGCCGCAACCGACGGAACGATCCAATTCGTCGAAGAAGCTGCGACGGGTTTGAGCACTGGCGGTTCGCAGGTGTTCAACGTTACCAGCACAGGTGGTCCGCTCAAAGTGACTCTCGTTTGGTCGGACTATCCCTCCACAGATACCGCGTCGGTGAACCTCGTCAACAACCTCGATCTGACGGTCACAAATGGACCGAGCACCTATCGCGGCAATGTTTTCTCGGGCGGGTGGAGCACCACCGGAGGCACTGCCGATAATCGCAATAACGTTGAAAACGTGTACATCCAATCACCGAGCGGCTCGTACACCATCACGGTCAGCGCGTTCAACGTTCCGAATGGACCGCAGAAGTTTGCACTCGTAGTGGATGGCGGCACCTTGGGTACGGGCCCAACCCCGACACCGGGTCCCACGAACACACCGACCAACACTCCCACCGCAACCAATACCTCCACACCCACCAATACTCCTGCCCCATCCACCAGCACGGGTTATCTTGCTCCCACCTCGCAAGCCGCACAGACCTCCAGCGCGGGCGATAACAACGGCTTCCAGACCAGCCCGGCCAACGCGTTCGATAACAACAGCGTCTTCGCGGTAGATACCAACAGCGGCACGAACCAGAGCGTATCCTGCACCAACAACGGCAAGGACAAACACCATTTCTACAACTTCAATATCAGTATTCCTTCCGGAACCATACAGGGCATTCAAGTCCGTCTCGACGCGCGGGCGGATGCAACAAGCGGCTCTCCGAGAATGTGCGTGCAACTTTCGTGGAATGGCGGCTCTTCCTGGGTGACTGCCAAACAAACCAGCACGCTCACCACGAGCGAGGTCACATACACACTGGGCGGCACTGCCGATACCTGGGGAAGAACCTGGAGTTTGAGCAATTTCACAAACACCAACTTCCGCGTTCGTGTGATCAATGTGGCGAGCAACACCTCGCGCGATTTCTCGCTGGACTACATCGCGGTCAACGTCACCTATCAACCATAACAGCGAGTCGGTGCGAAGAAAACTGTAGTCCGACAAAGTAATCTCAACAATAAGATGGAGGCGACATGTCGCCTCCATCTTATTTCATCCATTCACGCTTCAGCCTCCACCCCAGCCTGCCTCTGTCAATTCAAAGTTTCCTCACCTTCGACAACCTCAAGACAAGACTGTACAATTGAACCATGCACTTCGACCTTTGCCTCCCCTGGTATTGGGAATACGATATTGACTTTGTTCACTTTACCCAACAGGCTTGCACAGAGCAGGGTTTGACCCTCTGGCAGATCACGCCGGAGACCGTGCTTGAGTCCGTCTCGGCGTTGTACAAAGGCGAAAAGACCTTCAACACGCTTCTTGACCGTTCACAGGGCGAAGATCGTTTTCTCCCGATCGACAAATGGGCAAGGGAATACAACAAAAGGCGCATCAACCCGCCTGAACTTTCGGCATGGTCCGAAGACAAAGCCACCATGCACCTCGAACTCATCAGCGCAGGCTTGCATACGCCGTATACGATCATCCTGCCTCCATTTCTCCAACAACCCGTCATCCCCGAACTTGATGTTTCTCCGCTGGGAAATCAATTTGTCATCAAACCATCGCATGGCGGAGGGAGCGAGGGAGTTATCCTCGGCGCGTCGTCCATCGACCAGGTGTTACGCGCCCGCACCCAATTCCCCGGGCAAAAGTACCTGCTTCAAGCCACTGTCACGCCGCGCACCATTCAGGGACGCCCGGCATGGTTTCGAGTGTTTTATTCGGTCGGTAAAACGTTTCCCTGCTGGTGGCATCCGTTGACGCACGTGTTTGCGCTTGTCACACCGGCTGAGGAACACAAACACGAACTGTCCCTGCTTCATGACATCACCCAGCGCATCGCTTCGATCTGCCGCCTGGATTGGTTCACCACCGAAATCGCGCTTACGCATGAAAATTTCATCGTCGTAGATTACGTCAACGATCAGATCGACACCCGCGTCCAATCCAAAGCCGTGGACGGCGCGCCCGACGAGATCATACAAAGCATTGCCTCGCAACTTGTGACCATCGCCAAGGAGAATTAACAGACCCCATGACCAAACCACGCGCACGCGATTTGGGAATCCCATTTGAGGGAAGCACAGGAAAATACAATGCAATTACCGATGTGGATGGAATTACCGTTGGGTACTCGACAATAATCGAAGGTGTCTCGGCACGGACAGGTGTCACGATCATTCACCCTCGAGGAAAATCGAATCACGATCCTGTGTTCGCAGCGTGGTTTCCGTTCAACGGCAACGGTGAAATGACCGGTGCGGCGTGGGTTGAAGAAGGCGGCTTGCTTGAGGGACCGATTGGGATTACGAACACACATTCCGTTGGCGTTGTCCGTGACACGATCATTGAGTGGCAAGTGAAGAACAATGCATTGTTCCAGCGGTGGTCACTCCCGGTAGTTGCAGAGACCGCCGATGGCTGGCTCAACGACATGAACGGATTCTTCATCAAGCCTGCTCATGTGTGGGAAGCGCTGGAGAATGCCGTATCAGGTCCCATCGTAGAAGGAAGCGTCGGCGGCGGGACGGGCATGTTGTGTTACGAATTCAAAGGTGGGAATGGAACATCCTCCAGAAAACTCCCTGAAAAGTTCGGCGGCTGGACCATCGGTGCATTCGCACAAACCAACTTCGGCGCACGCTATCAACTCAC
>DAOTZF010000093.1:0-18002 GCA_034434415.1 Anaerolineales bacterium | reverse complement strand
TGCGATTTGCTCCCAACAATGGCTTCATCTCCGCGTTGACAATGAACGAGTAACGCGATCAAGTTGCCCATCGTCCCGGAAGGGACAAAAACCGAAGCTTCCTTCCCAAGCATCCTTGCGGCGAGCGTTTCGAGCCGAAGTACGGTTGGATCGTCGCCGTATACATCATCGCCCACTTCGGCTTCCGCCATCGCTTCGCGCATCGCGGGTGTGGGTTTGGTCACCGTATCGGAGCGTAGATCAACGAAGTCCATGATCGCTATTCCCTTCTTAGATCATCGAGCACGTGCTGTAATTCAACGGGCAACGGCGCTTCGAATGTATGCGGCAAAGTTTCACCGGGAAGAACAATTTTCAACCGGTATGCATGCAAAAAGTGACGACGGATATGAATGTTTGGATTTTTCCTGCCATACACTTCGTCTCCAACGATCGGGCATTTCAAGAACGCGCAATGCAAACGAATCTGGTGTGTACGCCCTGTGTGCGGATGAAACTCAAGGAGTGTGTGGTTCTTGAAATTTTCCAGTGTCCGAAATTCGGAGATCGCTTCACGCCCCTTTGCCTTTGACACGACCGCCATTCGTTTTCGATTCTTCGGGTCACGCCCAATATGAGCTTCCACACGACCCGATGGCGTGGGAGGTTTGCCATCCACAAGTGCAAGATAGGTCTTTTCCACCTTCCGCAAACGGAATTGATCCTGCAGCCAGCGATGTGCGCGTTCGTTCTTTGCAAGCAAGATCAAGCCAGATGTATCTTTGTCGAGGCGATGAACAACGCCGGGTCTTTCCTCCCCGCCGATACCTTCGATCTCCGGGTCATAACCCATCACCGCGTTAACCAGTGTGCCGGAGGCATGGCCGGCGGCTGGGTGTACAACCATCCCTGCGGGTTTGTTCACAACAAGCAGATCGTCGTTTTCAAAAACTACATCGAGGGGAATTTGCTCCGGGGTAATATCGGTCGGGAGCGGCGGCGGGATTCGAACCGTCAGCGCGGCGCCGGCTTCCAACGGCTGACCAGCCTTACGGGCGGCGCGACCGTCCACATCCACGAATCCGTCCGCGATCAATCCTTGAATCCGGGAACGTGAAAATTCCGGCAGAACTTCCACCAGGAATTTATCCAGCCGCTCACTTATCTGATTTTCGAATCGAAATTGTAAAACTCGCTCACTCACTTGTCGCTTCACTGGGATGATTCGAACCGCCGAGAGTCGCCAGTTCTTTTTTCGCGGCGCGTTCCTGCAAATAAATGCCCAACAACAAGATCACCGTCCCAACACTAATACTCGCGTCCGCCACATTGAAGACCGGGAATGTTCCAACGGAAATAAAATCAGTCACTCTTCCCTCGCGCAGGAGACGGTCGATCAAGTTGCCGCCCGCACCGCCCATTTGCATGCTCATGGCAAGCCGCAAGGTCCAATCATGTTTTTCCACCTGCGGAAAATAATAAATGATGGCACCGATCACAACAAACGCCAGCGCGGCAAAGATCATACTCCCGTTTTGAAACATGCCAAACGCCGCACCAGTGTTATGCCAGTGGACAAAACGCGCGTATGGACTGAGCCACTCGAGAGAGTCGGGCAGCCACGTTGCACCCAGAGGCAGGTTGGTTCGCACGATCCATTTGGTCCATTGGTCGAAGGCAATGATGATACCTGCAATTCCGAACAACATCCCGTAATTCTCAAACACACGTTTCACGATTCACCTCAATTTCAATCTGCATCATTCTATCATCACTCTGCCACGAACACGCGCGGCACACGCGCGCTGATGCTGGTCAATACTTCATATTCGTTCGTGCCAGCCCACTCGGCAAGATCGAACGCCGTGATCGCATTGCCGAGCAGAATCACATCGTCGCCAATGTTCACATCGTCGTCGCCGACGTTCACCATGAACTGATCCATGCAAATCCTTCCGACTTGCGGATATTCTTTTCCCTCGATCTCCACGCGCGCCTGATTCGTCATGCGGCGGAAGTAACCATCCGCGTAACCGCACGGGATGGTTACGATTCGCGTCTCTCTTTCAGCCTGCCACAACGACCCATAGCTGACCGGCCGCCCCGGCTTTGTAATCTTGGAGTACGCCACGCGCGATCTCCACGTGAGCGCAGGTTTCACATCGATTGCACGATCTGCTTCTCTACCCGGGTGTACGCCATAAAACAAGACTCCGGGGCGGACCATATCGAAATTCGCTTCGGGTAGATTTAGAATCCCGCCTGAGTTATTCACATGTTTCAGCCCGGGAGCAGGCTCGCTCCTCTTTTCATAGATGTGCAATATTTCCAAAAACCGTTCCAGTTGCAGTTTGGAATGACTACCGTCAACAAGTTCGGAGTTCGCAAGATGCGTGTATATCCCCTCGATATCAACATGCTTCAACAACAAGGAATATTCAATGAACGATTCCGCTTCATACTCGTGCAAACCCACACGCTCCATACCGGTGTCGAATTTCAAATGGATTTTGATGCGCTTCCCAGTCTGGCGCGAAACATCTTCGGCAATTTTCAACAATTCGACCGACGAGCCGGTTAAAGTGAGGTCATATTCAGCAAACGAGGGAATCTGGTCCGGCAAGGTCCCGCCTGCAATGAGGATCGGCTTCTTAACGCGAAGTTCCTTCCGCAAGTGAATCCCCTCCTCCACGGTCGCAACGCCAAAATAATCCACGAACGGCTCGACGAATGGAGCCACGCCATCCACACCGTGACCATACGCGTTGGCTTTCACCATAGGCATCACCTTTGCCGGTGACACATGCGTGCGAATAGCTGAAATATTCTTTTCGAGTTGCGAGAGATTGACTTGGAGGAAGGTCGGGCGCATATTAAATCAAGAAACCGGCGTACAAATGAATTGAGCCAAATGGCTGGCACCGCCCATTTGGCTCAAGGCTAGAACGAACCTGATGGCTTAATAGTCGCGCCGACGTTCGCGGTTCCGGTCTCCGCCGCGGAACCCGCCGGGGCGTTCCTCACGCGGACGGGCAATGTTCACGGTGAGCGCGCGCCCATTGAAGTCCTTGCCGTGGAACATCGAGATCGCGCCTTGCGCTTCTTCCGGTGATCCCATCTCCACAAAGCCAAAGCCTTTCGAGCGGCCGCTGGCCCGGTCCTTGATCACCTGCGCAGATTTCACAACGCCCGCCTGCGCAAACAGGTCCTGCAGATCAGCATCATTGGTGTTGAAAGGCAGGTTGCCAACATAGAGTTTCGCTTCCATAGGAATTCTCTTCTCCTGAGTGTGGGCTTCGGCAGAGAAGCAACCGCCGAAGCGAGACGAATCGACTGTGCATGACTCAAGTGATCACAGACACCCAGGTGCCAGGAAGCGAACGTATTCCCTCTGATTGCCGGACCGCCATTCCTCATGCAACGTGCGCTTCGATTGTAGCACAAACTCAGCAAGCAGACTATGACGACGGGAGCCAGAAACGCAGCCAACTCCCGCTCTCGCGCAGGGAAAACTGGATTCCCGCCTGCAACGTATCCAACGCCGACGCAATATCCCCGCCCAGCGCGCCTGCGAATCGGGCATCTCGAATCCGCCCAAAGATCCGCGTACGGAAATTGGGAATCCACGAAATGACCTGCCCATAGCGAGCTGCGTTCAGTGTAATAAAAGGCCAAACGCGCCGCGACGGTCCGCGCGAGAGAAGCCAACGCAGGATTTGCAGCGCATTGAAATCAAATTTTGCAACTGCGTCCAGATCATCGATCAACAGCAACATGGATTGCGCGCCACGCGCGCTTCCATGCGCCCAAGAGGCGAGAGAGAGCAGAAAATCCTGCCCGCTCGTGTCGTGCGAAGAAAATATCCCAAGGCAATGAAGTGAATTCCGAACGGCTTCCCACTCATCCACATGATCTGTGATGACGCCGAATTTCACTTCGGATGTTTTATGCGTCAGCTCAACTGCACGCGCGATGGAAGTCAGGAATGTTGTCTTGCCAACCCCAGCGTCACCGGCAATTAATACCGGACCCGGAACTGGATCATGCAAATTCAGCAACACCGGGAGACCGTCGGAAGCGATGCCGAGGAAAAGAGCTTCGCGCGGGAACGAACCCAGCTCAGCGAGCACTGCGGTCAACGCAGGCGCGATAGGCAGAGGTTCAGGATGAGGCGTTTGAACTTCTACTTTAAGTTCAGCCAACGCTTCCAATGCTAAAGAATATTGACGATTAACCGGCGGCATACGTCCTCCTTTGTTTAGAACGTATGTTCTATTTTAACCATGCACGCCCACACGTCAAGGATTTGAAACTTAAAGATTGGCTGGAATCAAAAAAGCGGACGACGCTAGTCATCCGCTTTTCAGCATCACTGGATGGACTACGCCATCGCGCCAGCGATCGCACCCATTACAACAAACGTGATGAGATGATTACCGGCTTCGAGTACCCAGGCTTTCAGCCGGTCCGCAAACAATTTGTTTGTAAGGCTCGAAGGAGCCACAAAGCCTAGCCACAGCAGGAAGCCAGCCATCGCGCCGGAACCCAACGTCGCGCCTCCGGACATGCTCCCCATCGCCTGGACCATGAGATTCATGAAGACAGCCTGCACAAACGCACAGAACACGATCAGTCCCCAAGTCAACCCCATTCCAATGCTTGAACCACTTGCATCCTCCTTATCTGATTTGCCGATGGCTTTCCACCACATAGGGAAAAAGGTTTTAGGAGCAAACCAGACCGAGCCGATGATCATGCTGGCAACAACACAAGCCACGACCGCCAACCAATTGATAGAACTGAAATCCATTTCATCCTCCAATTAATAAATTCGATTGACGCGCGTCAATCTTCGGAGATTGTAACAGAAAATTTGTTCTAGGAATAGGGTTGTTAGATCTTCCCCGCCACATAATCGAGCACATCGATCTTTGTGAGAATTCCAACGGGCCGGCTATTTTCCACGACCAGCAGGGCAAGACCATCCTTCAAGGATGGCATCGCCTCTTCGAGCGACGTTTCCGGCGGGAAGACCGCGCCAGCATTTTGCACCAGCGAATCGATCGGTTCATCATGACTATGCTCGTGTTTGTCGAGCATATGGTTGAGCAAGTCCACTTCCTCGATCAAACCGACCAGCGCGCCGTCCACACCAACGACGGGCATTTGCGAAATCCCATGCTGGTGCATGACTGCGACAACCTTGCGAATCGAATCACCGAGTGTTGCAGAAAATAAAATTTTATCTGGTTTGGCAATCAACAGGTCGCTGAGAGTCGTCTCGCCGAACTCCATCGAAAGGAAACCAAACTCGCGCATCCATTTGTCGTCGTAGAATTTGGAAAGATAGCGCGAACCCGAATCGGGGAGAATTACAACAGGGATTCGATCGCCGCTTAATTTGCGGCAATACTTGACTGCGCCAGCCATTGCCGACCCGGACGAACCGCCCGCGAAAATTCCCTCCTGACGCACGAGTTGACGTGCCCACAAAAACGATTCACGATCGCCCGCGCGTTCGATCGCATCCACTACAGAAAGATCGAGTGACGTCGGCAGAAAATCCTCCCCAATGCCTTCCACTTTATAGGTTTTGGGGTAAGCCCCTTCGGGAATGGTCCCTTTGTTCTGCCAGATCTCGGTGAGTATCGAGCCTTCGATATCCACGCCCACAATTTGGATCTTCGGATTCTTCGATTTGAGAAATCGACCAACGCCAGTGATCGTCCCGCCAGTACCCATACCGATAATTACATCGGTCACGCGCCCGTCGGTCTGCTCCCACAACTCGGGACCGGTCGTCAATTCGTGAGTCTTCGGATTATCAGGGTTGTGGTATTGATTCGCCAGAATTGCATTCGGTGTCTCTCTGACAAATCTCTTCGCCACCTCATAATACGAACGCGGGTCTTCCGGCGCAACCGCAGTCGGCGTGATAACCACCTTTGCCCCGTAGGCGCGTAACAATAATATCTTTTCGTTGCTCATTTTATCGGGCATCACGAAAATGGTTTTGTATCCCTTCAGCGCCGCGGCAATCGCGAGACCAACGCCCGTATTCCCCGAAGTTGCTTCAACCACCGTGCCGCCCGGTTTGAGTTCCCCGCGTTTTTCCGATTGCTCGATAATGAACGCTCCAACCCGGTCCTTTACGGAACCGCCCGGGTTCATCCACTCCAACTTAGCGTACAATGGCACCGGCAAGTCTTTGGCTATCCTCCCCAGCCGCACAAGAGGCGTGTTCCCCATCGCGCCTAGAATGTTGTCATATACCCGTTTTTCTTTTGAGACTGGCAAAATCATTCTCACTCCTTGGGTTGGGATGGGAGTATTTTACCCCACATAAAAACAACTCCGAGATTTGGTAAATCTCGGAGTTGTCATTTAATACACCGGCAAATTCAAATCCATTTCCTTAGCCCAAGCATTGATGCCGCCTTTGAGATTTTTTACCTTCTTGAACCCAGCGCTCGCCAGAAGCTCTAGCCCACGCGCCGAACGACTACCGGACTTGCAGAAGATGACCATCTCATCAGCAGAGTCTAATTCAGAGAGGCGCGCCGCCAACTGCCCCAACGGAATGTTGACCGCGTTCGGCAATGCAGAGATCTCCAACTCATGTGGCTCGCGGACATCGAGTAACTTCAGACGATTCGTTTTCATCCGTTCGGACAATTCACCGACAGTAATGTCTTTGCCCGCACCGGCAGAACCTTCATCACGGTCGTGACTGGGGACACCGCAAAACTCTTCGTAGTCGATCAACTCTTTGATGTCGGCGTTCGGTCCGCACACGCGGCAGTTGGGGTTCTTTTTCAGCTTCACAAATTCAAACGACATATCGAGCGCGTTATAAAGCAAAAGTTTCCCGATCAACGGCTCGCCGATGCCTAGCAAAACTTTCAATGCTTCTGTGGCTTGGATCGTTCCAATTGTGCCAGGCAACACGCCCAGCACACCGCCCTCCGCGCATGATGGCACGAGTCCCGGCGGTGGCGGCTCAGGGAAGAGACAGCGATAGCACGGTCCCTCTTTGGCATAGAAGACGCTCACCTGCCCGTCAAAGCGATAGATCGAGGCGTAGACGTTTGGTTTGCCAAGGAAGACTGCCACGTCGTTGGTGAGGTAACGCGTCGGGAAGTTGTCGGTGCCGTCGAGGAGGATGTCATACTCCCCGGCGATGCGAAGCGCATTTTCCGAGGTGTACGGCTCGTTGTAAACATCCACCTGAATATCTGGATTCAAATCCACCAATTTCGCCTTCGCACTTTCCACTTTCAACTTTCCAACTGTGGATGTTCCATGAATGACCTGGCGTTGCAAGTTCGATGAATCAACCACATCGTAATCCACCAGTCCAATGCGGCCGATACCCGCCGCGGCAAGATACAACGCGACCGGCGAGCCAAGTCCGCCTGTGCCGATGATTAACACGGAAGAATTTTTCAATTTCCGTTGTCCCTCCAAGCCGACTTCGGGAATCAATAAATGACGGGAATAGCGTAGAATCTCATCGCGAGATAGTTCGGGTAACATGTCAGCCTCCCGCAATGGACGGAATCAACATCAGCCTGTCGCCGTCTTTTATGGGCGTGTGTATGCCATCCAGGTCTTTGATATTGTGTTCGCCAACAAACAAATTCACGAACGGACGCAATTCGTTCCCCTCGTTAAAAATATGCGGTTTGATGCCCGGGTATTGGGTGGTGAGGTCGTTCAACGCTTCTGAAATAGTCGCGCCGCTCACGCTCACTTCGTTCTTCCCGTTGGTATACGGGCGCAAGGGGGTTGGGATTCTCAAAATGGTCATAGGTTCTATCTTCTCGTTTCCTTTTATTTGATCTTATAAGTAACTGACTCTTGCTCAGCCACAGGGATCACTGAGACATCTGATAAAACTAATTTTCTCTGTGTTCTCTGTGGCGAAGAGGCTTCACAATTGGTCCATTAGATAAACAATTGTACATCGGCATCGGCGGCAAATTCAAGGAAGGTCGCGGCGCCGCCTATCTCTGCCTGAGGGATGAAATCTTCTTTCCTGAAACCAAAAACATCCATGGTCATCTGACAGCCGATCAGGCGCACATCCAGGTCTATGCAAACTTCGCGCAGTTCTTCGACCGTTGCAACTCCTTTATTCTTGAACGTCTGCTTCATCAGGCTGGTTGCCATGCCTTCGAAACCCGGCACATTTGCCATGAGCATGTTTGGCAGCGCCCAGTTAATATTTTGGAACGCTTCCGGTCCGAACGGCATTTTCATCGGCATGGCAGGGTTCCCTAATGGCGACACCGCCGCAGTTAATTCAGGCTTGAGCAGGGTGAGACCGTAAAAAGTGAAGAACACACCCACCTCCCAGCCCATCGCGCCAGCCGCGCTGGCGAGGATGAAGGGAGGGTACGCCCAATCCAGCGTGCCTTTGCTCGAGATCAAGGCGAGGCGCTTGGGCGCGTTCGGATTTGTTTTAGACACTCGAATATCTCCTTCTTTAAATTCACAGATACTGCGCAGGCGGTCGAGTAGGCGGCGCGGGTCTCGATACAAACTTCGTTTACTCGACCAGCGCCGCCGTATCGAGACCTAACTCTTTTTCAAAAAGAAAACGTACTTACCATCCTCCACAGTGGAACGGAGGAGTTCGTTGCCAGTTTGTCGACTCCACGCCTCAATATCCGGTGGCGAGCCGGCATCAGTGGAGATCATCTTCAAAATTTGACCGGGCTGCAACTCCTTCATCGCTTTCGTGGTATTCACGATCGGCATCGGGCACAACATTCCCGTGCAATCCAATAGCCGATCTTCGTTGATAACTTCAAGTGCTTCCATTCTTATTTCTCCTGTTCACTTTCCAGTATGAGTATTCCTTCTTCATCGAATTTTGAGCGGTCTTCGGTCAACTTCCATGCGCGATGGCTGACGACTTTGCCATCATCCACGCGCGTGATGACGTACGAGAAAAACGGCTGTGCCCATTCGCGGTCATATTCGGATGGGACGTTTGGGCAATCGGGATGCGAGTGGAAGACACCGATCAGACTCAGGGTGAGGCTGTCTGCCTTAACCTCAGCCTTCATGTATTCTTCAGCCGTGATCAAGAACCGATTGTGACGCGCATTATCTTCCCGCTCATTCGGCAGGGTCAATATCTCTTTGACATCGCCATCTTTGCCAAGTAAAAAACCTGCTCCTTCATCGGGATACGCCGCTTCCAAATGGGTATTGATTCGAGAGAGCAGATGATTAGAAATCTTGAGCATTATTTCCCCTCCCACAATGCTTTGTCGCTCAAATATTTATCGCCCGAGTCGGGGAAGACCGTGACAACAACACCTTCTTCCAGCCGCTCAGCCACGCGCAATACCGCAACCATCGCCGCACCGGACGAGATGCCAACAAACAATCCTTCTTCGCGCGCCAAGCGTAAAGTCATCTCGCGCGCCTCTTCCGTGCGGATTTCAAGTATCTCATCAGCAAACGATTCATCGTAAATTCCCGGTCGGATGGCGGACGGCATGTGTTTGAGTCCTTCCAACCCATGGAACGCTGCATCCGGTTGGAATGCGACAACTTTCACTTCGGGTAGTTGCTCGCGCAAATATCTTCCAGTTCCCATCAACGTACCCGATGTGCCAAGCCCTGCGACAAAATGCGTTACCCCAGAATCAGTTTGAGCGAGAATCTCTGGTCCAGTGGATTTGTGATGCGCTTCCCAATTCGATGGATTGTTGTATTGATTTGCATACCAATACCGCTCAGGGTTTTCCTTCGCGAGTTGACGCGCGACAAGAATCGCTCCATCCGAGCCCTCGGTTGGGTCGGTGAGTATCAACTCCGCACCGAGCGCGCGCAGGATGGCGAACCGCTCCAGGCTGGCGCTGGCGGGGATCGTCAGCGTGACCGGGATTCCCAGCGCCGCGCCAATTGTTGCGTATGAAATGCCCATATTGCCGGAGGTTGAATCGAGCAAGCGCTTGCCATTCCCAAGCTCGCCGCTCGAAAGAGCGCTACGTATGATGTTGAGCGCAGGGCGATCCTTGACAGAGCCGCCGGGGTTGAACCACTCCGCTTTGGCGAAAATTTTTACGGCTTGAGGCAGACCTCCCGTCACGCGGCGAAGCGGGAGAAGCGGAGTATTGCCGACTCGTGCAAGCAATCCATCCTCCGGAGGGGTTTCCAATCGAGTCAATCGGTTATCGAGCAGTGTCATCGAATCCTTTTAAAAACAAACAGTCAACGGACAAACAAAAAGACGGCGAACAAACGCCACACGTTGCATCTTTTTGCAAGCGGGGGTCGTCTACCGTCTGATGAGCCGTTGACTGCGAAGGTTTCTCTCAGGCGGTGGTTACGAGCCCCGCCCGATACACAAGCAATGTTTGAATGGTTTCATGGTTTTGTTACCAGATGCCCGCTATTGTACAAATCTTACGAATTTTGTCAACATAAAAATTCACGCGCGGTTAACCTGCCGAGTTTCCGAGACGTGCCAGGTTTTTTCCTCACCCACATGCATCGGTCATGTGCCGTACGAGGATTATAATGTTGGAAAAGGAGGCTCACATGCCGACCAAGTTCAGCGTGATGACATGGAACGTGGAAAACCTCTTTCCGCCCGGTTTCAAGATCAGCCCGGGGAAATTCGTCAAGGAAGAGGATTATCAAGCCAAACTCAAATACCTTGCAAAACGCATCCTTGAGATGAAACCAGATGTGATCGGCTTACAAGAATTGGGGAGCCGCAACAACCAGGATTCTCAATCGCTGGACGATCTGCAAACCATATTGGAAGGAAAATACCCATTCAAAGCGTTAGCCAGCAAGACGGACGGGCGCGGAATCCGAGTGGGCTTTCTGTCCAAATTACCAATCCACTCTGTTACGGAGGTCATTGATTTTCCCGCGGGTGAATTTGCAGACGTGCGAGACTGGTCTGGGAAAAAGCCGATCAAGAAGATGGGACGTGCTGCCTTGCAGATCGAGGTCGAACCGTCTGCAGGGATTCGGGTACATGTCATCGCATTGCACTTGAAATCGAAGCTTGTCAATTATCCCAAGTCAGGCGGCGGCACAAATTTCAAGCCAAAGGACGAAAATGAGCGCGCCACCGGCAGCGGATTGGGTCTTCTCAGAAGGACAGCGGAAGCGATCACTGTCCGTTTTCACCTGAACGAGTTGATGAAAACCGCATCGCACGTGATCGTGTTGGGCGATTTCAACGACGAGCCGCTTGCGGCTACTTCGCAAGTTTTTCTGGGTCCCGCTGATGCGGATGTGACCACTGATAATAAAACAGATAAATTCAGCTTGTACAATCTTGTCGATTCGATCTCGCGCAAGGGCGGACCAAAGAACGACAAGAAATTCCTCAAGGTCAAGGAACGATTTTCGCGCGTCGGCAACGGCAGGAATGAACTGCTGGATCACATTCTCGTCAGCAAGGCGTTTTTAGGCGAAAGCAAGGATTTGAAAAAGGATATTTGGAAAGTCAAGAAAGTCCGAATTCTCACAGACAGCATCATCAACGAAAGCGTTGGCCTTGATCCTGAAGCCCGCATCGGGAGGGATCATCCCGATCACGCACCGGTGTTCGCGCGATTTGCATTGTGAACCCAGGCAATCAACCAAAAGCCCCGGAAAATTAACTCCGGGGCTTTTCTGTTCTCTATTTTACTCGCTACTCGCTAACTTACTCTTCCTTCTTCGCTTCCATTTCCTTCTTATGCGCTTCGATGATCGGACCTGCCACATGGTTCGGAACAACATCGTAATGGTCGAGTTCCATCGTAAAGTAGCCGCGCCCGCCCGTGATCGAACGGAGTTGAGTGGTGTAGCGCGTCATTTCCGCCATCGGCACGTGCGCCACAATGACAGTGCTTCCGTGTTCCGATTCGGTTCCCTGCACGCGTCCGCGGCGGGTGTTGAGGTCGCTCATCACATCGCCCATGTTCGCATCTGGGACGGTGACACGTACGTTCATGATCGGCTCGAACAACACAGGACCCGCATCCTGCACGGCAAGTTTGAATGCTTCGCGCCCCGCAATTTCAAATGCAACAGGCTTTGAATCCACCTCGTGTTCCTTGCCGTCATACACGATCACTTTTACGTTGCTCATCGGGTAGCCCGCGAACGCGCCGCGCTCCATCGTGGCTTTGATCCCCTTTTCGATGGGCGGCAGGTAGGATTTAGAAAGATTCATACCTACGAGTTCATCGTCAAATTCAAAATCTGCCGTAGGCAACGGTTCGATCCGTAAATGCACTTCGCCGAATTGACCCGCACCGCCGGTCTGCTTTTTGTGACGGTATTGCGCGGTGGCTTTGCGTGTGATGCCCTCGCGATAAGGTATCTTCGGTTGATGCGTAACCAACCCGACTTGAAATTTCGTCTGTGCGCGGTTGATCGCCACGTCGATATGTTGATCGCCCATGCCTTGCAGAACGGTCTCGTGCGTGATCGAGTCGTTTTGCCAGGTTAACGTCAAATCTTCTTCGCACAACTTGGTGAGCGTCGGTGAAATTTTGGCGGCATCGGCCTGGGTCTTTGGCGTGATCGCCACACGATATAACGCCGCAGGAAAATGGGGTTTGGCAATCGTGAGCGGATGCCCCTTGTCACAGAAGGTGTCGCCTGTTGCAGTGACCGTCAATTTTGAGACAGCGGCAATGTCCCCTGCATGGACGGTCTTCGCGGGAATCACTTCCTTGCCGCGTTGAAAATGCAAACCAGACATACGTTCATCCGCGTTTTTGTTTTGATTCCACACGTGCGCGTCGGCTTGGACCGAACCTTGAAATACGCGGAAGTACGTCATCTTCCCGACAAACGGATCGGCGGTCGTCTTCCACACATATGCGGCAAGCGGTTCAGAGTCGGAGGGTTTCAACACCTCTTCGGCATCCTTGCCCTGTGCTACGCGCTTGGGTCCGTGCGAGGGCGGCGGCATCAAATCAATGATATCGTTGAGCAGGGCGATCGATCCGATCTCGCGTCCGCCCGCGGCGCAGAAGACCGGGACAAAACTCCCCGCGTAGACAACATCCTCCAAGCCGCGAACCATTTCTTCGTCCGAGAGAGAACCGTTTTCGAGGTATTTCTCCATCAACTCGTCCTCCCCCTCCGCCGCGTCCTCCACCATCGTAAAGTGCGCCGCATCCGCTGCTTCTTTTAATTCAGTGGGGATGTCCGCGATCGTTTTTCCGTCTCCCATGTAGGCTTTCATGCCGATCACATCGACGACGCCTTTAAAGTTCTGCTTCTCGCCGATCGGGATGTGCACCTGCACCACGCGCTTGCCGTGGGCTTCAACGAACTCTTTGACCGCGTTGAAGGCTTTTTGAAAATCCGCGTTGTCGCGGTCCATTTTGTTGATCACAAAAAAGCGAGGCAGGTTGAACTCATCGCAATAACGCCAGGCAAGTTCGGTGCCAACCTCGATGCCTGAAACCGCATCCACCAAAATGATCGCGCCGTCTGCTACACTCAGGGCAGAGATGGCTTCGCCCACGAAATCAGTATAGCCCGGCGCGTCGATGATATTGATCTTGTGATCGCGGTGTTCGATTGGTATCACGCTGGAGTAGATGGAAATTTTTCGACGATGTTCCTCGTCATCGTAATCTGAAATTGTCGTGCCGTCCTCCACTTTGCCAAGCCGTGTGGTCGCCCCCGACGCGTGCAAAAATGATTCCGCCAACATGGTCTTCCCCGCGCCGCCGTGTGATACCAGCGCAACGTTGCGGAGAAACTCGGTGGTATACTCTTTCATCGAAAAAGCCCTTCCTATGCAGTTGGGATGTGAAACGTCGCATGATTGTAAACAAACTCAAATGAATTGTCAAAGCAGGATGAAAAGCCGCGTCGTTCTCATGGGTAGGCTGATTCAGCACTAGTCCGTTTTCATTCCCCTTTATTATTATTTCCTCCTCGAAACCGTCCTCGACGATGACCCAAGCCGCATCGAACGCCGACCTGTTCTATGAAGCCCTGCTCTTCGAGTTGACCAAAGCCTTCGCGCTGAAATACACTTCACGCTCCCGCAGACTCATTGAGTTCATCTTCGGCAAAGCCGCCCGAACTGCTGCAACCGTTGCCATGGATCTGGATCATGTTGTGGGCAAAGGCGGGCACGCCGAGGGAGCGCGCTGGTTCCTGCCGCGCTTCGTCAAATCGCACAGCGCGCGCGGCATCGGGAACATCCCCGCAAGCGGACCATTCGTCATTGCCCCCAACCACCCGGGCTCCATCGACACGATCGTTATCACAGCCCACTCCACACGGCGGGATCTGAAATTCATCATCGGCGATATCCAATTTTTCAAACACATGCCTCATTCGTGTGAGGGATTTATCTTCGCCCCGCCGCAAAACGATACAGCGGGCAGGATGCAAGTCGTACGAGAATCCATTCGCCACCTCCAACATGGAGGCGGCTTGCTGATCTTCCCGCGCGGCAGCATCGAAGCTGATCCTGAATTTATGCCGAACGCGGACGCCGAGTTTCACTACTGGTCACGAAGTTTGGAGATCTTTTTGAAACGCGTACCCAACTTGCAAATCCTCATCACCATCGTCAGCGGCGTAATCGCCCCCGCCGCTATGCGACATCCGATCACGCGATTCCGCAAGGCTCGCCCGGACCGTCAGCGACTGGCGTTCGTCTATCAACTTTCGCGGCAACTGTTGAGCGGCAAACAACTCTTTGATCTTACGCCGCGAGTCACGTTTGGCGAGACCATCCAGGGGACGAATCATGAAGACCTGCTCGCCGATATTGAACACGCCGCCCGCCGCACATTGGTCAAACACATGGAATGGGCAACTTCATGAAGCCTGAACTTCGTATCTTTCACGATTCTGAAAGGCTGAGCCGTCATGCGGCAAACTTGTTCATCGAAGAATCCAACAAATCCATTCGCCAGCGGAATCGTTTTCTCGTCGCGCTAAATGGAGGCAGTTCACCGACGCGGCTGTTTCAACTGCTCGCCGCGGAATACCGCGAAGATGTGGAGTGGGGCAAAGTCCACGTTTTTTGGGGTGACGAACGTTGCGTCCCGCCGACCGATGAAGGCAGCAACTATCATCAATCGCACGAAGCGTTGTTGAGTAAAGTTCCAATTCCCGAAGCGAACATTCATCGCGTGTTAGGTGAACTTGATCCACCTTCCGCAGCAAAACAGTATTCTGAGGTCTTGAAATCATTTTCTGAAGATGGATTCGGGTTTCCAAAATTTGACTTGGTATATCTCGGCATGGGCGAAGATGGGCATACGGCATCATTGTTCCCGGGTTCGCCTTTTGATGTGGCGGAGCCTGTACTTGCAGTCACTGCTCAATATCAAGATCGCCCTGCAAATCGCGTGACGCTGACACAACTTGTTTTCAATCAGGCGCGCTTGGTCGTCTTCATGGCAACCGGTGAAAAGAAGGCAGGAGTTTTGGCAGAAGTGCTAAGTGACAGATATAATCCAGCCCAATACCCCGCGCAGAGGATTGACCCCAAAGACGGTCAGTTAATTTGGCTGGTGGATGATGCCGCTGCAAGCCAATTGCCGCGGAAAATTAAAGGGTTGAAGATTTGTGAAGGGTGAGATGCTCCAGCCGCCGAGGACGGCGGCTGGGACGCCGCTTAGAGCTTAGAAGGAGACATCATGGAACTCGCAATGATCGGACTGGGAAAGATGGGCTTGAACATGGCAACTCGCCTCGCGCGTGGAGGTCACCGCGTGGTTGGTTACGCGCGCACTGCCGCGACCGTTGACGAAGCCATCAAGAACGGAGCGGAGGGTGCGCACTCGCTTACGGAGGCTGTGAGCAAACTCAAGTCACCGCGCATCGTGTGGCTAATGGTTCCCGCAGGGCAGGTCACAGATGACACGATTCAGGAATTATCCGGTTTGCTTTCAAAAGGCGACATCGTCATCGACGGCGGAAACTCCAATTACAAAGATTCCGTCCGGCACGCGGGGATGCTCGAACCGAAGGGAATCGAATTCATTGACTGCGGTACGAGCGGAGGGATCTGGGGGCTGACGGAGGGATACAGCTTGATGATCGGAGGCAAGCCCGAAATCGTCGAAAAGATGCGTCCCATCTTCGAGACATTAGCTCCCGCCGCCGATAAAGGCTGGGGGCGCGTTGGTCCGCATGGCGCGGGACATTTCGTCAAGATGATTCACAACGGAATCGAATACGGCATGATGCAGGCGTTTGCCGAAGGGTTCAGCATCATGAAGGCGAAAAAAGAATTCGAGATGGACCTCGCCCAGATCTCGCACATCTGGCAGCACGTAAGCGTCGTCCGTTCGTGGCTGCTCGACCTCGCCGCAAACGCGCTGGACGACGACGCAAACCTTTCAGAGATCAAACCCTGGGTGGCGGATTCGGGCGAAGGCAGGTGGACGGTGTTCGAGTCGATCGATCTCGATGTTCCCGCACCAGTGTTGACTCTCGCGCTGCAAATGCGATTCGCCAGCCGCGACGAGGAAAATTATTCGGCGCGCATGTTAGCCGCCCTGCGGAATCAATTCGGCGGTCACGCGATCAAGAAAGCGAAATGATCATTGCTAAAGCCGCCGTCCTCGGCGGCGGAGTCAGCGCTGAGGACGGCGCTGGAGCATTTTTATGAACAACAGCCTCCCCACTTCCATCATCATCTTTGGCGCGTCGGGCGACCTCACCCAGCGCAAACTCATCCCATCCCTGTTCAACTTATGCCGCAAAGGGCGGATGCCAAAAAAGTTCCGCATCATCGGCTATGGCGGGACCGCGTACACAGACGAAGCGTTTCGTACACATCTCGAGGAGGGAGTCAAACAGTTCGCCTCGTTCGAATTCAAGGAAGACCAATGGGCAGATTTTGCGCCGAGTATCTTTTACCTGCAAGGCAAATACGACAAACTCGATGATTTCGAAACACTCGCCGAATCCATGGGGAAGTGGGAAGGCGGCGCTGCGAATCGCATCTACTACATGGCAACACCGCCGGGGATCTTCCCCAGCATCATCGACCTGCTCGGGCTCACCGAACAATTGACCGAACGCGAGGGTTGGCGGCGCGTCGTCATCGAAAAACCGTTCGGCACTGATCTCGCTACCGCGCGAAGTCTGAACCAGCAAATACACAAAACACTGAATGAAAACCAGATCTACCGCATCGATCACTACCTCGGCAAGGAAACTGTCCAAAATATTCTGGTCACGCGTTTCGCCAACACGATCTTCGAACCCTTGTGGAATAGAAATTACGTTGACCACGTGGAGATCACCGTGGCGGAAAAAGTGGGCGTGGAGCATCGCGCACGCTTTTACGACGGCATCGGGGTGATACGCGATATGTTCCAGAACCACCTCCTGCAGTTGTTGTCGCTCGTGGCAATGGAACCCCCCGCCTCGTTCGACGCGTCCGCGTTACGAAATGAAAAAGTTAAAGTGTTGTCTTCGATCCGCCCGATGAATGCAGAGGCGGTCGCTCAAAACGCCGTCCGCGCGCAATACAAAGGATATCTGCAGGAGGATGGCGTTAATCCTGATTCGAAAACGCCGACATTCGCCGCGCTCAAACTGCAAGTGGACAATTGGCGCTGGCAGGGAGTCCCGTTCTATTTGCGGTCGGGCAAAGCGTTGAAAGAGAAATTGAGCCAGATCACCATCCAGTTCAAAGAACCGCCCTTGTTGCTATTCAACTCCACAGACGGCAACCCGACACCCAATATGCTCGTCCTGTATTTGCAACCGGATGAAGGCGTGCACTGGCGATTCGAAGCAAAAGTTCCGGACACGATTTCCGAAACGCGCTCGGTGGACATGGAATTCCACTACGCGGACTCGTTCGGCAAGACGGCCATCCCTGAAGCGTACGAACGCCTCCTGCTCGACACGATATCTGGTGATGCCTCTTTATTTACGCGTGCCGACGAAGTGGAGACCGCCTGGGGACTCGTTGACCCGATCCTCGAAGCGTGGAACGCGACGAGTCAGCCGCTTGCCGCGTACGATGTCGGCTCGTGGGGTCCCGCCAAAGC
>DAOTZF010000092.1:0-18966 GCA_034434415.1 Anaerolineales bacterium | reverse complement strand
GGGGTGCGCCGGGGGGAGGCAACGATTGGATAGCCGGATCAGGCACACGTCCGGACAGAGGCGTTAACACCCGTCTTGTCGAATGCTTCAAGTAATTGTATACTTGCATCGAAAAAGGGTTTGTGATAACCCTATAATCAAATTTGAAAGAGGAGAAGAACTATGAAGAAGCTGTATGGTTTGCTTGCGGTGCTTTTGGTCGCCGCCATGATTCTGCCCGCCTGCGCCCCGGCAGAAGTCGACTGCACCAGCGAAGACACGTTCTGCGTCGGATTGGTAACGGATGTCGGTAAGATCAACGACAAATCCTTCAACCAGTCTGCCTGGGAAGGCGTTCAACGCGCGGAAGCCGAACTTGGCGCGGTGGTCCAATATATCGAGACCGTGGATGCCAAGGATTACGACAAGAACATCGCGACCTTTGGCGATGCCGGCTATGATGTCATTGTGACCGTCGGTTTTGCCCTCGGTGAAGCTACCGTTGCCGCCGCCGCGAAGTACCCCGATATTGATTTCATCGGTGTTGACCAGTTCCAGGCTGAGACGACTGATGGAGTCGCTGGGTTGAACTTCCCTGAAGATCAGGCTGGCTTCCTCGTCGGCGCGCTAGCCGCGATGATGAGCGAAAGCAACAAGATCGGCGCCGTTTGCGGTACCGATGTTGTTCCTCCCGTTTGGCGCTTTGGTGAAGGCTATAAAGCCGGTGCTGCCTATGCGGATGGCATGATGGGCACCACTACCGAGGTCTTCGTTGTGTACCACAGCGACGTTGGCTTCGACAAGACCTTCACCGATCCCGAGTGGGGTGCACAGACTGCACAGTCCATGATGGATCAGGGCGCTGACGCGATCTTCGGCTGCGGCGGTATCACCGGTAACGGTGCGATCACTGCGGCTGCTCAGGCTGGTGCCTACGCCATCGGCGTGGATACCGACCAGTACCTGACTCTTCCCGAAGCCGCTCCTCGCATGCTCTCGAGCGCGATTAAGCTGATCACCCCGGGAGTCTTTGACCTGATCAAAGCAGCTCAGGATGGCAACTTCCAGAGCGGAAACGTTTTCGGTGACGCAGGCTACGCACCCTTCCACGACCTCGAGGACGAAGTCCCCGCAGAAGTGAAAGCCGCGATGGAACAACTCAACGCGGACCTGCTCAGCGGCGCGGTAGTGACCAACGTTCCTCCCGTCAAGCCGTAAAGAACTAGCACATGATAAATAAGAGAAGAGGCGTAATTGCCTCTTCTCTTATTTAACTCAGAGCATTATTCACACAAGGATTGGATACCGAACGGTGATGAGTCATTACCGTTCGCGTTTCCTGAACATTTATTGTTATAATTTGGCAATTCTCGCAGTTGGATAGGAGACCCTATGCAGGCTGAGACACAGGCAGACTCAACCAAAAAAGGATTTGCAAGGTCAGCGCTGGATGCGATGCTGATTCCCTTGCTCTCGATTCTAACTGCAGTCATTCTGGGCGGAATCATCATTGTTCTTGTGAGAGGCAACCCGTTTGTAGCGTATTATGGCTTACTTCAGGGATCGTTCGGTTCAGCCAGTGCGCTAAGCGAAACCGCCGTATGGGCAACTCCTTATATTTTTGCCGGCCTTGCGGTAGCGCTCGCATTCAAAGGCGGATTATTCAACATCGGCGCCGAAGGTCAATTGGCGCTTGGCGCTACAACCGCCGCCTTGATGGGGTATGCCCTGCCGGAATGGTTGGGTTTCGACCTGCCGAGGATCGTTCACCTTCCTCTCGTCATCATCATAGGCGCAGGCGCAGGCGCATTCTGGGCAGCAATCGTTGGGTATTTAAAGGCATACACGGGCGGACACGAAGTCATCAATACGATCATGATGAACTACATCGCCCTCAATTCGATTTCCTTCCTTCTAAATGGTCCTATGAAGGATCCCAACCCGAACAACGTGATCGCCCGCACACCGTTGATTGCGGAAAGTGCGCACATCCCTCCCATTTTTGAGGGACTTCGCGTCCATTGGGGCTTTGTTCTCGCCCTGCTCGCGGCATATCTCGTCTGGTGGATGCTCAACAAAACCACATTGGGATTCGAAATACGCACGGTGGGCTCCAACCCAGATGCAGCCAAATACGCGGGCATGAACGTGAAACGCATTATCATCCTGACCATGACACTCTCCGGCATGCTGGCTGGCCTGGCGGGGACCTTTGAAGTGACGGGATTGAATTATCGCCACGAACTCGGGTTTTCGATCGGTTACGGCTTCGATGCCATCGCCATTGCCCTTTTGGGTAAATCGCACCCATTAGGGGTGGTGCTAGCCTCCATCCTGTTCGCTGCGATGCGAAACGGAGCCACACGCATGCAATTCCTTACCCAAATGCCTGTCGACTTGATCTCCATGCTTCAGGCATTGATCCTGCTCTTCGTCGCGGCAGACGCGATCATCCGATATATCTATCGAATCAAATCCCAGGGTGAGCGGGTCGTTCTCACCCGCGGCTGGGGAGGCTAGGACACATCATGGACTGGAGACGATTTAGTTTTATTTTCCTGATCATCGTTGTTCTCTTCGGTGCGGTGGTCATGGTCGGGATTACAAAATCCACCCCGATCATCACCGTCACCAGCATGCTCGCAACGACCATCGCCGTCGCGACGCCTCTCGTACTCGGGGCGCTATCGGGTGTGTTTTGCGAACGGGCAGGCGTGGTCAACATCGGCATAGAGGGCATGATGTTGACAGCCGCTTTTTTTGGCTGGCTTGGCGCCATCTACATGTTTCATGTCTTTGGCTTCGAAAAATGGCCCAGCATTCTTATCGGGCTCCTAACCGCCATCCTTGCGGGAACATTGATGGGTTTGCTCCATGCCGTGCTATCCATCACCTATAAAGTGGACCAGATCATCGGCGGGACTGTGATCAACATCCTAGCCGTCGGCTTGACGGGTTTTCTGAACCGGCAACTATTCTTCGGAAAAGGGAGCGCTTTCGGCGGGCAAATTCCCAACTCGCCGGGTAACCTCCTGAACATTCACGTTCCCCTCACAGAGATCTTCACCCCGATTTGTGGAGGTTCAGCGAACTGCACCGAAATTGTTAGGGCGATCAACTCGGTTCTCGACCAACGTCCGATAGCCATCACCGCGATCATCCTTGTTTTCGTTTCTCATTACGTGTTATTCAATACACGCTGGGGATTAAGAACACGGGCTGTGGGAGAACATCCCAAGGCGGCAGACACGGTCGGCATTAACGTGATCCGAATGCGCTATGCCAACGTGCTGATCGGCGGCGCGCTTGCCGGGCTGGCTGGCGCGTATTTCACGATCGAATCGGTTCCTTCCTTCGAGCCTTTGCTCACCAATGGACGCGGTTTCATCTCGCTCGCGGCGATGATCTTCGGCAACTGGACACCGATCGGTGCTTGGGTGGCATCGCTTCTCTTTGGTGCATCGCAGGCACTCCAGATCAAGATGCAATTGTTCCGCGATGTGATTCCACCCGAATGGGCATTCCTGCAACAATCCTATGTGGTCGGTTTGATTCCGTACATCCTGACCATGATCATCCTCACTGGCATCATCGGCCGCACGACCCCACCCGCGGCAGATGGCGTGCCTTACGAGAAATAACATGACAAAAGCCGACATTGTCCTCGAAGCCAAAGGCATCACGAAAAAATTTCCCGGCGTGCTCGCCAATGACCACGTCGATTTCGATCTCCGTCGAGGCGAGATCCATGCCCTGCTGGGCGAAAACGGCGCGGGCAAATCCACGCTGATGAACGTCCTGTACGGCTTATACAAACCCGAATCCGGCGAGGTGATGGTTGAGGGAAATTCGATGCAACTCAACTCGTCGCGCGATGCGATCAAACACGGCATCGGCATGGTGCACCAGCATTTCATGCTCATCCCCGTCTTTACGGTGACCGAGAACATCATGCTAGGCGCGGAAACGGATCATCGCGCCTCACCCAACGAAGCGCCGCTCGTCAAATTGGATCGCGTAGAAGTCGCGCAAAAAGTAAGAGACCTCTCGCATCAATACGGACTTGATGTTGATCCCAACGCCCTCGTGGGCGATCTCCCCGTGGGTGTCCAACAACGCGTTGAGATCGTCAAGGCCTTGTATCGCAAAGCGAAAATCCTCATTCTCGATGAACCCACGGCGGTGCTCACTCCGCAGGAGGCAGAAGACCTCTTTCGCATCATGCACGAGTTGACCTCCAAAGGCGTTTCGATCATTTTCATCACTCACAAGCTAAAAGAAGTGCTCGCAGCGGCCGACCGGATCACGGTCATGCGCGCGGGCCGCGTAGTCGGAACGACGGTTCCGAAAGACACCAATGAACAGAAACTCGCCACGATGATGGTGGGACGCGAGGTTATTCTCACGGTTCAGAAAAAGCCTGCCCAGCCGAAAGAGGATGTATTGGTAGTGGATGGATTGCATGTGAAGGATGTGCGCGGGCTTGAATCCGTCCGCGGGGTTTCATTCAACGTTCGCGCCGGTGAAGTGCTTGGCATCGCCGGCGTGCAAGGCAATGGCCAAACGGAGTTGGCTGAAGCCTTGACGGGTTTACGGTATATCGAAAGCGGGCACTTTAGTCTTTCAGGCATGGATCTTACCGGAAAACCACCGCGCCCAATTACGGAAACGGGATTGGCGCATATTCCTGAAGACCGGCAGAGACACGGGCTCGTACTTTCCTATACCGTGGCGGATAACATGGTCTTATGCGATTACTATCAGCCACGTTTTTCGAAAGGGGTGGTCATCCAGCAAAAGGAAGTGGATGCCAATGCCCAGAAATTGATCAAGGAATATGATGTGCGCACGCCTTCCGCGTTCACAGCAGCAGGGAAACTCTCCGGGGGAAATCAACAGAAGGTGATCGTGGCGCGTGAACTCAGCCGTCCTGTGAAGCTTGTGATCGCATCCCAGCCGACCCGCGGTCTGGATGTCGGCTCCATTGAATATATTCACAAGGAGATCATCAAAATGCGCGACCGGGGTGTGGGTGTCCTGCTGATCTCGGCCGAATTGGATGAGATCATGTCGCTGTCCGACCGGATCGCGGTGATGTATCGCGGGGAGATCGTCAACACACTTGAGCGAAACGACGCGACGCGTGAACGCCTGGGGTTGTTGATGGCTGGGGTACACGAACCAGCCTGACCCGGCAGTGCTGAGGCGGGTTATGAGAAATCTGCTCGCAACACAATTGCTTTCGAACAACCGATTTGTAGGAACAAAGGGGAGTTTCTACCCGTCTGTATTCGTGTACAATTGACCTATATGCCGAGGTAAATATATGTCTAAAATTAAATTTTTCGCCAGTAGTTTCCTTATCGTTCTCGTGATCCTTTCCGGATGCAACCTGCCCTCGAATACTCCCGCCACCGATGAGCCGGATGCAATACAGACCAACGCAGCGCTGACTGTGCAGGCGTTGTTGAATCAATCCACACCTTTCAACACACCGACATTGCCGTCGTCACCGCCGACAAATACCGTGTCTGCTCCACCCACAATCGCGCCTCCCACCGCCACGTCACTGTCATTGCCCTCGGCTACACCGAACTGCGATCTCGCGCAGTTCATCAAGGATGTGACGATACCTGATGGAACGAATTTCAACGCCGGCGATGCTTTCACAAAAACCTGGCGCTTGAAGAATATCGGCACCTGCACATGGACAGGCTATGCGCTCGTCTTCGACAGTGGCGATGCCATGAGCGGCGTCTCGCCAATAGCCATTGGCACCGTAGGACCCGGGCAGGAAGTGGATGTATCTGTGAACCTCACTGCCCCGGCATCGAATGGAACCTATCGCGGATATTGGCGCATACGCAACACGACCGGTGTGCTGATCCCCGTTCAGGGAGGGGCACAGCAGGGGAAATCGTTCTTCGTCGAGATTAAAGTTGGTGCCACCTCAGGCGGTCCATTTGCTGTGACAGGTGTCACCTTCTCAGTTGGCGGAGGTTGTGGGAACTTCACGATCACCGCAAACGTTACAGTAAACGGAGCCGGTAATGTAACGTACAAATGGATTCGCAGCGACGGAGCAATTGATAACAATGTTCACCCGCCTATCGTGTTTGCATCGGCTGGCACACAATCGGTGAACACAACGTGGGCGACCAATGCCGCTGGCGCAAAATGGATGGATATCTATATCGATGATCCAAACCATCAGCAATTCGGTCGGGCAAACTTCAGTTGTCCCTAGATGAATAAAAAGTGAGAGCGCCCGGCAAATTCTGTCGGGCGCTTTTCACAACAGGTATAATCATTTTGAAGTTTGAAACGATCAAGAAAGGAAGTTTGAATGTTCGAGTTTCGTTTGCACGGAAAAACAGTGATGCTGCTCTGCCTTGTTCTACTCCTCACGGCATGCGGTCCATCCGCGGAGAACGAATCCGTCATATCAACCGCTGTTGCACAGACCGTCGAGGCGGCACAGTTGGCATCATCAACAAGCACACCTGAGCCTCCCCTGCCGACCCCCCCACCGACGTTGACACCGGCTGCGGTGGATACTCCAACCGAAGGACCAACCCTTACCTCTGCACCGTCAGACCCAGACTGCATTCACGCAATGTTTGTGAGTGAATATCCACCGGATCGAACAGTGTTCAAGCCTAATGAAGAATTTACGAAAACATGGACGATCAGAAATGAAGGTACATGCACATGGGACTACTCATACAGGTTGATCTTCTGGAGCGGCGATACGATGGGTGCCGCAACTTATTACAATCTACCGGAGGTCGTCCCACCGGGCGATGACATTTCGATCAGCATTCAGTTGACCGCGCCGGCCGAAGAAGGGTTTTATACCAACTACTGGCGCTTGCAAACGCCATGGAATGCGGTGTTTGGCGTTGGGCAATACAGCCAGGCGTTTTATGCCACCATCCAGGTGGACAAACGGCCGCCACAGGAGGCTGGCATCCTGAGCGTCACATACGATATTGTCCGCGATCCTCCAACCGGTTGTCCAGCAAATGTCCTTTATACCGTATACGCGACCATCACCACGAACGGTGCATATGACTTCAACTACTTCTGGCAGCAAAAGGATGGCAACGAAAGCGGTGAAAAGAACATGGTCTTTGATGCCGCTGGGTCAAAGACAATCTCCCGTTCATGGAGCGTTGGGAGAGGCGATAGCCCCAACGACAGATGGATGCAGATCATCGTCACCTGGCCCGAACGGATCGAGTTCGATAAGGCAGTCTTCGAGAACACCTGCCCGTAATAACCAGAAGCCGAAGCGGAAATTCCGCTTCGGCTTCTTTTTTGGGAACCCGCCAGCCTCCTTTGGCGTTTAAGACAATGTCGAATTTACATGGAGGCATTTATGAAACTTATTCATTTCAAGAAAGGCTTCTTGCTGGTAGTCGCTTTGGGTACCATCCTGGCTTGCGGACCGTTCTCAACGGGTTCCCCGCAACCAGCTGAGACCTTGAACGCCCTATATACTTCCGCGGCTGAGACGTTGGGAGCCATGTCCACACAGGCGGCGAACACATCTGCACCGGGGCTTACGGTCACAACCACACTTTCCATCCCAACCTCGAGCGTAACACCTTTCAGCACATTCACCAATGTACCACCCATCCAAGTCACGAAATGCGACGCGGCAGCGTTTGTCACCGACGTCACCTTCCCAGACGGCGCAGTGGTCGGGCGCGCGAGCAATTTCACGAAAATCTGGCGGTTTAAGAACGTCGGCACCTGTACCTGGACAACCTCTTATGCGATCGTCTATGTGAGCGGAGAGAAGTTCGGCGCATCGAACTCCATTCCTTTGCCTGTTTCAGTCGGACCCGGCCAGACCGTGGATATCGCCATCAATCTGACTGCCCCGGGATCCGATGGACGTTATCGCGGCAATTGGAAGCTGCGGAACGCCTCAGGAATCCTTTTTGGGGTTGGAACGAACAGCGAATCCAACTTCTATGTGGATGTGAACGTGAGCGGGTACACATTATCCGCATACGATTTTGTTGTAAACTACTGCGACGCCACCTGGAAAAGTGAAACGAAGAATCTTGGATGCCCCGGCTCCGAAGGCGATGACCGCGGATTCGTTCGGAAATTGAACTCACCGAAAATGGAGGATGGCGTCTCACGAGGCGACGCGCTTCTCACATATCCAAACAAATCGGGTTCCGGCTTAATCACCGGCAAATTCCCCAACTTCAATGTGAAGAACGGCGATCACTTCCAGGCATTGATCGGATGTCAGCGAAATGCAACGGATTGCAATGTGATCTTCCGCCTGCAATACCAGATCGGGAACGGCGACATCAAAACACTTGCCCAATGGCAGGAAGTCTACGAAGGACTTTACTATCCCGTCAACGTTGACTTGAGCGGGCTTCGAGGTGAAAAGGTTAAGTTCATTTTGACCGTCCTGGCAAACGGAACGTCTCACGATGATTTCGCCTTGTGGGTAAACCCACGGATCACGCGGCAAAGTTCCGACCCAGCCACCTCGACTTTCACGCCGACTCCATCAACGACGCCCACTGTCACGCCAACTTCGACAACAACATCCACCCCAACAGACACACCCACTGCTACTGCGACATCGACAGCTACAGAGACGCCCACCATAACACCCACTGCAACGCCGTAGTCCTTAAAACAATTGCGATATAATGATGCTGGAAGTAACAACACCAAATCCGCGTTGCTTCCAGCACATTCGCTTGACCACTCTCCACGGAGGTATTCACATGCGTGTTCGAAAAACTTTTTGGCGAATCTCACCTCTTCTATTAGCCGTTAGCCTGGTTCTTGCAGGGTGCAATTTCGGCGCAACACCCGCCCCTACACAAGACCTGAATGCCATCAATACTTCGATTGTAGGCACCACAGTCGCACAACTCTCCAGCCAATTAACAGGGACCGCGCAGGCTCTACCCTCCTCCACTCCCGAGCCGACAAATACCATCGCATCCATCGCAACGGTCGCTTCCACCGCAGATAGTGCACAACCAACAACGGGAATTCCCACCATCTCCTTTAACACGACAGCACTTCCGGGATTTACCCCTCTCGCCTCCCCCACACAGGCCGGACCAACAGCTTCCCTTGGTGATGAATGCAGCAACAGTGTATTCGAGGGCGATGTCACAGTCCCAGATGGCACCATATTCAAACCAGGAGAAGACTTTACCAAAGTTTGGGCGATCCGTAACACAGGGTTATGCGCATGGGACGAGGGCTTTGCGCTTGTCTTTATCGGCGGAGATACCGCGATCGACCCATATAACTATGAGTTCAAGAAAACCAAAGACATCGTTTTAAGTGGCGAGGGACTCAACATTGGCATCAAACTCACCGCGCCTTTGAAGGAGGGCGATTATCAAGGCCACTGGCGAATGCGAAACGACAAGGGATACTATTTCGGCACAATTCTCTCAGTGTATTTCACGGTTAAGAAATAAACCCAGGACGCATGGAGGCGCAATGATACGAAAAACCTTTCTACTAACAATTCTCGCAGCCTTGCTCCTTGCGGCTTGCGGCGCTCAGCCCACACCCTCAGAACCAACTCCGGATGTGGCGGCAGTGCGTACCTCCGCGGCAAGCACGGTCGTCGCGCAATTTACACTGACCGCGGCAGTGTTCACACCGACAGTTTCCTCCGCGCCTACGGATACGCCTGAGACAGCAGAAGAAACGGCAACGGCAACACAAGAGACAATTGCACAAGCCACTACCGCATCAGGAACCGAAGAGGGACTCTGTGATCTGCTTTCGTACAATCCGGTCACAGTCGATGTGAATATCCCCGATAACACCGTGATGACTCCCGGTCAGGAATTTATAAAGACCTGGAGGGTTAAGAATGCCGGCACATGCCCATGGGGCGCCGGTTATGCACTGACCTTCACCGGTACCGGCGACAAAATGGACGGTCAGTTCATCGCCTTCACCGAAGTCATCCAGCCGGGACAAGAGGTTGAAATCTCGATACAGTTCAAGGCGCCGGCTGAGGCAGGTGTGTACGTAAGCACATGGACAATGACGAACCCTCAGAACGTCAACTTCCCAGACGCCATCTACGTGAAGATCATCGTGCAATAACTTGTGACGCAAGAGTTAAAACAGATCATTAAAGAAAAGGCACGCCAGTTGGGATTCTTCCTGACTGGCGTGACGACTCCTGAACCACCCCCGCACTACTCCACATTTGAAAATTGGCTCGCGCAAGGGCATCACGGCGCGATGAAATACCTCGCCACAGAACATGCCCTCACGCGCCGCGCAAACCCGCGCGAAATACTCCCCGAATGTAAATCCATTTTGGTTTTAGCTACCCCTTACGATCCTCCTGTACCTTTGGGAGAGGGGGTAGAGGTGAGGATAGCCTCCTACGCGCGCGGCGAGGATTATCACACTGTCATCCCTGCGCGAATGGCAGAACTCGTTCAATTTATCGAGAAGCAGGTTGAACGTCCGATAAAGAACCGCTACTACACAGATACGGGACCCATCCTTGAACGCGATCTCGCGCAGCGTGCCGGCATCGGTTGGATCGGCAAAAATTCCTGTCTCATCAATCCGAAACGGGGTTCATATTTTTTCATCTCCGAAATCTTTCTCGATCTCGATCTCGAACCCGATTCGCCATTCGTAAGCGATCATTGCGGCACGTGCACGCGTTGCATCACCGCCTGCCCCACCGACTGCATTTTGCCGAACCGCACACTCGACGCGTCGCGTTGTATCTCGTATCTCACCATCGAACTCAAAGAGGATATTCCTGTCGAACTGCGTGAAAAAATCGGCGATTGGGTATTCGGATGCGACATCTGCCAGATGGTCTGCCCGTGGAATCGATTCGCGCCCGAAGGCGACCCGGCTTTTGCGGATAAAGAGCCGCCTCGTTCACTGACGAGTGAACTGACTCTCATCCCTGAGGCTTTTAATCAACGCTTCAAACGGACTCCCGTCTCGCGCGCAAAACGACGCGGCTACCTGCGAAATGTCGCGGTCGCGCTCGGCAACACCGGCGACCAGCACGCGCTCCCCGTCTTGCAAAACGCGCTCAACGACGACGAACCGATGGTTCGAGAACACGCTCAATGGGCGATCGAACAAATCAATCAACGCGTAAGGGCGATATCATACTCGCAGAGTACCCACCAGGATCGGAAAGACTCATGACAAACCGAGTCGGGTCGCCCCTACTGATTGCCACCAACAACAAAGACAAGATCGAAGAACTGCAAGACCTGCTCAAAGACTTGAACTTTCAACTGGTCACGCCAGCGGATATCAACATCAAACTCGAAGTGGTCGAAGATGGTGTGACCTATGCTGAAAACGCGGCGAAAAAAGCCATCGCCTTCGCCCAAGCCAGCGGACTGCTCTCCCTAGCCGATGATTCGGGCTTGGAAGTGGGTGCTCTCAATGGTGAGCCGGGCTTATACTCCGCTCGTTACGGCTCAACGGATGGCAAAAAATTATCCGATGCTGAGCGGCGAAAAATTCTGATTGGCAAACTGCAAGGCTTCCCCCACCCGTGGATCGCGCGTTTCAAAGCCACGATTGCGATAGCACTGCCCACCAGCCGTGTCACTCTGAGCGAAGCGAAGAGTCTGCATCTATTCGAAGGCATCTGTGAAGGCGAGATCATCCCTGAAGAACGAGGCACGGGCGGCTTCGGTTACGACCCGATTTTCCTTTTCCCCGAGTTGGGCAAGACCATGGCTGAACTCAGCATGGATGAAAAAAACCGCCTAAGCCATCGAGCTAGGGCGGTGATGAACGCGAAAGATATTTTGAAATCGTTACAGGTGGGTTGATATAAGGCGAATAAAAACGCGTCAAAATTCACCTGATAATGCCTATGCGCTACCTCTTCGCGTGATGTAGACGATCCGCTGCCTCTTCAGTGAGCGGAATATACACTTGAATCCTCGTCCCTTTGCCCGGCGCGGAGTCGATGTTGAGCAACCCGTTCACCAATTCTGTGCGTTCGCGCAGGTTGACCATGCCCAGACTGCCGCGCTTGTCGTAGGATTTATTCACTGCCTCCACATCGAAGCCCAAGCCGTCATCTTCGATCTCCAACAATGCGATACCTGATTCGAAAGGTCGCAATCGCACCCAGATGTGCACCGCGCTGGCATGTTTGCGCGCGTTGTTGGTCGCCTCTTCGATGATGTAAAAGATCACGCCTTGCTTGCCCATTTCCATGTTTTCCAACACCGACTCATCCACGTTGATGATCACGTTCTGCGCGAACGTTTCGCGCATCTTCTCCGCCATGGCGGTCAGCGCGGCGGTGAGTCCCTGCGATTCAAGGATCAACGGACGAAGCGTGAACAGCATGTGACGGATCTCCTTCGTTGTGCGATGCGCAAGTTCCTCGATCTTCACGAGTTCGTCCGTCGCTTCGCCGACATTCCTTGTCATCATGCGCCGCGCAAGGTTGATGCGCATCGCCATCGCCGCCACCGATTGCGTCGGTCCGTCGTGCAGGTCGCGCGCCAGTTTCTTGCGCGTCTCCTCCTGCACTTCGATCATGCGCTCTTTTTCTTCCACGAGGTCCTGATACAAACGCGCGTTCTGCACCGCGATCACCGCCTGCCTGCCGATGATATCGAGCAAGCCGCGTCGTTCCACCGTGAAGTAGGCTGGGTCGGGGTGGGCAAACAACATCGCCCCGTACACGTTGAATCCGCTGCGGAGGGGGAAGCAGTACGCCGAGGTGCATGAACGCAGCGCGACGATCCTCCCTAGTTCGGGGTCGTAGCCCACATCCGTGGAGAGGAACGGCTCGCCGTCATCGAAGATCTTTTTGAGGATGCCTTCGTTGCCCTTCAAATTGACGCGCATGTCCGCGTTCGTGTACCGCCGCGCCGAGCCCACGCGCAATTCGTTGCCGCGGAATAAATACACCGCGCTCACCAACCGTTCGTCAATTTCAGGTTCATCGGGATCGGGGTTTGGGTTCAACGCAGTGTACCCAAGGTCGAGCGCGGAGTCGAGCACGCGCTTGTAACTCAGCGTTGCCGTCAGCGTGGAGGTCAATTCATAGATGGCGCGCAAGCGTTCGCTTTCCATATTGCGGCGGCGATCCTCCGCATCGAGGCGGGACCGGCGCGAGTTGCGAAGCCACCGCATCAGGAATCGCCCGCCCAACGCGCTGACCAGCGTGAAGAGAAGCGTCAGTGTCAACCCGCTTGATGCGTTCAGGGAAAGACCGTCCGCGAGAGAGTCGCGCGAAACGAGAACCTGCCAAATCGCATACCCGCCGCCCATTGCCAACGCGCCCCAAGCCTCAAAATATACCGCCCCGGTGAGAATGGGATACAAACCGATCCAAGCGGAGGCGCCCGCCAGCCCACCCTGCAGCCAGAAGAAGATTGCCGCGAGCAAAAAGTCCACCGCCAGCGCGACATAACGATGATAACGAATACGGATGCTCAAACCCGCCAGCAGGCTCATCACCCCGTTCCACAATAACATCAGCGCGGGCACGGTCAACGAGACGGCGTTCACCTGTCCACGCAACGCAAGCGAGATGATGATTCCCACCAGCACGATCCAGCGCATGGACGCAGCGAACCAATCGGCAACGTAGGGAGTTTCGAACCTTCGCATGGTTTCAATGATACCCGAAAATGTGGGATGCAATTTCCGCCCAAGGTTACAGGTGGATTACGGACTAGCCTTCATAGCCCATGCGCGCAAGATATGCGCCCATTTTCTCCTTCAACACCGCCTGCTGTTCGGCAGAATAGGATTCGCGGAAGCGGCCGATTCTTCCCTTGAAAAAGTGCAACCCTTGCTGCCCTTCGCCTTTTTCTGGACGAAACGCATCGATCACTTTTCGGACCTCAGGCTGGTCTGCCCGTAGGTTGAGGAACTCAGCCAGACGCGCCGCTTCGGCATCGTAATTCGTGAGCAGGTCTTCGTAGCGGGCGATCAACACGTTTTTCTCCCTCGTCCACCTTTCCCAAATGCGGACGTAGTCCATGATGAACGCGAGGCTTTTATCAAAATCGGTGAGATGTGAGAACGCGTTCGGTCGTCCTTTTTGCAGGGCGCGCTGACCGTAGTCGAACGCGGAGAGCATCGCGTCGCGCGGGTCGCGAAAAATGTAGGTGATGCGAAGCAAGCCAACCCGTTGAAGGAGGCGGGACGAAGTTGTCGGTCCAGCGTGGGCTTTGATGACGAACGTGTTGCCCATCAACGCGGGGAGTGCAACCATCCCCAGCCTGCGCGCAGACAGTACGCCGATGTTGCAGTTGACCTCGGTGAGAATTTTCTGCAAACGATATTTTTCGCGGATGTCGCGCGCGTCGGCGCAACCGGTCGTCTTCATCAGGTCGTGGATGAGGTTGTAATGCCAGCCTGAGCCCGCACGAGGCATGCCAACAGAAAGGACGATCATGAACGCTCCAACTCCCCTCTCCCGCTGGGAGAGGGGTTGGGGGTGAGGGCAGATTCCATCGCAAACGCCGTCACACCCGCGAGAATACCGAAGTTGATCCACAAGTTTGGCGTGGCGAACGAATCCTGGGTGATGTTGTAGATGGCGATGGCGATCCACGAGAATAGACCGGCGATGCCAAGATAACGCGCCATTGGGGAGACGCCCCGCAACGCGGTCAGCGAATCACCCAACAGTGAAAACTGAAAGGCGATAAAAAAGATGAAGCCGATCAAGCCCGTTTCAGCCAGCAACCGCGCGTACATGTTCTTCGGGTTTGGGTACAGCCTGCTCTCTGGGTTGAGTTGCCGCGCGATCTCTGGCACCACCGTGAGCGACCAATCGGGAAGGTGATCGTACATGTAAAACCCGCTTGCACCCAGTCCCACTCCAAGAAGCGGGCTTTCTTCGAACACGCCCAGCGCGCTGACCAGATACGCCGAGCGCGCGCCCGCCGAATTTTCGATGACGAATTCTTCCACGCTTTCGGCGTCCGATTCGAACATGCGGGCGATATACCCTTTTTGGGCAAGAAATAAACCAGAGCCGATCAGACTTCCGAGAACAAGAAGCATGATCCCAAATCTCAAAGCCAAACTCTTGGAGATGAGCCACTTCCAGGCAACGCGTATTTCTGCGCGCCCCACGAGGAGGAAAGTGAGCGATGTCGCCGCGCCTGCGGTGAGTAACCCGCCGCGTGAATATGTGGCGAGTACGAGAAGCCCGGCGAATCCCAACAAAATTACTTCAAGCCATTTGAAGCGCGTGACACGTACGCCGGTCAACAACGAAGCGAAGAGCCACGGCAAATACACGGTGGCGATCTGCCCCGCCAGCCAGGCAGGCTCGTAAGCCATTCCTGAGACTCGATTCGTCTTCACCAGTTCGCGCATCGAGAACGCGAGTTGCCAGTGAGTCACTGTGACCTTTTCGATCAAAGGCGTATAAAACGCGAGCGCCTGCACGCCGCTCCACGCCACATCCAACGTGAAGCCAGCGAGAATCCATTTCACTGAAAATTTCAAATCGTTTTCATTCCGGTTCATCCACACCGCCGCGATGAAAAACGACACTCCGATCACCAGCGTTGCCAGCGCGCGGACGACGCGCCCCAGATATTCATTTCCCCGCATTGGAATCGGATCGAGCCACGCCCCGAAACTGCCTGCCAGTAGGACGACCAATCCAAACCCCGCGAGGGGAGTCAACGCGCCTGTGCGCGGAAAAGTCGTCTTGTCGCGAAACAATTGGATCAAAAGCAACGGTAATAGCAACGCGATCGGGTAAAACGCCAGCGGGCGGACGAACGTGCCTTCGCCCATGCCCGGGAAGTAACGAAAACTGGTGACCGGCAGAGCAAACAATGCCGCGCCCCAAAGGAATCGAGTTACCCGAACTGCTGAAAACTTCGAGAAGTTCATTTCGATTTGCTGACGAATAGAATTGCAATCGCGCTGAGGGCAAGCATGCCAATCGCTCCCATCAGCAGGTAACCGCTCATCGGCTCTCTTCGTTCCACAGGCAGGTCAGCCGATTGAGTGACTTCGATTTGGATAAAAGAGTTCAATTCGCCTGAAGAAATCCTTCGTTCCGCTTCCTCGGCAAATCCCTGTGCCCATGCAGAAGCTAGTTGACCTGCCAGTGTTGCATTCATGTCGTCCGCATAAAAATGCCATCCACCTTCTGCGGGCTGGCTTAATTCCAGTTTTCCGCCGCGCAATTCTTCAACGGTTATTCCAAATTCAGATGAAAGCCGATTCATCAACTCATCCGACGATGCGAGCTCCTCCAACTTTCGGGTCTCACGCTCGAGATAATAGAACTGCTGCCGATCCGTGTCCTGGGGCCAGGCTTCTTCAAGATTAAAGTCAACGAGCACGGTGGCTCGCGCCTGATAGGGCGGCGGAGCGACAGAATAAACAATCGCACCGATCGCCGCGCCAAGAATGGCACCGAGCACCCAAAACTTCCATGCTTTGAGCAGGCGGATGAGGTCGTCGAGGGAGGGAGGAGAGAGGAGGTTGGTCATGGTTGTTGAGAAAAAAGTAAGCGTGAATTAGAGAATCGAGACCGGAAACTAACGAAGCATCATTCTACGACGTAAATTCAGGAAAGGCGCAACCAGTTTGCGGAGGTAATATTTTGCCACGATCACCGAAATGAACGAACCGCCGTCGCGGTAGTGCACGCGAATCATTTCGGGCCAGCAGCGGTCGTCTGCGACAATGGTCTTGCCGGACGTGTGCAAGCGAAAGTTCGCCCATGTCTGAGGCACATATTTTATCTGCGAATGCGCCGCAATGCGCGTCCACAGATCATAATCCATGGCGAAGTAGAACGACGGGTCGAGCGGGCCAACCTGCCGCCACAAGTCCGCGCGGAAGAACATCGTCTGCTGAGGGATGTGCACGTATCCACGGCGGAGCAGGCGCAAGTCCGTTTGAGCCGAGTTAAATTTGCCGATCACGCGTCCGCTTTCGTTGATGAAGTTGCAATCACCGTAAACCATGCCGATCGCAGGATGCTCGTGCAAATACTTCACCGCCGCGCTCACTGCGCCCGGCTCGTACGTGTCGTCGGAGTTGATCCACGCGAGGATGTCTCCCTTCGCGCGGTCAAATCCCTTGTTGATCGCATCGGTCTGACCTTTATCTGGTTCGCTCACCCACGAAGCGATTCGCCCTTCATATTTTTTGAGGATCTCAACGGTTCCGTCGGTTGAGCCGCCGTCCACGATGATGTATTCGATGCGCGGATAGTCCTGCGCCAGCACGGATCGAATCGTCGCTTCGATATAACGCGCCTGATTGAAACTCGGTGTAACGATGGAAACGTGAGGGGCTGAGTTCATTTTGCGTAGTATAACTCCAACGCATCGCTCGTGATTTCGTGCACGCGGGCGATCTCATCCTCGGTGAGGCGTTTCTTCCAGTTGTCCACGTTGGCGCGGCTATCAAGTTTGACCGAATGAGTCTTGCCCCGCGAAAGTTCGGTCGGGTTCTCGGAACTGCTGGAATTGAGGATCATCCTTTCGACGTGTGAAGTAAAAGCAAGCCCAAGGGATGAATATAGGTCATGAAAACCGTTAATGGGATCGTTCGACAGATCCTCATGGCGGACGATGATGAACTCGGGATTCAACTCGACCGTAGAATGAACGAAGCGGTAGATCATCGTCCACAGCAGGCTTGCCTGACCAATCACATCATCTGCTCGAATAGCTTGCATCTGACCACGATAGGGTTCGAGATGGTCGCGCATCAGCAGGGGTTGATCCAGCAGGTCGTTGAAATCGAAACTCCAGCCGAGGCGTTTGAGACTGCTCGCAAAGGCGGCGGGGTGCCGCACTGTGACAACCACCTTGAAATTCAACCGTTTTGCAAACCACGGCATCGAGAATATCGCGAACGGATCTTTGAGGAGCGCGCGTTGTCCGTGTTCGAGCGCATCGTAAAAAATTTTGAAGTCGCGACCCATGCGCAGGAAGTCTTTGACAGAGCGAATGGATTTGATCTCGTCCCACGTGTGGTAGCGATACTCGAGCAACTCCTGGAAGGCGGGAAAGTAACCGCTTTCATTCTCTTCACAAATGTATTGATACCAATGCCTTACGCTTGCACGCAACACGCCAGGACGATGCAACACATTGAGCGGTTCGCTGATGTAGGCAACCTGGGGACCGAGGGCAAGCATCCGGCCGACCCAGGTGGTGCCGCTGCGGTGCGCGCCGGTGACGAGGATGGGATTCTGTGATTGATCGACCATCTTCACTCTGGTGGTTGAACGGCGAGGATGGTGTCCACGTCGTAGAGAAGCGAGGCGCAGCGATTGAGGCGAAAGCCCGTGCGATTGTGCAGATCCTGAATGGCTTCGGTCGGCAAACGCATGACGATCACATTCCGCACGCCGTCGGCTTGCATCGAACGGATGAGCGCGTCGCGTTCATCCCACGCCTGCGCGCGTTGCTCATAGACGGGAATTTGTTCAGCGAGCCTCCGGAACGTCCACAACGGGTATAACGACAGGAGAATAAACAATGTTGAGACGACAAATCGAACGCTCGCGCGTTGAAATAAGTTTAGCTTCAGGTTTGCCAGCAGTAAACCCAACATCGCCCCGATCATCATGAGATTCCCGGTTAAGATGACTCTGCCCGCAAACCGCGCCCGCGCGATCGGGTAGTTCTGCCCATACACGCTAGGCGCGAAACTCGAGGCAATGAGAAGATAGGCAAGCACGGTCCCCGCTACCATCCACAGAAGGATGCGTGATGTTTTCAGGTCGACTTGCGGGCGTTTCGAATATTCCAAAAAGAAAAGAAAAGCAGGCAGTAGTATCGAAACCAGCGTGGGAGTCGGCAGCGCGAGCAGGTCCTCGCGGATGAAGTCGAATGGATAACGCATCGTCTTCGAAACCAGCCCGTACAATCCCGGCGCAGAGTTGCCTAAGCGGATACTGTTGGCGGGCGCCAGAGCCAGCGTGACAAGTGCGAGCATCGCGCCGAG
>DAOTZF010000091.1:0-14098 GCA_034434415.1 Anaerolineales bacterium | reverse complement strand
CGCATCGCCATCGAGAGCATCGAGTCGAATCGACTCGCATCCTACACGGAAAAATCCACGCGTTACCAGAAATGGGGACAGGATGATTTTACGATCCCGCCTGAATTGGATGGACACCCTCTCCGCGCGGACTTTGTGGATACGATCCGCCTCCTTTTCAAGGCGTATGCTGATTCGCTGGATCCCGTGCGGACCCTCATCTTCGAGCGCTTTCCGCGCCGCGAAAATGAAAAGGATGAAGCCTGGGACCGCCGAGTCCGCTCAAAATACGTGGACGTGTGCCGCTTCCTCCTCCCAGCCGCTGCACTGGCAAATGTAGGTATGACCGCCAATGCGCGCGTCATCGAAAATACGATTCGCAAGATGCTTTCACACGAACTGGCTGAAGTCCGTGAGATCGGGGCGGCGGTGAAGGAAGTATCCAGGGCAGAAACGCCGACCTTGGTGAAGTACGCGGATGTGGTTTCGTATCTGGTGGAGACATGCAGGGAGATTGGAGAAGTGGAAATTGAAAATTCGAAAGTGGAAAGTGGAGATTGGTGCAGTTTGATTGACTACGATAAGGATGGGGAAAAGAAGGTGTTAGCGGCAACGTTATATCGTTTTGGTGAGATGGCTTACGCAGATGCCCTGAATTTTATTGAAGGATCGGATGACACAGAAAGAGAAAGACTCGCTGAGAGGTTGTTGGGCAGACTGGGTAAATACGATGTGCCGCTCCGCGAGCTGGAATATTCCACGTATACCTTTGATCTCATTATGGATCAAGGCGCGTACGCTGAGTTCAAACGCCACCGCATGATGACACAAACGCCGCAACGGTTGACGACGCGGCTGGGGTATGCGACTCCGCTGCTGATCAGCGAATCAGGCTTCCAGTCCGCGTATGAGGCGGCGATGGAATCCGCGTCACAGATGTTCGAGAAATTGAACGCGTTCCATCCTGCTGTCGCGCAGTATGTTGTCCCCAACGGGTTTAATCGTCGTGTGCTGGCTCAGTTCAATTTGCGCGAGGCGTTTGCGTTCTGTCAGTTACGCTCCGCCGCGAATGCGCACTTTTCCATCCGGCGCGTCGCCCAGAAAATCTATGAAGAGATGGCACGCGTCCATCCGTTATTGACGAAGTATATGAAACTGCACGAGGAGACTTGGCAGGGAGTCGAAGAGGATCATTTTTCAGGAGTCTCGCGCTGAGTGTTGAAGTTTATGTAGTGCTCGTCGTTCCGCTTGGCGCGTTAGATCAATTTGCTTACAAGCGTCAGCAAGACTCCGCCTGCAATGACCGATCCCAGCTGCCCGGCAGTGTTTGCCCCCATGGCATGCATCAATATGAAGTTCTGCGGGTCTTCGTCGTTGGCTGTTTTTGCAGCAAGGCGCCCTGCCATGGGGAAGGCGGAGATGCCTGCCGCGCCGATCAGCGGATTGATCTTGTAGCCGCTTAGCACGCACATCAATTTGCCGAAAAGCAGGCCAGCAACGGTATCCAATATAAAAGCGATCAATCCGAGGAGCAGGATCACGCCGGTATCGAAATTGAGGAACGAAGCGGCATTCATTGTCGCGCCGATCGCCAAACCGAGAAATAACGTGGAGATGTTGATGATCTCATTTTGTGCGGCTTTGCTCAGGCGGTCGACCACGCCGGATACTTTCAGCAGGTTTCCAAGCATGAGCATCGAAATGAGCGGAGTCGCTTCGGGGACCAACAAGCCTACGACAAGCGTCAAAACAATCGGAAAAAGCACGATCGTTTTTTGTGAAACAGGTTTGGGCGTATAGTCCATTTGCACGCGCCGTTCCCGTTTTGTGGTGAGTAGTTTCATCAAGGGAGGCTGGATGATGGGAATGAGACTCATGTAGGAATACGCCGCAACCGCGATGGGTGCAAGCAACTCGGGCGCGAGTTTTGTCGCGACGAATATCGAGGTTGGACCGTCGATCGCGCCGATAACGCCGATCGAAGCCGCCTGATTCAGAGGAAACCCCAGGACGATGGCGAGCAACAAAGTGCCGAAGATTCCGAATTGCCCCGCGGCACCTAGCACCACCATGCGCGGCTGGGCAAGCAGCGGACTAAAATCGATCATGGCTCCCACGCCGATGAAGATTAACAATGGGAACAGTTCGGTCTTGATGCCTGCATTGTATAAGACTCCCATCATTCCTTCTGCGGCGGTCATACCTGCCAGTGGGATATTTGCCAGCAGGCACCCGAACCCGATGGGGAGCAGAAGCACAGGTTCGATCTCTTTGAATATGGCGAGATAGATCAATATCAATGCGGCGGCGATCATCACAGCATTGCCCGGTGTGAAGTTTGCCAGCCCCTTCAACAACTCCGGGAGCAATTCTGTGAAGATCACTCGAACCTCACCAGCACCTGTTTTTGAGCCACGGTCTCACCGGCATGGACAAGCACCTCTGCGATCTTCCCCGCATGTGTTGAGCGGATGCTATTCTTCATTTTCATCGCTTCAATGATCACGATGACCTGTCCCGCTTCGATGGTATCGCCTGCCTTGACGAACACTTCCATAACATTCCCCGGCAGGGGAGCGGTCACCTCACTTGCGTTTGGACCGGGTGCTGGTTGTTGTGTCTCGATGGGTTTCGGTTTCCACGATTCCCCAACCTCCGGCTGAACCGCGGTCGGATTCGTATCCGGAATGATTTCGAAGCGCACCCCTTCCACGTAGGCAATAACCGGGCGGGTGTTGATATCTTCGATATCGACGAGGTAGGGTTTTCCTTGAACTGTTACAGTGTATTTCATGGTCATTTGTGTCTTCCGCCTTTTTCTGTCATTTGTCTTGTCCGCATACCCAGCTGCCATGCGGAAATGAGCGCCGGAGGCTGTTCTTTCAATGGGTGGGCGGTGGACAACTGTTGTTCGGCGATAGCCAGCGCCACGCCGATGGCGGCAACCTGGGCGAGGAGTTCGGTCTTTGCAATTCGATCCGATTCGGCTGGTTTCGCAGCGGATATTTTTTCTGTTGTAAGTTTCGTGAGCAGGATCATCATCAGCCAGAGGAGTAGGATCGCGGCGAAGACGAGCCCCATGCCGGCGGCAGTGATTTGAAGCGCGAGTGTTAGGTCAGTCATGGTTTCCATCATCTACACGGGGATATTACCGTGTTTTCTCGGCGGCGCAGGCGCATACTTGTCGCGTAATGCTGATAGCGCCGCGATGATTTTCGGCCGTGATTCGCGGGGTTCGATGATGTCATCCACGTAGCCGGTGGACGCGGCGTAATAAGGATTGTTGAATTTTCTGCGGTGTTCTTCGGCGAGCCGCGCTCGCTCCAAAGACGGATCGGCCGCCGCCTCGATCTGTTTCTTGAACAGGATGTTTGCCGCACCTTCCGCGCCCAGCACAGCGATCTCAGCCGAAGGCCAGGCATACGTTACATCGGTGCCGAGATACTTACTGGACATGACCACATATGCGCCGCCATAGGCTTTGCGTGTGATGATGCAGATCTTCGGAACGGTTGCCTCCGAATAGGCATATAACAGTTTTGCGCCGTGGCGGATAATACCGCCGTGCTCCTGCGCGATGCCGGGCAGGAAGCCGGGCGAATCGACGAAGGTCACGACCGGGATATTGAAGCAGTCGCACATGCGGACGAAGCGTGTCATTTTATCCGCCGCGTCAATATCGATGACACCTGCCATGATGGCGGGTTCCTGCGCCACGATCCCCACACTGTGACCGCCGATGCGAGCCAGCCCGACGATGGCGTTGCGCGCCCAGTCCTGCTGGATCTCGAGGAATGTGCCCTGATCGATGATTTTTTCGATAACCTGGTGCATGATATACGGCTCGGACGGATCGAGCGGGATGATACGGTTAAGCTCTTCATCCATGCGCAGGGCGTTGTCTGTGGTTTTGACAAAGGGCGGATTCTCCACGTTATTCGACGGCAGATAAGAAAGGAAATATCGCACTGTGTCGAGCGCGTCTTTTTCCGTTTTCCGGCTCAGGTGTGCAACGCCGCTGATGGACATGTGCACGGTGGATCCTCCCAGCGATTCCGGGTCGATGATCTCTCCCGTCACGGCTTTGATCACTTCGGGACCTGTCAGGAACATGAACGATTGCTTGTCCACCATGATCACCAGATCTGTTAATGCAGGGGAATACGCCGCACCGCCCGCGCAGGGACCGAGCATCACACTGATCTGCGGCACCACGCCGGAGTATTGTGCGTTGCGCCGGAAGATCTCTGCGTAGCCGCCCATCGAACGCACGCCCTCTTGGATGCGTGCGCCGCCTGAGTCGATTAGTGCGATGAAGGGAACCCCGTTGCGTACCGCCAGATCCATGACGCGGCAGATCTTATGCGATTGCATTTCACTCAGCGTGCCGCCATAAATTGTGAAATCTTGGGAATATAAGTAGACGGTTCGCCCGCTGATCTGCCCATATCCGGTGATCACACCGTCGCCATAGTATTTTTCCTTGAGCAGGTTCATATCGTCACCCTGATGCATGATGAAGGGTTCGATCTCATTGAATGTGCCGGGGTCAAGGAGCAGACCGATGCGTTCGCGGGCGGTTAATTTCCCCTTGGCTTTTTGTTTTGCGACACGCTCTGCGCCGCCGCCTTCCCGCGCCTTTTCGCGTATCCTGCGTAGTTCGAGAATTCTGGGATCTTCGTTTGACATTGCGTTTGCCTCACAGTGACGAGTATAGTGAGACGTGAAAAAGTCCTCCAGTGATGGAAGGCACGCGGAAATGCGACAATCCGCCTCCTCTTTGCGCACAGATGGTTACAGATCAAGAACCACCTCGGCGGATGATTGTTGAAAGATCCCTACCTGTCTGGTTTGAATTTCTGAATTCTCATGCCTGTGGCAACTTCACCGACATACAATGCCCCGTCGGGACCGGTCGCGATGGCATGGGGCCAAATAAATTGGCCCGGCTCGTTGCCATACGAGCCAAAGGATGCAAGGATGTTACCTTCGGCGTCCAGTTTGGTGATTCGTGCACGGTCGGGCCAGAATGTGGATTGGTCGCCGCCGTCAACGATGTACATATTTCCCGCCGTATCGAAGCGAACCGCCCACGGTCTTCCGAGCGATGGACTTTTCCACTCGGTGATGAATTTTCCATCGGGGTCGAAGACCTGCAGGCGCGCGTTCCCGCGGTCTGCGACATAAAGATTCCCATCTGGGTCGAGCGCGATGCTGTGCGGCGTGTCAAATTGTCCTGCTTCGTTTCCCCTGGTTCCCCAACTGGTGATGAATTCGCCGCCTAGTGAAAATTTTGAAATACGACTGTTGCCGTATCCGTCGCTGACATAAAGAGTTCCATCCTGAGCGATGGCGACATCTGTAGGTTGATTGAAATGGTTGTTGTCAGTTCCTGCCACGCCGCGCTCGCCGAGGGTCATCAACAGGTTGCCTTTCAGGTCGAATTTGAATACTTGATGCAATCCAACATCGGTCAGCCAGAGATTGTCTTCATCGTCTATGGTTAGACCGTGTGGAATGATGAACATATCCGCCCCCCAACTACCGATCAATTCTCCTGTTTCATCATCGAGGATGAAAATCGTGGGGGAGGAGATGGAATCCAAGCCATACTCCTCACCATCCCAAATACGATCCGCTCGGTGGAAAACAACGATGTCGCCATTCGAGTTTACATCCACACCGGAGACTTGCCCGATTCTTGTCCCCTCAGGCAAGCGGGGCCAGCCCGCGACGAGTTGAAATGCTTCACCACTCGGCGGCGGCGAAGACTGGTTTTTCTTCACCAACCAGACAAGCCCGGTGAGCAGGAGAAGGCAGACAATCGAGAGCAGAGCGCGAGATAAGTATTTCATCACCAGTTTTTCACTTGTAACGTGAAATTATCCCTTGATCAACACGATTTCAGTTTGTGGATCGCCAATATATTCCGCGCCGTTTTCGGTCATGACCACATCTTCTTCCAGACCAAGATAACCATAACCGGGAACTGCCAAGCCGGGTTCGATCGTATAGACCTGCCCTACTTCCAGTATTTGATTTGGCGAGTCGCCGTATTTCTCCCACAGTGGACCAAGCAACGCGCCTCCGTCATGCGCCACACGCCCGAGCTGATGACCCAGCGCGTAGTTGTATTCGGGATATCCCGAATCGGTAACGACCTCACGGGCGATCACGTCGATCGAGTTGCCGGTAACACCCGCCTTCATCGCCGCGCGCGATTGTTCGATGGCGGTGCGGACCGTGTCGAAGCTGCGTTGGACCTCGGGCGGGGCTTGTGTTTTGCCTTCGCGTAACACATACGCAATGCGCTGAATATCGGAACAATACTCGTCATATTTCACGCCAAAGTCAAAGTGAATGATATGACCGCGTTCTATCTTGATATCGGTGGGACCGTTGTGCCCGACCACTTTATTTGGTCCCGAATTAACGGCCGGACAATTCTCCGCGGGCCATGCCAGACCCACGTTGTATTCTTTCACCAATCGGTGCATGTATTCGCCCACTTCGATCTCGGTCATGCCGACTTTGATAAAGGCAAAAGTCTTCTCATAGATCTCGTTCGTGATTTCAACGGCTCTGCGGATGCGAGCGAGTTCAGCCGGGGTTTTGCGTCCGCGCAAGGCGTTGATCACCGGTTCAGCGCTGATGAAGCGGTTTGCATAAGGTGTGTCCGCAAGATACTGCTGGAGGAATTCATACATGGCGTGAGTCAAACCGTCCGCGTGAACGTTGTTGCGGGAAGTGTTCACAGCGATATGGTCGGGGTTGAGGCGGGTCATCGTGTCGCGTAGGGGTCCGCTGACAGCGGTGTCATACCCGATGATCTCGTCAAAAACATCCAGCCGCCGAAGCGCTTCCGTTTCGAGATTTCCCACGATGGCGACCCTTTTACCGTCGCGTGTCAGAATCAACGCCGAGGGCCAGGTGAGATCGTTCGCGCCGATGAGAAAATCGAGCGCGGGGTCGCGTACGCCAGATGTTTCGCGCACGAAGGTCAACCAAAGGTCAATGTTTTGTTGTTTGAGTATCTCAATGGCTTGCGAAACTTTTTCCTGAATGAGGGTCATGCCTGCTCCTTTTGTACAATAACAGTTGATGCCGTCCGGTGAGATTGGGGATCTTTCACGATCAAAATCAATATTGATGCAGTGATCATACCGAGAATTGCCGCCAGCACAAACGTGGATTCAAAACCGAATGCGTCGATCAGCCATCCGCCGAGGATCGGCGCGGTGATCGTTGCGGGTGTGACCAGCGTATTCGACAAGCCGATGTAGATGGGGCGTTCCATATCCGTTCCGAATCCCACGGTGAATGCAATTCCTATCGTCCATAACGCGACATTTCCAAAACCTGAAAGGATGAAGGCAAGATACAGCCAGGCGATGGACGGCGCAAACCATGCGGTTGCAGAGCTTAATACTGCAGTGGTCGCGCCGAGAATCAACATGACGCGATGGCCGATCTTATCACCGAGCCAGCCCATGCCTGCATTGGCAAAGGTTTGCGTGAGCGTAAGCGCGGCAGTGAGATAGCCCGCGGTAACCGCGTCCATTTCGAAGCGTCGCAGACCGAGCAGGATGTAAAACCCGAACCCCATCGTTGCGAACTGCATCAGGAAACGCGTGACGAGGAACCAATTGAAGTTTTTATCCTTTTTCAGAATGGACTTCGCATCATCCCAAAAGTGTGTTTGCTCCTCCGAAACGACCTTCTCCTCATCCCTCGGCTCTCGCGTCTGCGCGATTGCGGCGAAGGACGCGACCAACAGGATGCTGGCGATGAAGAAGCTGATTCCAAAATTATTCGGGAATGCGACTGTATCCAGCAAATAACCCGCGCCGATGGCGGCAATACTGACAGCAAGGTTTACCAAGCCGCCCTGCATCCCGAAAAATGTGCCGCGCGATTCGGGTGGGATGATCTTCGAGACGAAACTCGTCCATGGGTTGGCGGTGAATCCGCCGCCAATTCCCTGCCAGGCAAGCGCAAGGAACGTGACGAGCAGTGCTGTTTGTATCCCGATCCATGGGATCAAGAACGCAGTGATTCCCAGTACAAGAAACGGCGCCCGTTCATGGATCGTGTTTCTCAAAACCATCGGCTTGTACTCGCGCGCCCGCGCGATTTGACCGGCGTTGAACAATTGCGGCAATTGCCAACCCACAGAATGAAACGCCGGCGCCAGCCCGATGAGAATGGCGGATTGGGTCAAATGCGAGACGAACAGAGGGATGATGGTCGCGAAGGACGCGAATCCAAGTGCCAGCCCGAACAAGGCGCCATCCAGTAGATTCACAAAAACATTGAACCGTAGGTGCAGACGGATATATTTTTCCACAGCAGTGAGGGGGAGCATGGATAGGATTTTACCATTTGGAAATTCGGCACCTTGACAAATCGTGTCCGATTCGGCTACAATAAAAATGAACGAGCGTTCATTTTTAACGTGGAGACATTCATGCCCAAAGAGAAACTGAGAAAAGGCGAAGTCACCCGCCTTGCCATCGAAGATGCAGCAATGGAATTATTCCTCACGCAGGGCTACGCCGCCACATCCATGCGCCAGATCGCGGAAGAGGTTGGGTTGGCGCTGGGCGGCATCTACAACCACTTCTCCAGCAAGGAGGAGATCTTTGCCGGGATCGTGGTAGACAAGCATCCCTACAAGAAACTGCTTCCCGCCATCCTTGCCGCAGAGGGGGAGACGCTGGAGGATTTTTTCAGGAAGGCATTTCACATCGTCATTACTGAAATGGGCGGGCAATCAGAATTCATCAACCTCATGTTCATCGAGCTGGTGGAATTCAAAGGCAAACACGGCTCCCTGTTGTTGCGCGAATTGGCGCCAAAGGTGTTGCCTGTTTTCGAGCGCGTCATCAAATCCCGCAAGGATCTGCGTGTGACCAACCCCGCCTTGTTGATGCGAAGTTTCATCGGTATGTGCCTGTCCTACCTGATCACGGATATGGTGATCTCGAACTCCATCGTCAGCAAGCTCATGCCCAAAAAGACCGAAGAAGCATACGCGGATATCTTCCTGCACGGTATTTTGAAGGAGGCTGCATGAACTCTCGTTTGCTTTCCATCATCCGAAAGGAATTCATTCAGATCTTCCGCGATCCGCGCACGCTGGTCATGATCATCATCATTCCGATCATGCAATTGTTCCTGCTTGGGTATTCAGCCACGAACGATGTGCGCAATGTACCGCTCGCCGTGCTGGACCGGAGTCAAAGCGTGGAATCGCGCGCTTTGATCGAATCCTATCGCGCGGCGGATTATTTCCGCGTCGCCTATGTGGTCTATTCAGAATCGGAGATCGAGGAACTGATTCTTGCTGGCGACGCCCGCGCGGCTGTCATCATCCCGCCCGATTATGCCCAGCGCCTCGCCGAGGGAGACGCGCAAATCGCTTTTATCCTCGACGGTTCTGACCCAACCAGTGCGTCCACTGCGCTTGCCGCGTCGCAGTTGATCGGACAGGCGCACGCATCGGGAATCCTTTTGCAAAAGTTCGAACGCAGCGGCATGAACTTGCGCGTACAACCGCCCGTCGAAGTCCGCACGACCGTTTGGTTTAACCCGGATCTGGTCAGTGCCCACTTCATGATTCCCGGTGTGATCGGCATGATACTGTATGCCATAGCGGCGATCCTCACCGCCACATCCGTTGTGCGTGAGCGTGAACGCGGGACCATCGAACAACTGATCGTTACACCCATCCGCCCATGGGAATTGATCGTCGGTAAACTCACACCCTATGTCGTTTTGGGTTTTTTCAATACCCTCGAAGTCCTCGCGGTGGGGCACTGGTGGTTCGGAGTCCCGATTCGAGGTGACCTCGGACTCATCATTTTGCTTTCAGGTGTGTTCATGGTGACAGGGTTGGGAATCGGCCTGCTGGCATCCACGATTGCGAATACGCAGCAGGAAGCGATGCTCACGGTCTGGATGACACTTTTACCGAGCATCTTTCTCTCAGGCTTTTTCTTTCCGCTTGAAGCCATGCCCAGGGTTTTGCAATGGCTTTCGTATTTGATGCCGTTGCGATATTACCTCGTCATCATCCGTTCGTTATTGCTCAAAGGTGTGGGTCTCGATATGATCAAGCTCGATGTCATTGCCATGACCCTTTTCGCAGTCGGTATTATGACCCTTGCCGCACTGCGCTTCCGTAAACGTTTAGATTAGGAGCTCAACATGAATCGTATGTTTCCCCCTCTTCCTGTTCGCATTCTCGCAGTATTGATCGTTCTTTCCACCCTCGGGTATTACGCGTTCCGCTCGTTGTCGCCCGAGGAAAATGGACAACTCAAAGCTTCCGGCACCATCGAAGCAGTGACAGTGAATATCTCCCCTGAGATGGCGGGCAAAGTCGTGGAGGTGTTCGCCGAAGAGGGACGATCGGTGCAGGCGGGCGACCCGCTTCTTTCTCTCGACGACAGCCTGCTTCAATCGGAGAAGCAGACCGCCCAGTCCGCGCTTGATGCGGCGAATGCCGCAGTCCGCACAGCAGAAGTCGCGTTGGCGTCTGCCCAATTGCAGCACGAGTTGACTCTCTCCAACGCGCTCCAACAGGAATCTTCCTCCCGCACAGCGATCTGGGATGAGTTCGCCCCCACGGAATTTGACCAGCCTGTGTGGTACTTCTCAAAAGAAGAACGCATCCGCGCCGCGCAAGCCGAACTGGATGCGAAAAAATCAGCCCTTGATGATGCATTATCGAATCTTGAGGATATCAACCAGCGCGCAGGCAGTGACGACTTTCTGCAAGTCGAATCTCGTTTGATCCAGATGCGCCTTGCGTTCCAGAATGCGCAGGATGTGTACGATAGTACGAGCGGCGCGTCAGACGGGCAGGACCTGCGCGACTCGGCGCAGGTGATGCTCGATGAAGCGAAGATCGATCTCGAAGATGCACAGAAAGAGTATGACGATGCGCTGACCACCGATGGGGCGGCGGACGTTCTCGAAGCCCGCGCGGATGTGATGATCGCACAGGAGGCGTATGACCGTGCAGTGGATTCCCTCCGTGCCTTGCAGACCGGCGCGGATTCCCTGCAGGTGCAAGCCGCGGCGAAAGTTGTTGAACAAGCGCAAGCCGCGCTCGAACAGGCAAAGGCAAATGTGGTATCGGCGCAATCCAGATTGGATACGATCGAAACCCAATTGGAAAAAATAACGGTCCATGCCCCGATGGATGGCGTGATCCTCACTCGAAATATCGAGCCGGGCGAATTCGTCCAGCCGGGCGCGCTCGCGATTTCCATGGCAAACCTGGATGAATTGACGATCACCGTTTATGTTCCCGAAAATCAGTATGGCAATATCTCGCTTGGACAGGAAGCATCGGTAACTGTGGATTCTTTCGCAGGCGAAACTTTCGACGCGGTTGTAGTTCATATTGCAGATTCGGCAGAATTCACCCCGCGCAATGTGCAAACAGCGGAAGGACGAAGTTCGACGGTGTACGCCATTAAATTGAAAGTGACCGATAGTGAAGGCAAGCTAAAGATCGGCATGCCAGCGGATGTGGTTTTTAAGTAAACAGTTATCAGTAACCAGTAATCAGTGGGTGGTCGAGTAGCCTGAGGCGTTAGCCGAAGGCATCTCGAGACCACAGTCACAAGAAAAATTTCAATAACCTGTTATGAACAATGACCTCGTTCAAGCCAATAATATAAGCAAATCCTTCGGCGACACTCACGCAGTAAACGGTGTATCGCTAAACATCCGCGCGGGTGAAATTTATGGACTCGTCGGCGCGGACGGTGCAGGCAAGACCACCACCATGCGCCTACTCGTCGGCGCGCTCAAAGCGGATTCGGGTCAGGTGGAGATATGCGGTTTTGACATTGATCATCACACCGAACTCGCCCGTTCCCAGTTCGGTTATCTCTCACAGCGATTTTCCATGTACGAAGATCTGACCGTACTGGAGAACATCCGCTTCTTTGCCGAAGCGCGCGGACTAAAATCAGATGAATGGCTTCCCCGTTCGCTGGAGATTCTCGAATTCGTAGGGCTCGAGAAGTTCAAGGACCGCCGCGCGGGTCAACTCTCTGGCGGTATGAAACAGAAACTGGGACTTGCCTCCGCGCTGGTAACACGCCCGCGGGTTTTGCTTCTCGATGAACCGACCACGGGTGTTGACCCCGTTACGCGGCAGGATTTTTGGCAATTGGTTATTAAACTTGTATCCCCCTCTTCCATTGGGAGAGGGGGGAAGGGTGAGGGCGGAGTCTCCGTCTTAATTTCCACGCCCTACATGGATGAAGCTTCGCGCTGTCATCGCGTGGGATTTATGAAAGACGGAAAAATAATCGCGGAAGACACCCCGTCGAATCTGCGTTCACGGCTGAACAACCGCATTCTTGAATTGCGCGGCAAGCCGTTGCACGTCCTCCGTCATGCTGCGTATGTGGATTCAGACGTTGAAGATGTACAGGCGTTCGGAGATCGATTGCACATCCGCGTCGGGGTGGATAAAGCCCAGACTGTCCTGCGCAGGCTTCCGTCCGCGATACGAAGCGTGGGCGGTGAGATCGAGGAGTTACGCTCCATCCCGCCGGTCCTCGAAGATGTGTTCATCGCATTATCCGAGCACGAATTTCAGCACGAAGGAGTTAAATCATGATCAACCTGGACCTTGGCACGTTGATCGACAAGCCTGTGAAAGATGTATTCGCGTTCATCACCAACCCAAACAACATGTCGAAGTGGAACTCAGCGGTAGTAAGTTTGGAACAGATCACGCCAGGCGCGGTTGGTGTGGGCACAAAATTCAAAAGCGTGGGCGAGATGATGGGGCGCCGCATCGAAGGTGAGATGCAGGTGGTGGCGTTCGAGCCCGATTCAAAATATGGCTTTCAGATGCACGCCGGACCCGTGCAGGTCAATGTGACCCTAACGTTCAAGACCGTGGGCACCGGCACCAAACTCAGCCTCAACGCGCAGGGCAACCCCGGCGGCTTGTTCAAACTGGCAGAGCCGGTGATGCAGGGACGCGTCAAAGCGATGATGGAGGAGAATCTCGCGCGGCTCAAATCGCAGTTGGAAAAGGGATAGTTCTTAAACACGAAGGACACAAAGTACACAAAGGATTTTAAATATTTTCTTTCGTGACCTTAGTGTCCTTCGTGGTAAAGGAAATTTTATGAGCCTGCCTGTCATTTATGTTGAAAATCTCACGCGCCGCTTCGGGGATTTCATCGCGGTCGACCATGTCAACTTCGAAGTGAACGAGGGTGAAGTGGTGGGCTATCTCGGCCCGAACGGATCGGGCAAAACCACCACGATCCGCATGTTGCTGGGTTTGCTTGAGCCGAGTGAAGGCGAAGCGACCGTGTTGGGATTCGACTCGTTCAGGCAAAGTGAAGAAGTGCGAAAGCGCGCGGGATACATGTCGCAAAAGTTTGCGATCTACGACGATCTGACGGTGCTGGAAAATTTGACGTTTTATGGCGGAGTATATGGGATCACAGACAAAGCCCGCATCACGCGGACATTGGAACTGGTCGGGCTGACGGGACACGACTCCACATTGACGCGTGCGCTCTCCGCGGGCTGGCGTCAGCGGCTTGCGTTGGGAATCGCGCTGGTACACGAGCCGAAATTATTGTTCCTCGATGAACCCACCTCCGGCGTTGACCCCACTGCGCGCCGCGCCTTTTGGGACCTGATCTACGAACTCGCCGAAAACGGCGTGACGATTTTGGTTACAACGCATTACATGGACGAAGCCGAATATTGTGAGCGCGTAGGCATCATGCGTGATGGAAAATTGCTCGCGATGGACACGCCCTCGAACTTGAAAAAGAATATCATCCCCGGCGATGTGTGGGAGGTGTATGCCGAGCCATTGGAAAAAGGGTTGGATGTCTTACCTGAAATTGATGGTGTCTTACGTGTGGGGCTGGCAGGAGATCATTTGAGGACGATTACGGAAAGAGGAATGAAGAAAGAAGATTTGTTGAAGGTGTTGAAGGCGAAGAACGTGAATGTGCGCGATGTCGTTGTCGGCGAGCCGACGCTGGAGGATGTCTTTATTTCGCTGGCACGTTGAACGTAGTGATGGTTAACCGTTAGCGAGTTGGAATAGTATGAATAT
>DAOTZF010000090.1:0-6447 GCA_034434415.1 Anaerolineales bacterium | reverse complement strand
TCCCTTGCGGCATGCGGTGGCCGAATCCGTTGCAGTGGGGCACCTGATAAAAACGGTTGGGAGCAGTTACAGGTCCGATTTGAAGCGGGGTGAAGAGGATGTCGTAGGGGTTATTCATCTGGAGTCTCCCGGTGCATTGTAAATAGATAAACTTGAAGACACGTACACATGACGCGTACGCGTGTTCTCCCCAGTTTACCTGTTTACTTATTTACTTGTCTACGTGTTTAGAATCTTCGGGATGACTTCCAACATCTCGCTTCGCACCCGACGGAAAACTGCCATCTGTTCCTCCGTCGTTCCCTCCGCTTTTGCCGGGTCCACAAAACTGTGATGGACGCGTTTGCCCGCCTTGCCGGGCCACACAGGACATTCCTCCGCTGCCGAATCACACACGGTGACAACGAGATCGAAATCTTTTGAAATCAGATCGTTGATGTGTTTCGATTCGCCTGTGTGATCGATTCCAATTTCATGCAACGCTTCGATCGCCAGTTCATGAACGTACCCCGCAGGTTTTGTACCAGCAGAAAACGCCCGCCACTCCTCGGAGTAACGGGCATTGACGATGGCTTCCGCCATTTGGGAACGGCACGAGTTGCCTGTGCACAGGAAAAGCACTGTGCGCATCAATGTCCCTGTTGTTTCCAGAATTCGTCGTCCGACGATTTAATTTCTTTCATCTCACCGGTGACGATGAACACGGTTCGCTCGCAAATATTTGTTACGCGATCTGCGAAGCGTTCAATGTTGTGCGCCACCCACAACAACCAGTTAGCGCGTTCGATGGTTTTCGGGTCGGCAATGACGAAGGTCATCAACTCGCGGTAGACCTGGTTGTAGAGCGCGTCCACTTCGTCGTCCTCGATGGGAATCGACTTCGCGGCTTCGACATCTTCGTTGACGAAGGCGGTCAGGGAGCGGTGCAGCATGTCGGCGCCCTTTTGCGCCATGCGCGGCACATCGATCAGCGGTTTGAGCAGGGGTTCATCGCCCATGCGGATGTTGATGTTGGCAATGCCTTTGGCGTAATCGCCCATACGCTCCAGTTCGGAGATGATCTCCATGCTGGAAGCCAACAGGCGCAGATCATGCGCCATCGGCTGCTGCGTGGCGATCAACACCATCAATTGGTTCTCGATCTCGAAACGTTTGCGGTTGATCTCATTGTCTTCCTCGAAGATCCTCTGCGCCGCATTAATATCGCGCTTCTTGAGTGATTCGACGGAATCCGAAAGAGCCTTCTCCACCATGCTGCCGAGGATCAGGATGTTATCTTTTACCAGTTGTATCTCAGTTTCAAAAGTTTTTCGTACCATGAATACCTCTTATCGCTTTTACAAGATACATATGTTTGATTCTAACAGAAACTTATTTCGCGGCCGCTTGATTGCCAGAGATTAATTCCGGCTGGATTTTTTGCTCTTCAAGCCAGCGGAGAATTCGCTGATCGATCTGGTCGCGGACTTTACGGACAAATTCAAGCCGTTCTGAATCACTGCCCTGAAATTTTGCAGGGTCATCGAAGGGCCAATGCTCGTGCTTTCCCATGTTGAGGAAAATGGCTGGGCAATTCTCCTCTGCATCTCCACACACTGTGACAACATGAGCAAAAATTGTTTTGCCCAGATATTCGCGAACGCTCTTGGAACTTTGCCCAACCATATCCAGCCCGCGTTCTTTCATTACTGTGAGCACATCAGGCAAAATATGACCTTTCGGCTCCAAGCCGGCACTGTGAATTTCAAAATGCTCACCTGCGTAGGCCCTTAAGAAAGCCTCCGCCATTTGACTGCGCGCCGAGTTACCCGTGCAAAGGAACAATACCTTTGGCTTTGACAAGTGTATCTCCTTATGCCTATCCAAACCTGCCCGTGACGTAATCTTCTGTGCGCTTGTCCTTCGGATTGGTAAAGATCATCTTGGTGTCGTCGAATTCGATCACGGTTCCCGAGCGTTCGCCTTCGCCTGAGAGCATCATCATGGCCGTGTAATCGGAGGCGCGCGCGGCTTGCTGCATGTTGTGCGTTACGATCGTGATGGTGTAATTCTTTTTCAGTTCCTGCATCAACTCTTCGATCTTGAGCGTGGCGATCGGGTCGAGCGCAGAAGCGGGCTCGTCCATCAAAATGACTTCCGGTTTGATCGAGATGGCGCGCGCAATGCACAGACGTTGTTGCTGTCCGCCGGAGAGCGACAAGCCGGATTGCTGAAGTTTGTCCTTCACTTCATCCCACAATGCAGCCTGGCGCAGGGAGTTTTCCACGAGTTCATCCATGTTGCCCTTGTAACCGTGGATGCGCGCGGTCCAAGCGATGTTTTCGTAAATGGATTTCGGGAAGGGGTTCGGCTTCTGGAACACCATGCCGATTCGATAACGGACTTCGACCGGATCCACCTCTTTGGCGTAGATATCCTCCCCGTCGAACATGATCTGCCCGCGAATGGACGTGCCCGCGAAGAGTTCGTTCATGCGGTTGAAGGCGCGTAACAACGTGGATTTTCCGCAACCCGATGGCCCGATGATGGCGGTAATCTTGTTGCGTTCCACCTTCATATTTACGTCGGTTACGGCTTTGAAACTGCCGTAGTAAATATCAAGGTTGCGTGTTTCGAGCACATATTGCCCGTTTTGTGAGGTATCGTTCGAAGTCATGCTTAGAATCTCCTGCTGAAGCGGTTGCGCAGTAGTACGGCGGACGCGTTCAGGCTGAGCAACAAGATCAGAAGTACAAGGATGGATGCGGCGGCGAGGCTTTTGAATTCTTCCTGTGGGCGCGAAGTCCACTGGTAGATCTGAATGGGAAGCGTGGTAAATTTTGAAAAAGGCGATTCGGGATCAAAACTGATCGCAGTGGATGCACCGACCACAATTAGCGGGGCCGATTCACCGATGGCGCGTGAGACGGCGAGGATGGTGCCGGTGAGAATGCCCGGCAGGGCGTTCGGCAGGACGTGCGACCAGACCGTCTGCCATTTGGTTGCGCCAACCCCATAACTGGCATTGCGCAGTGAACGCGGCACCGCACGGATCGCTTCCTGCGCGTTGATGATGATGATGGGCAACACAAGCAAACCGAGGGTGAGACCCGCAGACAAGACGGTTCTTCCATTCTCTGAGGTTAAATTTTCTATTCCAAACAATTTGCCGCTAGTGAGGGGCTCCAGCGCGCGGACGAAGATCGCGAGACCCAAAATGCCGTACACGATCGAAGGAACGCCTGCAAGGTTATTGATATTGGTCTGGATGATTCGATTCAGCCAGTTGTCCGACGCGTACTCTTCAAGATAGATCGCGGCTCCCACGCCGATGGGAAAGGCAAGCAGGATCGTAAAAAAGATCGTCCACAATGATCCAAGGATCGCCGTGCGGACGCCGGTGCTCAGGGGTTCGCTCGTCTGCGGCCGGGTGACAAAATCAGTGGTGAGCCAGGAGACGAAATCCAACTCGGCATTGGGGAAGTCGCGTGCCACCGTCGCGCGGATTTCATCTTCTTGTGTGAGCGATATCCATAAATCCCACACTTCCACAATATCGGGCCTGACGATCCGTTCGACCACCAGTTGAAATACCTCTTCGCGCGTGCGTTCCGCAAAGGGCTTCTCGTTTTCCAGTTTGTTGAATGCGCCGCTTGAAAGTTCCGTTTGAAGGAGAGACACCAATTGGTCTTTGCTCTGCGCTTCCAATGGCATCCCGTCTGCGGCGAGGGTGTCTGGGTCCACGCGCGCTTCGTAGGCGATATAACCAAACGTGCTGTTGACCACATTGAGGATCAGCGTGATCAACGCAAGGATGCCGACAATCGTAGAGGCTTGAAAGACCACGTGCCAGACCGCGCCTCTGCGGTTGCGGGTATTGAGATTGTCGGAAAACTCCTCAACAATGAACTTCTCTTTCATTCGTACACCTCCCTGAAGCGGCGCACAATTGCCTGGCTGATGATGTTGAGAACGAGGGTAATAAAGAATAAGAACAGCCCAAGCGCAAAAATACTGTTGTAATCGATCGAGTCGTAACTTAGGTCGCCGCCCGAAATTCTAACGATGTGCCCGGTGATGGTCTCTGCGCCAACGAAGGGACTGAATGTGAAATTGGGTCCTGCACCGGCGGCGACTGCCACGATCATTGTTTCACCGATTGCACGCGAAATGCCGACAATGATCGCGGCGGCGATTCCCGAAAGAGCCGCAGGCACCACGATCTGCAATGCCACCTCCAGTTTGGTCGCGCCCATCCCATAAGCGGCTTCACGCAGGGAGCGCGGGACGGCGCTCAAGGCATCCTCCGTCATGGAAGAAATGAGAGGCAGGATGAGAATCCCCATCACCAAGCCCGCAGACCCGGTATTGTAAATCTGAACAACATCTTTTCCGAAGATCTCGCGCAGGATCGGCGTCATAAATGTTAGGGCAAAATATCCATAAACGATGGTTGGGATTCCAGCCAGCACTTCGAGGATCGGTTTCAGTGTACTGCGAACTCTTGGGCTGGCATACTCGCTCAGGAAAACCGCCACGCTCATTCCCAGCGGAATGGCTATCGCCATCGCGATCGTCGTTGTCATCAAAGTGGCGTTCAACAGGGGCCAGATGCCGAACTTGCCGATATGCGGCTTCCATTCCGTTGTCGTTATCGTGGAAAGAATATCCACTTCGGGCATCTGAAAAAAGAGCAAAGACTCCTTTCCAAGTTCATACACGATACCGAGCGTGGTGAAGATGGAGAAAAAACCGCTGAAAAATAATAATCCCTGAATGATCGTTTCCCCCAAGCGCGGCTTGCGCCGCAGATTAAACGCGGGCGATTTCTTTTCCGCACTGTTCACTGTTATTTCAGCCATGCAAGCGCCTCCTCTCGAAAAGCATATCCCTATTTTACAATAAATTACCTTCCCTCTTCCGCGCGGAAGAGGGAAGGCTTGCGTATAGTTCGTTTTTTTTGTTTTTTATTGACCCATTGCCGCGAGCCAGGCGTCCAGATTTTCCTGAGCCGCTTCGTCGCTGGTGGGGAAGTAGCCGACATCGAGGATCTCATCCGCAACATTGGTGATGTAGAAGTAGATGAAGGCGGCAACCTGCGGTTTTTCCTGCATGATCTGAGCCGTCGAGTAGATGAAGAGCGGGCGTGAGATCGGGTATTCGCCGGATTCGGCAGTTTCTTCCGTGGGGGTAACACCGTTCACAGAGAGAGCCGTAAGGGTCGAGGCATTTTCCTGATAGTAAGCATAGCCGAAGTAACCGATGGCATAGGGTGAACCCTGCACACCTTGCACCAGCACATTGTCATCTTCCGAGAACTGCGTGCCAGCCGAGTTGAGGATTGCATCTCCGCCGGTATCACCCAACACTTCTTCCATCACGGCTTCGACGAAGTAATCGAAAGTGCCTGAGTCAGTACCGGGCGAGAAGCGTTGAATGGGCTCATTGGGCCACTCTGGGCGGACGTCCGACCAGTTGGTGGCGGTCGAGTAGATCAACGCCAGTTCTTCCAACGTAACGTCGGTAACGAAATCATTTTCTGCGCTGACGACGACTGCTAGGGCATCAATGCCGACATAGAATTCGATCGGTTCGCGTCCGATGCCTCGGCAGGATTCGACTTCGGTGTCGCGGATGGCGCGGGAGGCGTTGGCAATGTCGGTCTCACCGGCGACGCAGAAGCGCTCGATGCCGGCCCCGGAACCAATGGAGTCAATGGTCAGGTTACCGGTAAAACCTTCCTCTTCGAAGCGTTGTTTCATGCGCTCAGAGAGAGGGAAGACGGTGGAGGAACCAGCCGTGACAATGTCTCCGGACACAGCATCCGGCAGATACATTGCCATCGGATCAGGCTCCGCAGTGGGTTGAGCCGGCGCGGCGGTGGGTTCCACAACGGGAGCTTCAGTAGCTGGAGCTTCAGTCTCAGTGGCGGGCGCGCACGCGGCAAGCACGAGGCTGAGAACCACGAACACAAACATAAATGAACGTACTATTTTGGTCATTTCTTTTTCTCCTTTTATTTTTGTAACGTGGGAATGATAACAATCGCCGTTTAAGGACAATGGAAGAACGGGTTAACATCTTGTTAATAAAAATTCGCTGTTGGACGAAACAAGGTAATATGTTTTTATAGTTGGTTCCCCTCACGTTTGCTGACGTTTAGAAGTTAGAGCAGGCTGGTTGACTCCCCTTGTACGCAACATATAGATATGGCGATATCTATGTCTGGCCGTCTACAGGTAATTTCTCTCTCTCTTGAAGGTCAACCAGCCTACTGTAGAATCTAAATTCCTCCAAAATACCAGCACATAATAGTTGCCCGCCATTCATTAAATGGCGGGCAACGTCTCGCTATGGAGACAACAACAAGGAGGAGAAAATGAAAATCAATCACTGCGGAAGAGGGTCATGCTTTGGATCGTTTCCGGCAGTGTTGTTTCAAAAGAGGTTTGATCCCATTGCCAGGTG
>DAOTZF010000089.1:0-2175 GCA_034434415.1 Anaerolineales bacterium | reverse complement strand
TTTGGAAACACGGATCTTTTTACTTCAAGCCGATCCCACAGGATGTGTCCCTGAGTAACGGACGAAGCAGTTCCCAAATGCGCTCTGTTGCGGCAGTTATACTACGATGCGCCGGAATGTCAACCTTTTTGTCGGTGAATTTCTTTGCCGCGACGTACGCGAATTTCACGACTTCTTTAATCCGCATCACGGAATCCTTATCCTAAATCGTCGGCTATAATTCTTGTCATACTCACTGATAACCCTTCGCTGATTACGGCGTTTATTCTTCTACCTTCTACATGATCTACCTCCTCATCGAATTCCTAGACGAACTAGCATTTGGCGTGGGTGAAGTGGCTTGGCCCCTCCTGCGCGACGATCTTCAACTCACTTATACCCAAATCGGATTGCTCTTGAGTTTGCCGGGCATCATCGCCGCCTTCATCGAACCGTTCATCGGTGTACTCGGAGATGTGTGGCGGCGGCGCACGCTCATCCTCATTGGCGGATTACTTTTCACCGTTTCCCTGTTCCTTACCTCTGCAAGTTACTCCTTCCTCTTTCTTCTTTCCTCTTTCGTTCTTTTCAATCCCTCCTCCGGGGCGTTCGTGAATCTTTCCCAAGCGAATCTGATGGACTCCGACACGAAGCGTCACGAGCAAAATATGGCACGTTGGACACTTGCCGGTTCTCTCGGAGTTTTGACCGGTCCACTGCTACTCGGACTCTTAGTCTACCTGGGATTTGGTTGGCGCGGGACCTATGCACTGCTCGCTTCTTTTTCGACTTTATGCCTGCTCGCCGCGTGGAAATACCTGCCACCAGATAAATCGTCTATGCCCTTTCCATCCTTTCGCGAGGTCTTCGACGGATTCCGCGCCGCGTTCTCTGCGTTGAAACAAAAGGAGGTCTGGCGTTGGCTACTTCTCCTCGAATTCGCAGACTTGATGATGGATGTGTTGTTCAGTTTCCTTGCCTTGTATTTTGTGGATGTCGGTCTTGCGACCCAAACACAGGCGGGAATTGCCGTCACGGTCTGGCTCGCCATGGGACTCATCACAGACTTCCTCTTCATCCCCATCATTGACCGCCAGAAAGATACAATTCAATTCCTGCGTCGTACGGCTCTCGTTGAACTTTTTGCTTTCGTTGGTTTTTTACTCATCCCCGGATTCATCCCCAAATTGGTATTCATCATCCTTGTCAACTTGTTCAACACAGGTTGGTATTCCATTTTGCAAGGGCGGTTATACTCCAGCCTGCCCGGTCAAAGCGCCAGCATCATGGCGATCGGCGCGGTGACGACTCCCATTGCCAAATTTTTCCCGCTTGCCATCGGCTTTCTCGCCGACCAGTTCGGGCTTGGTGTTGCAATGTGGTTGTTGATCTTGGGACCGATCGCATTGATCGTCGGACTCCCTCGTAAAGACTTGGCGCCTGGCACATGACACTGAAGCACTCTTTATATTTCCACATCCCTTTTTGTACGCATCGCTGCGCGTACTGCGACTTCAACACCTATGCGGGTCAGGAAGACTCGATTCCGTTTTACGTGGACGCGCTTTGCAGGGAAATCGAATTTGTCGGCGCGCGTTTCCCGACTAACCGACTAGCCGACCATCCGACTATCGGGACTATTTTCTTCGGCGGCGGGACTCCCTCGCTTCTTTCACCATCGCAATTTGATTCCATTTTCAAAACCATCCGCGCCTCCTTCACATTGACCGACGACGCGGAGATCACTATCGAAGCGAATCCCGGCACGGTCACGGAAGATGCGCTGCATCGATTGTATGAAATTGGAATTAACCGCATCAGTTTCGGGGTGCAATCTGCCAATATGGAAGAACTCCGCATGTTGGAGCGGACACATGATATCTTCGCTGTCATCGAAGCCGTGACATCCGCACGTAAGTCAGGATTTGATAACTTAAATCTCGATTTGATCTACGGTTTGCCCGAACAGACCCTGCAAACGTGGCAGTCTACCGTCAAACGGATTCTCGACCTGCACCCCGAACACATCTCCTCCTACGCGTTGACCCTCGAACACGGCACACCGTTCGGACGCTGGGCATCGAAGGGACTGCTCCCGCTCCCCGACCCCGACCTCGCCGCGGAAATGTATGAGTGGGCGGGTGAAACGCTTGAAGCTAATGGATATATCAATTACGAGATCTCTAATTGGGCGAA
>DAOTZF010000088.1:0-2949 GCA_034434415.1 Anaerolineales bacterium | reverse complement strand
CGATGACCCCGGACCAACGCTGGGCGTACGACCTCGTGGTGGAGCCGTTCTTTACCGGCAGTGACCAATTGGAAGACTATGGATGTTACGGAGTCCCGGTCGTAGCGCCGGTCCACGGACTGGTGACGCAGGCGCACGACGGTGAACCAGAAATGACGCCCGGAGTCGTTTCGAATAATTTCGAAGCGCCGTTAGGCAACCATGTCGTGATCCAACTCGAAACGGGGACGTATCTCATCATCGCGCATTTGCAAACGGGAAGCGTCGAAGTGGAAACAGGAGAAACCGTCGAGGAGGGACAAGTCATCGGTAAGTGCGGCAACTCCGGGAACACGTCTGAACCGCATATCCACATCCATCATCAGCGGCAGGACCCGGCAGTGTATCCGATCAATTTTGCAGAAGGGCTTCCGCTGTATTTCCGAGACCATGACGGCGCAGCGATGCCGGTGGGCGGTGTCACCTTCGAAGGCGAGACAGTGAACTCCACAGGCGATACGGTCCAACACATCGGCAAATAAGATTGTTATGTTGGGTTTCGCCAGTGATATATTCCCGAAAGGACATATGGTGTTAGTGCGTTAGCCTCTCAGCCTGGTTGCATTGTTCTTTGTCAAATTCTACAAGGCGAACGGAAGGAGAATCAACAATTACTACGAAATCATCCAAACGACAAACATCGAAGCCAAACGGATCGGTCGTGGAATGGCTGCTTGACTCCGATCCCTCGATCCGCTGGCAGGTGATGCGAGACCTGATCGATGTGTCCGCGGACGCGGTCGCGGCTGAGCGCGCGAAGGTCGCTACGCAGGGTTGGGGTGCGCGCCTGCTTGCCATGCAAAACGCCGACGGTAGCTGGGGCGGCGCGGCATGGAACCGCGGATGGGACTCCACCATGCATGTTCTCATGCTGTTACGGGAGATGGGTCTCGACCCCGCGAGCAATGAAGCAAAACGCGGGGTGAGTCTCGTGCGCGACAACGTGACGTGGAAAGGCTGCGGACCACCGCAGTGTGACGACAATCCCTTTTTCGCAGGCGAACTCGAGCCATGCATCAACGGGCAGGTTGGCGCGGTCGGCGCGTATTTCAAGCAGGACGTCCGCGGCATCATCGAACGCCTGCTCAGCGAGCAACTCTCCGATGGCGGCTGGAACTGCGAGGCTGAGAACGGCTCGACGCGTTCATCCTTCAACACCACGATCTGCGTTCTTGAGGCTTTGCTTGAATATGAACTGACGGGCGGAGGCAACACGGAGGTGACGACAGCCCGTCTGCGCGGGCAGGACTACCTCCTCGAACGCCGCCTCTTTCACCGACGTTCAACTGGCGAGGCGATCGAAAGAGACCGCAAGGGCGGCGGGGCTTGGACGCGTTTCGCCTTCCCAACATGGTGGCACTACGATGTTTTGAGAGGACTCGAGTATGTACGACGCACCGGCGTGACGCCGGATGAGCGCGTGTCTGAGGCGATCGATCTGGTTGAATCCAAACGCGGCAAGGACGGTCGTTGGCAACTCGATGTCCGCTACCCCGGCAATATGCCTATCGAGATGGACGAAAGCGAGGGCAAGCCAAGTCGTTGGATCACCCTCCGCGCATTACGAGTGCTGGACTGGTATTCAGCAGAGCACTAGAGACTCTTCGCTTCGCTCAGAGTGACATCCCAATCATGAAACAATCCATCATTCACATCGCCCTCGTCGTCAGGGATTATGACGAAGCCATCGCGTTTTACACTGAGAAACTTCACTTTACACTTGTGGAGGATACCTATCAACCAGAGCAAGATAAACGCTGGGTGGTTGTCTCCCCGCCCAATTCAAATGGGGCAACACTGCTCCTTGCCAAAGCGTCCAAACCGGAGCAGGTTCCGTTCATTGGGAATCAAACCGGCGGGCGGGTTTTCCTCTTCCTCAACACCGATGACTTCTGGAGGGATTACAACGAGATGGTCGCCAAAGGCATCAAGTTCGTAAGACCTCCCAAAGAAGAGTCTTACGGATTGGTCGCTGTGTTTGAAGATTTGTACGGGAATTTGTGGGACTTGCTACAGATTAACAAGAATCATCCACTGCTCGTTGAGTAGTGCGAAGCAAGTATCGAGTCAGCCAGCGCTTCACACTATGACCTGACATCTACACCGGTCACTCGCGCCAACAGTTTGTGAACAAAGGCAGTAGGCAATACAAGGATCGCATGAACCGCCGCGCTTAAAGCAAAGATAACCGCAACCGAGCTCAGAAAACCGCTTACCAGAGGCGCGACGTTATTCAACATCCATGGACCTGCGCCGATGAGCAGGGCAACGGCAATTAACAACCCGACCGCGATGACCAAATTCAACCACGCGTGACGATCTGATTGCGACGGCATCATCGTACTGCTCACAGCAAATGTGAGATAGAACCACAAATAGAAATCACTCACCCGCGGCAACGCGGTAATTCCCATCCAGAATAAGCCAAACTGCCCATTGCGGAACGTATCCCACAGGACGCGCATGTCAAGCCGGTACAACGCGACATAGGCGACGACAACCGTCCCTGCGATGAGAGGCGCCGCGCCGATCAGCGAATCACGGATAATGTCCGAGCGCGCGGTTTCCACGTAACCGAGTTGTAGGCGTCCGTTCGGAAGGGCGCGCGGCAAAATGGAAAACCGGCCCGTGGGCACTCGCAGGATCTTTGCCATCACAAAGTGGCTGAACTCGTGCAGGAATACGCCGGGTAGAAAGATCAATGAAAAAATCCCCATCGTGAGCCCAACATCTCGGGTGAGAATCAGGAAAACCGCCTGAATCTCTTTATGCAAGTGCCGCTGAAGGAATATCAGCGGCACAAGCATTAATATAAACCAGAGGAAACCCGTGAACTGGTCGACCATGAAACTCCCCTGATGCACGCGCGGATTATGACGCCGGCGTCATGTCGGACGGCGGCGAAGATTT
>DAOTZF010000087.1:0-38128 GCA_034434415.1 Anaerolineales bacterium | reverse complement strand
GCCGCGCAGCGCGGGTTAAAGGTACGACTCTACGAGATGCGCCCAGCCTTGCAGACCGGCGCTCACCAGACCGAGTCATTGGCTGAACTCGTGTGCTCGAATTCCCTCGGCTCGAATCTGCCTGATCGCGCTTCCGGCTTGCTGAAGAACGAAACACGGCTTCTCGGCTCCATGCTGCTGGAATGTGCCGAAGAGGCGTCTCTGCCTGCGGGAGGGGCGCTGGCGGTTGACCGTGATGTTTTCGCGCAGAAAGTCACCCAGCGGATAGAAAACAACCCACATATCGAGATTGTACGCGAAGAAGCCCGGACGATTCCGAGTTCGCCGACCATTATTGCAAGCGGACCGTTGACCTCTCTTGCGCTTTCCGAATCGATCGCTACGTTGAGTGGCGAAGGGCATCTGTTTTTCTTCGATGCCATCGCGCCGATCGTTCACGCGGAGAGCATCAACATGCAGATCGCTTTTCGCGCATCCCGCTACGATACCGGCGAACAAGACGAAGGCGATTACATCAATTGCCCGTTCTCGAAAGAGGAATACTACGCGTTCGTTGATGCGCTATTAAATGCCCAACGTATCGAATTGCGCGCGTTTGAAGACGCGATCAAATCCGGCGTGAAAGCCGGTCACTTCTTCGAAGGTTGTTTACCTGTTGAGATCATTGCAGAACGCGGAATCGATTCCCTTGCTTTTGGTCCGATGCGCCCGGTGGGGTTGCGCGATCCGCGGATCGGGAAACGTCCGTATGCGGTCGTGCAGTTGCGGCAGGATAATCTTGCTGGCAGTTTGTACAACCTCGTAGGTTTTCAAACCAACCTGAAATTTCCCGAACAAAAACGGGTGCTTCGTATGATTCCCGGTCTTGAAAATGCTGAATTCATGCGCTATGGGCAAATGCACCGGAACACATTCATTGCCTCCCCAAAATTGTTGCGCCCAACGCTTCAACATAAAACGCGCGACGATCTATTCTTCGCGGGTCAGATCACTGGTGTGGAGGGCTACATGGGCAACATTGCCACCGGTCTGCTGGCGGGCATCAACGCCGCGCGGCTTCATCACGGTGAATTGCCTCTCACGTTACCCCAAACAACGATGCTCGGCGCGCTTTGTCATTACGTCACTCACGCCGACCTCAAAGACTTCCAGCCGATGAAAGCCAATTTCGGAATTCTGCCGCCGATCGAATTTGCCTCGAAGGTTGGCAAGCGAGAACGCGGCGCGGCATACGCGGAACGTTCGCTGGCAGATCTGCAAGCGGTGATGGACGGGATGGTCGCGGCGTGACGAATAAATCCATCGCGATTTATCTTTCCGTTATCGGGATGTTGCTCATCCTTGTTTTCGGATGGTACGCGTACTCGCTTCTTTCCCAGCCTGAGCCTGATGCCACCTCGTTCGACGGTCTCCGCGTCTACGAGGATGTGAAGACTCAGGTCGCTTTTGGGCCGCGAATTCCGGGAACGGAGGGTCATGCCCAAATCCGGGAGTGGATGCGTGCAGAGTTGGAGTCCGCGGGCTGGCAGGTCGAAATCCAGGAATCGGAAGCGATGGGGCATCCAGTTTTCAATGTAGTGGCGAAGCGGTCGGACGCGCCTCCGCAACTGATTCTCGGCGCACACTACGATACACGTATGTTTGCCGATAACGATCCCGACGCCGGGAACCATACGCAGCCGGTGCCCGGCGCGAACGACGGTGCATCGGGGGTGGCGGTGTTACTGGAGTTGGCGCGCTCCCTGCCCGAAGATACAGTCAATGTGTGGCTGGTGTTTTTCGACGCGGAGGATAACGGCCGCATCGAAGGCTGGGATTGGATTCTCGGTTCGCGTGAATTTGTTACTAATAACCCAGTTCAACCGCGCGCAGTGGTAATCGTGGACATGATCGGCGATGCGGATTTGAACATTCACAAGGAACGGAATTCAGATTCTGCTTTGAGCGATGAGATCTGGTCCGTGGCAGAAAGTTTGGGATACGAGAGCCAGTTCATTCCCGAATACAAGTATTCGATGTTCGATGACCATACGCCGTTCCTTGAAGCGGGGATCCCAACAGTGCTCCTGATCGATTTCGATTATCCATACTGGCACACGCTGGAGGACACGCCGGACAAAGTTTCACCGGAAAGTCTAGAAGCGGTCGGCAGGACCTTATGGGTTTGGGTCGTTCAACAGGGCGTGCAAAACTGATACAATAAAAATCGGGTCTGATAGTCAAGGCGATCATGACAAAGAAGAAAACGAAGGCACCACCGATTCAACTCATATTGAAAAAGATTCGACCGGCGTGGATCGAGCATGTCGGTCACGATCTCGCGCGCGGCATGGAAGTGCGGGCAGGATTCGAGGAACAATTGGGTAGGTTCTTCGACCTGCTGGAGCAATCAGTCAACACGGGCGACCCGGCCTGGATGGATTCGATCCTGCTCGATTGGGCGAAATCCTCCACAGAGACGAATCTGGAGGAAGGGCTTTATCACGTTTCCTTCCTCATCAACCGCGTGATCGCCCTGACGATTCAAGTTGCGAACGAAACGCTGACAAAACAACAAGCGCTCGACTTGCTTGCCGCGATCATCCCGATATACACCTATGGCCTGGGTGTGGTGGCGCGTTATGAAATGGAAACGCGTGTGGCGCATATCTCTGCCGAAATGGAGAAGGTGCAGAAGCAAATGGAACGCGTGGACAGGAGCAAATCTGCATTCATTTCGGTTGCCGCGCACGAATTGAAAACGCCGCTTACACTGATCGAAGGTTATTCCTCCATGATGGACGATTTGACCGGCGGGCAGAAGGATGAACAGTTAAAAAGTCTCCTGGCAGGTATGACCACCGGCATCGACCGCCTGCGGATCATCGTTGACGATATGATCGATGTTTCGATGATCGACAACGACCTGCTTCGGTTGAATTTCCAGCCAGCCCAAATCGGGATCATGCTCGAAGCTCTGCGCAGGGAGGTGGAATCGATAGCCTCTAACCGTAAATTGACTATCACCTTGTCGAATTTTGAGGGCAGCCGCCAATGGGTCTATCTGGATTCGATCCGCATCACACAAGCTCTTCGGAATGTGATCAACAATGCGATCAAATTCACCCCCGATAATGGCACGATCAAAATGGATGGAAGAACATTGCCGGGGTTTATCGAGGTCACAATTGCGGATACGGGTATAGGCATCTCGCCGGAACACCAAAACACGATCTTCGAAAAATTCGGTCAATTGGGAAGTGTGGGGCGTCACTCCAGCGGCAGGACTAAATTCAAGGGCGGAGGACCTGGCTTGGGTCTGCCGATCGCGCGAGGTATCCTTGAAGCGCATGGCGGCTCGATCTGGGTCGAATCGTCGGGCTACGATGAAAAAGCCTGCCCGGGTTCCACATTTCACATCCTCATCCCGGCGCGAACCGAAGCGCCTGATCCGAAAATGGCAAAGTTATTTGATACACTTGGCAGGAAAGAAGACACACAGAACACAGCCTCCCAATAGCAAGCGTGTAAGGCAAAGATATGTCGAAACGAATTCCTCAATCCACCACACCTCCACATGAACGAGCGTTCCTCGTCGGCGTTGACTTGTACCAACAGAAGACCTTCCTATCGTTGGAAGATTCGCTTGCTGAATTGGCGTTACTCGCCGATACCGCCGGGCTGGAAGTGGCAGGTGAACTAACTCAGAAATTGGATCGCCCTCATGTCAAGACCTACATCGGTCCCGGCAAAGTGGACGAGTTGAAAATTCTCGTCGAGGAAACGCTATCACAGGTGGTCATCTTCGATGACGAACTGTCGCCGCGTCACCAGCGCGAATTACAAGAGGCGCTTGGCAGGAACGTCCGCGTGTTGGATCGTACTGCACTCATCCTCGATATCTTCGCTCAACATGCACATACAAAGGAAGGCATGTTGCAGGTGGAACTTGCGCAGTATGAATATTACCTGCCGCGCTTGACCGGTCAATGGACACACTTGGAGCGACAGGCGGGTGGTGGCGGTGGACGCGCCGGTTCCACAGGTGGTGTCGGCTTGCGAGGTCCAGGCGAAACGCAGTTGGAAGTGGATAAACGCGCCATCCGCCGGGAGATCGCACATCTCAAGAAAGAACTGGAGAAGGTCAGCGCACATCGCCAGAGATACCGCGCGCAGCGAAAACGTTCGCGCATCCCGACTGTTGCGCTGGTGGGGTATACCAACGCGGGTAAATCCACGTTATTGAATAAACTGACGAAGTCCGATGTCTTCGTGGCAGACCAACTCTTTGCGACGCTCGACCCGACAACGCGCCGCGTCGAATTGCCCGGCGGGTATCAGGCGTTGATGACGGACACCGTCGGGTTCATTCAAAAACTGCCAACGGCATTGATCGAAGCGTTCCATGCCACGCTCGAGGAAATTCTTGAAGCTGATCTGCTTTTACATGTGGTGGATGTTTCACATCCCAACGCGTTGAATCAGTTCAATGCCGTACAACAGACCCTCGATGAACTTGGAGCGCATCACATTCCGGTGGTCACGGCGTTGAACAAGGTGGACCGTCTGCGCGACCCGGATTCCGCGAAGGAGTCGGTGAGTCGATACTCGAAAGCCGCGGCAATTTCAGCCATAAAAGGGATTGGCGTTCCAGATTTGTTGCGGTTGATCCAGGAGGAATTGTACGAGACATATACGCCGATCCATGTGCGTTTGCCGTATCAGCAGGGCGCGCTAATCTCGTTGTTCCATGAGGCCGGACAAGTGGAGCGCGTCGAGCATGGGCGCGGTGGTGTGATCATGCAGGGACGGATTCCCGGCAGGCTTGTCGCACAATTCAATGGCTGGGAAGTGCGCAACAATCATAAACAGTTGGAAGAGGAACAGATATGAAATGGCTGTCGAAGCTGGTTGACAACGCGTCAAATTATTTTGCGCATCGCAAGGGTTTGCTGCCGATGATCGGAATTGCGCTGGTGGTGATCAACTTCATCCTCCCCTTCATGTTCGGGTTGAACGTAGTCACGGGCAGTAATTTGTTTCTGCATCTGGGTGTGATCATCGCCATCTTCGGCTTTATGCTTGCGTGGGCGCTGTAGCCAGCCTGAATCATTTTTGCGATCGAACAACACTCGAATCGTTCAGCCATCCCACTTGAACGATCTCCCCGTCCTCGCCCAGTAATTTTGGTAGCAAGGATCTCAAGGCAGCAGGATTGCCCGATGTGAACAGCGTGATGGTCCCCCGGTTGGACAACTGATTCCTCATTCCACCCGCTTCAATCAGACGTTCAACCTGCCTTGCCACAGCGGGAGCCGGGTCGATCACCCGAACCTGTTCGCCGACAATTTCCTGAATCAGCGGAATTACAAACGGATAGTGTGTACACCCCAACACAACTGTGTCAATATTTTGTTCGAGCATAGGCTTCAGCGCCTCACGTAGAATCCTGCGCGTTTCATCGCCGCCTATATTTCCCATTTCGATCTGCTGGACAAGACCATTGCACGTATTTTGATATAACTCGACGCCGCTCGCGAACCGCTCTACAACAGACGCATACAGCTCACCCTGAAACGTTGCTGGCGTGGCGAGGACTCCAACTCTGCCAGTGCGCGTGTGCTCTGCTGCGGGCTTGACTGCCGGTTCCATGCCGACGAACTGCACATCAGGGAACCGTTCACGTAAAAATTTGAGCGCCGCGGCAGATGCCGTGTTACATGCCACAACGATGATCTTGGCGCGATGCTCCAACAGAAAGTTCGTAATTGCTTCTGAGAAACTCCGAATCTGTTCCATCGGCCGTGGACCGTATGGGATATGTCCCTGATCGCCGAAATAAATGATCGATTCGTTCGGAATCCGTTCGCGGATCGCCCGCAAAACAGAGAGCCCACCAACACCGGAGTCAAAAACGCCGATCGGGGAACCTGATCTTGGATTCATGCTGGGAAGTATAACGTATGAGTTGATGTGGCAGTTCAACTGCCTCATCGACCTAAGGTGTAATACTTCCTAATGCTTGTAAAAATCCGTAGGGAAATCTGGCGGCTGGAGCCAGCCCAGCAGACCTTGTTTCGACGGCGCGTGAGCAGGTGGTTTTTCGAACCAGACCAGCAACAGGCTAAATCCCAACCCGACCATTCCAACCCATTGCAAACCGGCGAATTTTTCCCCGAGGAGGAGGTGACTGAAAATGATGGCAACGATCAATTCTGCCAGTCCGAGAAGAGCCGTTTGCATGCCACCGATGTGTTTGACGCCCATGAAAAGGGTCAGGCGCGAGAAGAACGTCACTGCAGTCAGCATCAACACAGGGGTCCATTGTGCGGCACTTCCCGGCATACTGCCGTCGAACGCGAAATAAATGGGCACAACAACTGCGCTCATGGCAAGGAGCGTGTACACTGTCACTGTCGGAGCGGGTACATCGTATAATGCGCGCTGGTTGATGGGGAGGTGCAAAGCATACAATGCTGCGGCAACCAGCATGAACAACACGCCGATGGGGTCGATAACGCCTGTCGTGCCTCGCGTCAGGAAATAAACGGCAACGATCGCGATACCGATCCGGATGAGAGTTAGACGGGTGGGAGGCTGTCGATCCAGTTGAAGCCAGAAGGCCACGAAGAAAGGATAAAGCGAATACAACAATTGTGCCACGCTGGCATTCAACTTGCTGAGGCCGATGTAATAAAAAATCGAACCGAAACCGTTGATCGCACCCGCAAGTACGGTGATATACAACGCCACTGGGTAGATGTATAACGCGCGGCGGTTGAAAATGGCAAGGATCAACACTAAAAGTAATGCCGCAATACTTGTGCGCAGCGCGACCACCGCAAATGGCGAGAATTTGTCCGCACCCATGGCGGCTTTGCCAAAGACTGGCGCCAGTCCAAGGAAGACTGCAGATAACAATGCGGCATTGATGCCTTTTAGTCTGATTTCATGCATGACATTATATTTTTAAGCCAAACAAAAAAGGAATCATATTCGGTTTGTACAGGATGTTTTCCCGCATTCTTGTTCATCGAATAAGCGAGCGGACTTCGTCTAGAAACTCATCGTTCAGGAAATCGCCTTTTTGCATCAGCGATTGGATTTGTCCTTGCAATCGACTCTTTTCGTTGACGGTCAGCTCTTTCGCTGTGGCAACGATCACCGGAATGTTTGCCGTTTCAGGTTTGCTTCGCATGGCATCCAACACGGCAAAGCCGTCCACTTCAGGCATCATCAGGTCGAGAATAACGATATCGGGCCGTTCACGGTTCACAAGTTCGATGGCTTCGCGCCCATCCACAGCTTCGAAGATTTCGAAATCGCCCTGCGATTGCAGGATGCGCCGGATGAGGCGGCGGGCTTCCGGGCTATCGTCCACCACCGCCACGCGCGGAAAGCGGTTCGGTGTCACATTGTTCAGCGCGGCAAGCAATCCCTCTTGCGGTGTTCCCGATTGAGCCATCACTCCGGGGTAATCCACTTCGCGCGTCCAGTTCTCGTCAAAGAGGAACTGTTCTGCCGGAAGTGTATGCCCTGTGCAATTGACAACGACCGTTTCCGTAGGCTTGATTACGCCAGCCCTGATGAGTTTGAACAGACCTGCAAAGGCAACCCCGGCCGCGGGCTCGGCGGAGATGCCTTCGAGCTTCGCAAGCACATGCATAGCGCGGAAAGCATCATCGTCGGAAACACTTTCGAAAACCCCTTTCGTTTCGATCACTTGCTTTCGCAGCAACGTATATGTGCGACCGGGGTCGCCTGTGGCAAGCGTTTCGATGCGTGTGCTTGGCGAAAGGACAGGCTCGGCTTTTTCGAGTCCCCTCCTCCAGCCATCCACCATAGGCGCGCAGCCTTCCGCTTGAATCGGAGCAAGTGCAGGGATGCGGTCGATGATTCCAAGTTTTTTCAATTCGTTGAAACCCTTGTACACACCAATGGGACCCATCCCTCCGCTCACGGCTTGAATGTACCAATCGGGTGTTTTCCATTTCGGTGCACTCGCGGTTGATTGCGGAGGAGCGCCTTCTTCCACGGTAAGTTGTTCCGCGATCTCGAACGCGATGGTTTTCATTGCCTCAACGGCTGTGACCGTCCTCGCACCCATGTCTTGATACAAGCCGCGTTGCCGCGCGAACTCAGCCGCCACTTGTTTCGCCTGATCATACGAGCCAGTGATCTTAACCACCTGACTTCCATAGAGGGCGATCTCACGCATCTTTACACCGGGGACGAGGCTGGTGACAAATGCCCACAGTTTGATCCCCGCTCGCGCCGCGTACGCGGAAAGGGCGATGGCGACGTTTCCCGTTGAAGCGGCGACCATTTCGGTGACCCCGCCTTCTTTGAGCGCGGCGATCGTAACCGCAGCCTGCCTATCCTTAAAGGATGAGGTCGGTCCCTGCCGTTCATCTTTGATATACAGGTTGGGCAAGCCGAGCATGTTGCCGAGGTTCGCGGCTTTGATGAGCGGCGTGCCGCCTTCGCCGAGGCGTAGCGTTGGATTCGGAGCGTGGATCGGAAGCAGTTCGCGATACCGCCAGAGATCGAACGCCCGATTTTTTAGTTCCGCAGGAAAACTTTTCGCAACTTCATCGAGGTTGTATTCCGCTTCACGCCATTGGCTGTTGCAGTTGGGACAGTGCATCGAACGCGGCATGAAAGGCGCCGCGTGACCGCAATCAAGGCATCGTATGACAAATAACATTCTCTACTCAGTGACCTTTTCTGAAAATTTTCTCGAACCGATCAACCCAGAAGTTCAAGGGCTTGTTCGATGCTGGAGATCAATTCGCCTTCTTTGAATGAGCCTTTCAAGAGCAGGCGTTTGCCAAAATCCTGCAGTTGTTTTTGTTGTTCCTGTGTCAAGCCGCCGCCGCTTATGACCAGCACCGGCAGGTTGCGCAACTCCGGGTCCTCGCGCAGTTTTTCGAGCACCGCAAAGCCATCCCAATCGGGCATGAAGAGATCGAGGATGACGGCATGAGGCGGATTTGCTTTGATCGCATCCCATCCCTGGCGTCCCCCTTCTGCTGTCGCGACTTCATACTTTCCATTCGTGCCAAGGATTTTCTGGATGAGTCGCCGGTCATCCGGGCTGTCGTCGATGACGAGGATGTTACGGAATTGCCCCTTTTTGTCCAACCGGCTCACGGCATGGACGAGGTCTTCCTCCAAAATTGGCTTCATCAGGTAATCTGCCGCACCGAGGTTGAAACCTTTTTCTGCTTGTTCGAGTATCGAGCAGATGATGACGGGGATGTCGCGGGTGGCAGGATCAGACTTCAAGTCCGATAGAAGCGTCCATCCGTCAACATTGGGCATCATCACATCCAGTGTGATCGCATGTGGTTTGATGGCGATGATCCGTTCTTTAGCGCCTTTGGCGTCAATGAATGGGATGACATAATAACCTTGCGGGGCGAGATATCGCTCATACAGGCTGATCACTTTCGGATCATCGTCTATGGCAATGATCACTTTTCGGTCCGTAGGAATTTCGTCCAGCGGCTGGTGATATGGCTGGAGTGTGAACCAGAACGTAGAGCCCATACCCGCCTCACTGGTCACACCGATGCGCCCACCATGCAGTTGAACGAGGTTGGCACAAATGGATAACCCCAGACCCGTGCCTCCGCTTTTGCGAGTGGCAGAGCCATCCACCTGCGAGAATGCCTTGAAGAGTTTATCCTGGTCCTCGGCCGAGATACCTGGACCCGTATCTGTCACGCGTATCAAGACCTCGGTCTTTCCATCGGGACCTTTTTGGTTTTGCGCCTCGACCTTGATCGCGCCTTCATCGGTGAATTTTGCGGCATTTGAGAGCAGATTGATGAAAATCTGGCGGATGCGCATTGCATCGCCGCGAACCGTGGAGGTGTTTGCGGGAACGTTGGAAACAAGCTGAATGGGCTTTTCCTTCACTAAGCCCTTCGCCGTGGAAAGCACGCTTTGAATCATGTCAGCGAGGTTGACTTCCTCGAAGTTCAATTCCATCTTGCCGGCTTCGATGCGCGCCAGATCCAGCACGTCGTTGATCAGCCCGAGCAAATGTTGACCTGAGTTATAGATGGCGGTCAGGTCTTGTTGCTGCATGTCGGTAATGGGACCATCGATGCCTTTCAAGATGACGCGCGAAAATCCAATGATGGAGTTCAGCGGTGTTCGGAGTTCATGGCTCATATTTGCCAGGAACTGGCTCTTGAGTTTGTCAACTTCGCGCAGGTCCTTGATCAATTGTTGCGAGAGTTCATAGGAGCGAGCATTGTCAATTGCGACAGCCACCTGGTCGCTCAAGAGTTGCAGGACAGAGATGTCGTCTTCGGTGAAAGCGCTCGTCTGGTTGGAGTGAAGATCGAGCACCGCGACAATGCGCTGACCAATTCTTAATGGGATCACGACTTCGGATCGTGTTTCCGGCAGGAGTGGATGCGGTGTATACATTGGTTCGTCCTGCACGTCTTCGATCAACTTTACCTTCCCAGACTCCGCCACCAAACCCACGATGGATTGTGATCCCACGCCGACGGAGTGTTTTTCAGCCAACATCTGTTCGCCGGCCTCGCCGGTTGCCCCGCGCAGGCTGGCATTGAAACCGGTCTCCTCGATGCTGTACATGGCGGCGAAATAAAGCTCAAAGCCGTCTTTCACCTGAATTACGGTTTCTGTAAATATCCTGCTCAAATCGAGGGTGCGAGTGACCAGTTTTCCGATCTCGGCGGAAATGGCAAGATATTTGTTGCGGCGTTGAAGCGCTTCTTCTGCGCGTTTGCGTTCTGTAATATCTCTTGCAACCCAAAAGACCTCGTTATCGTTGAGGCGCGAAAGGTTGGCGAGGAACCAATATTCCTGCCCTTCGATCGGCAACTGATACTCGATTTGAACCACTTCGTTCGATTCAAGAGCTTTGCGCACCGCTTCCCGGAACGGTTCATGCGTTTCCGGCGGCAAAAGCTCATCCATCCGTTTGCCGAGTAGTTCATCCGGCGGGCGGAATAAGCGAGACGGGTTGGTTGGCGCAATACGAACATAACGAGTATCTCTGTCCACTACAAATACCACATCCTGCATGGAAGAGAACAGCGCGCGCAAGTCTGCTTCCGATTTCGCCAGGGCTTCTCTCGCCAGAAGGCGTTCGATCGAAGCCGCAACTTGTGTTGCAAGAATCGTCAGAATCTCTTGATGCTGTGGGGTGATGCGAATCGACCCGTCGTAGGATTGGATCGTCATGACACCGCGAACTGCCGATTCGCTTCGCAAGGGGACGCCAAGCCAGTCCACGCTGGCTGTGCCGCCACCGACAACCTCGCCTGAGGCAACCAATTCTGAATAGATTTCCGGTGTGGTCCGCAATGCCCTTCCGGTGCGGATCACATAACTTGTCAACCCCCTCCCCAGTTTTTGAGGCGGCATGGGCTGGTCGTGCTCGTCCACATAGTACGGGAAGGTCATCCAATCGTTTTGCGTATCGTACAGGGCGACATAAAAGTTTTTGGCAGGTACAAGTGTGCCGATGGCGTGGTGGATCGCCTTGATCAGTCCGTCGATGTTCGATGCAGTCAGCGTAGCATCTGAAATCTCAGTGATGGCGCTTTGAATTAACTCGTTCGTTTTTCGTTCGGTGATATCTTGTGACGACCCGGCGACTTTAAACACACGGCCTTTTTCGTCGAGTTCCGCCTTGTAGGTTGTGCTCACCCAGATGATCCTGCCGTCGCGGGTGCGGTACCGCGCCTCCACGGCGACCTCTTGACCCAATTTTCCGGTCTTGATCGCCTTCTCGTATGCTTTGATCGCCAGTGTGTAATCGTCCGGGCTGACGAATTTCCTAAGAGCCTCACGTGCGGGGAACTGGTGACTTCCCTCCTGCTCTACAGTGGTGTTGAGGATGGCAAACAATTCATCCGTGATCGTGATGACTTGTGTCACCACGTCGACCTCGAAATAACCAATTCTGGCAATTCGGAGCGCTTCTGAGAGCGTCGCCTGGCTGGAGGTGACTTCCTGGAAGAGTTGCGCGTTTTCGATGGCGATGGCGGCCTGGCTGGCAAATGAAGTGAGAAGCCTCAGATCATGTTCATTGTATTTGTTCGGTGTTTCATAATCTTGAATCGCGATGACACCCAGCACTTTGTCGCTGGCGATCAACGGCACTCCGAGGAACGATTGCGCCGGTTCACCGACGGGTGTTTCCCCGCGCTCCAGCATCCACTTATCACTCCCATCCGAAATCAGGATGCTCTGACGGGTGCGAATCATATGTGCCGTAATGCCTTTGTCCATTGGCAGGCGCGTGATGGAGCGATCCGCTATGGATTCGGTTACATTGTGCGGAAAGAGGATCTCATTCTTTTGTCTGTCATACAATGCGATGTAGAAGTTCTTGGCATCGAACAGGCGCGCGATGCCGTTGTACGTGATCTCGATGATCTGTTCGATGTTCAGAGTGGAAGCAAGAGCCTGCCCCACTTCGTTGAGAACGGAGACCTCTTTTGCTCTTGATTCAGTTTCCTGGAACAAGCGCGCGTTCTCCAACGCGAGCGATAGCTGGTCGACCACCTGGCGGACGAGCAGTTCGTCGTCCGGCGTCCATTTCGTTTCCTGGTTGTCATCCAATACCTGAAGGGTAGCCCAGTTATTTTGTCCGGCTTGAAATGCCAGTGAAATGGCTTTATGGCTTCTTGGAACGCGTTGAACCAATTCCACGGGGCGCGTGGGCGGCGAGATCGTCTTTGCCTTTGCAGGCGGAAGCGGCGGTGTGATGACAACCGACTTCTCATCCACCGGTTCGCGGCGCAGCGCGGGCTTCGGTTTCGACGAAGTCTCTTCGGGCGATATATTTTGGAATAACTTATCAAGCCGTTTGGCGGCCGGCTTCTTCTTTGGCATACTCGATTAACTCCTGGGCAAGGACGCGATATTGTTGCGAACCGCGGCTTGTGGGTCGATATTGCGTGATCGGCATTCCGGCGATGGGGCTTTCCCTGAGTTTTGTATCTATTTCGATGACACTGGTAAAGACTCCCTGCCCGAAGGTGGTTTGCAGCTGTTCGAAGATGTTTCGATGGGTCCGATTTCTGCGATCCAACAAGGTGACGAGGATACGATACGCGAGGTTCGGGTTGCTTTCCTGCCTGACTCGCCGGATCGAGCCCATCATATTCCGCAAGGCATACGCGGAAAAATATTCAGCCTGTGTTGGGATGATAAGCAGGTCCGAGGCAGAGAGAGCGTTCAAGGTGATCGCTCCCAGCGCGGGCGGGCAATCGAACAGGATGTAATCGTGGTTGAGTGCGCCGGCATGAACTGCCTGTCGAAGAGTTGAAAGATAATTGCTTCGCATCGGCAGGTATTGTTCCGCACTTTCAATGCGCGAGTTGGAGGGGATGAGTTCGAGATTTGCCACATCCGTTCTGCGAATGGCTGATTTGATCGGTGTGTTCTCGATCATCACATTGGCAGATGTGATCTCTGCTTCGCCGGTTTCCAACCCCAATGCAAGGCTGAGATTCGCTTGCGGGTCCAGGTCGATCAACAGTACACGGTGATTCAATTCGGCCAACGCTGCGCCGAGGGAGAGTGTTGTCGTCGTCTTGGCGACACCGCCTTTTTCGTTGGAGACTGCAATGGTATAGGTCATAATTCCTCTATTTCAATTCGTTTTACTGCCATCACCAGAAGTTTGAGGAATCACCTGGACGCGGCTGGCGCCCAGCACATTTCGCAACTCTTCCAGGGCTGTTTGGATCATTACCTGCGGATCGTTCACGCTTCGAATCTTGCCTGAGATCTCGGAGACTATTCGCTCGCGTTCAGCACGTCGGTTCGTTTCCTCGAACAGGCGGGCATTTTCGAGCGCGAGAGCCAGTCTCTCAGAAACCGACTCGATCATGTTGATTTCATCCTTGCTCCACTTGCGGTCTTTGACTGGGGCTTTGATGTTCAGAACACCGATCGTTTCGCCGCGCAATTTGATCGGCACGACCACGGCAGGCTCGGTCTGCGAGCCGTTGTCGCCGTGAACAACCTCCCCGTGTTGCAGGGCATGTCTGATTTCGTTCGTATCCAAAGGAGTTTCGATCGGTTTCCCGCCTGTCATGGATTGATGATATCCGACATTCGTCGCCTTGCTTCGGAAAGCCTTCCATTCCTTTTGCAGATATTGGCTGTACAGCGTTTGCGCTTCGGTCAATGCCTGCTGGGTGCGGGTAAAGAGACGCGCGTTTTCGATGGCAATTGCGATCTGATCTCCAAGGATTCCCAATATGTTTATGATGTTCTCTGAGAATTCTCCCGCCTTGGTACTTTGTACATCGAGTACGCCAATGGTCACACCGCGGGCGTTGAGCGGAATAGCCATTTCAGAGCGTGTGGCTGGGAGGTCTGGGTTGTCGAAGAAAACTGCATCCGCTCCCACGTCGTGGGCGACACGGACAACTCCTGTCTGCGCGACATTGCCCACGATGCCAGTACCAAGTTCGAGGCGATGACCCCGATTCAACATTCGTTGTCCGCCTTCGCTGTTGGCGGCTTGTAGAATTGCATATCTGCGGCTATCGTCGGTCAGGAAAATGCCGATATGATAGAAATTGAACTTATCGCTGACCAGTCGCGTGATCAACGGGAGCAAAATATCGAGCTTTTGCTCCTGTGAGATCACCTGCGAAATCTCGCTGATGAATTGAAACTCTCGCGCACGCGCTGCATTGATCTGGTTTGCGGTTTCCAGTTCCTTGGCGCGTTGCGTGAGTGACGATTTGTCCGCTTCCAGGTCTGCCGCCATTTTGTTGAATGCTTTTGAGACCTTTTCGAGCTCGCCCGAGCCTTGTATTTCGACGCGCGCAGAAAGGTCGCCGGCGGCGAGTTGTTGCGAGGCGTCGACCAATTGGCTCAATGGGTGGCTGATGGAACTCATGATGCTTTGGCCCAACAGGAACGCGCCGGCAACGCTTGCTAATACAACGAGAGCGATGGGATAAAAACGCAGGATGGATGAATTGACGCGCGCGGACACTCCGGTCTGTAATGTGTTTGAAGCGGCGAGATAAAAATCTTGATTGGCTTTGTGGATCTCTTCAAACGCGACCAGGGTATTGGTTGGATCAGGCACTGCGCCGCTCAGAACGCCATTTTCAACGAAGTCCGCAAACGATTGCATTTGCGTGCGGTATTCTTCCGATGCAGGGAGGATGATAGGCTCCATTTCACCGGTGACATTATTCTCCAGAGCAACGCTGATCTTGCGGTCGATTTGCGTCATGTTGGTTTCGATGTTGCTGAGGAGGTTTGCGATCTGCTCTTGTTCTCTCGCCGATAGTCCCTGACCGTCCGGAACGCTGTCTGCGAGTTGATAGATTTCGAACGTCAACGATTCGATTTCAGTCATTTCGAAAAGCACGATATCCATCATGTAGTAGGTGTCGAGGTCCGGGTCAAGGACGAGGTTCGAGTCTTCGCCTGTACGGAGAATCAGATCGTTGAAATCATTGATCAAACTCTCGTGTTGTGCCTTCAATGCTGCGGAATCGGTATTCGATAACGATACTTTGATATTTGCCCAGCGGTCTTTGAATTCTGCTACTTCACCCTGATACGGCTCCGAAAGAATTTCCTGCCGCTGGCGTGCCTCCAGTTCATCGAAATCCACATCGATCGTTGCCTGAAGCGCTTCGACCTCCGGGAATTCGACTTCACCCTCCACAAACTTCTCAGACAATACCTGGTGCAGGTATAAGTCGTGCGTGATCTTCCACAGCGGCCGCGTATACAATGTTCCGAACAGCTCTCCGGTCCCGTACCGATTGATGCGATCTACTTCATTTCCAATGAGGGGCAGGAAGGCGATGATTGGGAACACGAATATAGCCGTGATTACGGTGAACTTCCGCGGGTAGGTTAGACCTTTAAACCAGGTATCCAGGGTTTGGAGTAATCGATTCATGAGGTTATCTTCTCGGCTTCCTGGGTTGTTGTCGTGGCTTGAATCTGTACCAACACTTCTGACCCGCCGAGTGCATGGCTGAGTTCTTCTGCGGCAGTTCGAAGGATCGAATCGAATTGTGTTGATGCGCCGATCTTGCCGGTGATCTCCGAGGTGAGGCGTTCGATCTCCGCGCGCTTTTGCGTTGATTCGAGCAATGTTGCGGCTTCCAATGCGAGTGAGAGGCGGTCAGCCACAGCCTTCGCAATATCGATCTCGTCGGATATCCAGTCATGTTCGTCACTCAAGGTGATGTTCATGATGCCAACCACATTCCCCGCGATGCTGATTGGAACCGCAAGACTCGGTTTCTCTCCATGCTGGACCACTGGTTGTGAATTGTTCGAAACACGAGATAGCAACGATGAATCCATGGGTTGTTCCGATTGTTTCAACGAGGTTCCATCAGCAACATAGCCAATGATCTGCTCTTGCGACTTCAGCGTTTGCCATGTATCGCGCAGATAGGAACCCGTCATCCGTTGCGCCTCTTCGATCAACTCCTGAGTCGATTCATAATAACGGGCGTTCTGGATCGCCGTGGCGACCTGATCTGCCAGTGTAGAAAGCACCTCGATATCCTCTTCGTTGAAGGCGTTTCGGTCCGTGCTTTGAATGTCCAGCACGCCAATTACCAAGCCTGCGGATTTGAGAGGGAGCGCCATCTCTGAGCGTGTTTCAGGGAGTTCAGGATTGTTGAAGAAAGCCGCATCTGCCCCCACGTCGAGGGCGATGCGTGGATCGCCTGTCGCGGCAACATACCCAACAATGCCGGTTTGTCCGATCCGAAGTTTATGGTTGCGTACCAGCATCCTTTTTCCGCCATCGCTGTTTGCGGCTCGCAATTCTGCGTACTCACGATTGTTGTCCAGAAGGTAAATGCCAGCGTGGTAATACTCGAATTTCTCGCTGATCACATCCACAAGCAACGAAACGAGATCTTCGAGGCTTTGGTTTGCCGCTGCGGCTTTGGTCACCTGGGCAACCGCCTCGAATTGCCGGGCACGGCGCTCGTTACGCTGATTCGCCCGTTCCAGTTCGTCCGTGCGTGATGAGACGCGTTGCTCGAGTGTTTGATTTAAATCGCGCAGCGACTCGTTGGTGCCTCGCAGACTTTCCTCGCTTTTATTTGCCCGGTGGATGGCGTCTCTTAAGCTGGTCGTACTGAAATAGATCAGTACGGCTATCGAAAGAAAGATGAACCCAAGATCTCTACCGTAGATGATCGGGTCCTGTTCGCGTGGTACGAACAGCCCGTTTGCTTCACGCCAGGCAAGCAGGATAATGACCGCGATGCTCGAAAGTATGATCGCACTTCCGGCGCGATGGCTGATCACGATGCTTGCCAGTAAGCCTATGGCGATAAACCCCATGATGATGACATCTTTGACTCCATCAGCCGTAAACGCTTGAAAGCCGATCCCGAGCCAGCCAAGCAGGACGACAACCCAAGCGCTGGCATTGATATTGCCTCTTCGCAACAAAAGTACTGAAGTCAGCAGAACTACGATCAAGCCGCTTAGGATGATGACAGTGAAATCTCCGCCTGGTTCGATGAGGTATGGAATCATTGCCAGTGCGAGCAAGCCAGAGACAACCCACGCAAAACCATTGATGAATTTTGCGCGGAAGTTATCCTCTTCACTTTCAAAGATGGGCGGACTGAAAAACCTTCGCATCATTCAGTCTCCTGGTCTTTCTTGAACTGAATCGCCACTTCGGTGCCGGGGAGCGAACGACTCAGTTCGAGGGCGGCGGTCTTGATGAGTTCCTCGATCGTGCTTCTCGCACTGATTTTGGCAGAAATTTCACCGATGGTCTGCTCTTTTGCCACGCGCTTCTGACTTTCTTCCAGGAAGCGGGCATTTTCAAGCGCGAGTGCCGCACGGTCGATGATCGCTGTCACAATATCCATTTCATCCTGATCCAGCCGCCGATTACCGGGCGCACGGACATCCACTGTGCCGATCGTTTCGCCGCGTAATTTGATTGGGATGGATATGGATGAACTGCGTGGCTTTGAGATGGATTCATCGTCATTTGCTCCAGCATCACCCTTTCCGTTCTTTTTTGCATACAGCATGGTGGCGCGTGCGCCGGAGTGACGGATACCCAACAGTTTTCGTCCCTTGGCAAATTCCTGCCAACCCGAACGTACCAATTGTCGGGAAAGCGATTCAGATTCAGCAAGCGCTTTTTGAGTTTGTTCGTATTGCTTCGCGTTCTGAATGGCGATGCTCACCTGGTCGGCAAGGATCGTAAGGATGTTTACATCCTGTTCTCCGAAGGCATTTGGCTCCTTGCTTTGCACATCGAGCGCGCCAATGACTTCACGACCTGCAAGGAGGGGGAGTGCGATTTCCGAACGCGTCTCAGGGAGGAAGGGATTATCGAAGAAAACAGCATCCGCGCCCGTGTCGAGGGCGACGCGTGGTTTCCCGGAACCGGTCACATAGCCGACGATGCCGGTTTCGCCGATTTTGAGTCTGTGATTATTTGCCAGCATCTTCTTTCCGCCTTCGCTGTTAGCCGCGCTCAGCACCGCATATTCTCTGCGAGGATCCAGGAGAAAGATGCCGACATGGTAAAAATCGAATTGCCTGCTGATGGCACTGGCGATCTGCGGCAGAAGCGCATCCAGATCTTGTGTGGAGCCGATGGTATGTGCCACTCGTGCGATGGTTTCTAATTGTAAAGCACGCTGTTCGATCTGTTGGTTCGCACGCGTGAGTTCAGCCGTGCGCTCGGCGACACGTTGCTCGAGCCCTGCCAGTGTTTCACGCAGACGGCTCGTCATTGTATTGAAGGCATTGGCAAGTGTACCTATCTCATCTCCAGAGGTCTCTGTTGCCCGCGCGGTCAGATCTCCTGCAACGATCTGGTTTGCCGTCTCGGTCAGGCGGACGATCGGCGCGGTGATCCGTCCGCTAATGCGGAGGCTGATCAGGAATGAGGAGAGCAGTAAGATCGCCAGAATAATTCCCGCCAGACGCGCCGCGGATTGTATCTGGAAGGTTGTTTCATTTCTAGCGGTGATGATGGCGGTCTGAAGTTCAGCCACCGGCACAACAATTCCAACACTATATCCATTGGCTCCGATGGGAGCAAAGGCGAGATAGGTTTCAACCCCATTTGCCGGGAGTTCGATCAAGCCGCTTCCTCCAGCGACCATGCGGTTTGTGATCTCGATCAGTTCTGGCGATCCTTCGCCAAGAACAGTAACCTTGAAGTACTCCTCGGTATTGATGTTTTCCGGGTCGATTCCGAATAATTCAAAACCTGCAGGCGGCATGGAGATGATGCGTCCCGCATCATCGATCATAAAAGCGTAACCGGTTTGACCGATCTTGATCTGTTCGATCTGGCTAGTGATCGTGGCCAGTTGCATGTCTGCCGCCACAATTCCTCTAAAGGTATCTCCATCATAAACAGGCGCTGCCACAGTAACAACCAAACCTCCGCCTGCTGCATCCACGTAAGGTATCGCCCACCGTGCAGTTTTCGCCGGGTTGAACAGCGGTGATGTGATTCTGAAATATGGGCGCTCTGTCGGGTCGAAATCAGGCGGCAGTAAGGACGCCAAATTAACATTGGGGTAATAGCGAGTTACACCGCGTGTGTCGATGGCGTAGATAGCCAGCAGACTCGCGTTCGATTTGAGCGCGGATGGCGCTGAAAAATCCAGATACGCTGATGTGTTCAAATCGCTCGTTACATCATTGTTGATCGTTACCTTTGCAGGAACATATACCGACGAAACTTCCTCACCTGAGTTGCCATAATGTCCACCATCCAGTTGAACCAACGATGTGGCGGCGTCCCAGTAAGCACCCTGCCCAAGTTTTTCCTGCTCGGCATATAACGAGCTCCAATGTGCGGCGAGTTCCAGCACATCGCCCTCGATCTTCTCGAACGAGCGATCTGCCTTGCCTGCCTCCGTATTAACCGAATTGATCAGTTGTTCCTCGGCAAGATGCTGTACGCTTGTTTCGAGTCTCTGGGAAAGCAGGTCAGTGATTCTCACTGTGCTATTGATCGCATAGATCGACAGAAATCCGACGGCAATGCCTCCGGTGAACAAAATGCCCACTGCCACCCGTGTGCGCAGGCTGCGGCCGCTAAACCTTCTCGAAAGACCGAGTGCGAGAAGTAAAATCCCAAAAACGATGAGGACGGCAAGGGTCGTTGTAATCTGATTCAGGTTCATGCCGAATCCTTGCTGTTGAATCGAATCAGCACTTCAGAACCACCGAGAACACGCTCCAGTTCAGTGGCTGTTGCCCTCAGGATATTTTCGATGTTCATCGAGCTGCTGATATGAGATGTAGCTTCAGCGATCATGCGTTCCTTCGCTGCGCGCCGGCGGGCATCCTGGAATAGTCGTGCATTTTCCAGCGCAAGCGCGGCGCGTTCCGCCACCGCTTCCATGAGACTGATCTCGTCTGTTCGCCATGTTTTTGTCTGATCGTTCGATTCGATCTGTAAGATGCCGATGACTTCTCCACGCAACCTTACCGGAACAGTGACGCGCCCACGGTTCTCAACAGACGGGTTCGTTTGGTTCGCGCTCAGATCGTTCTTCTTGCCCCCCGAATCTTTTTCTGTGCCGACCAGATTCGGTTCCAGCATTTCGATCCTGCCGGCGTTGTAGCGGAAGCCAGCGTAATCCATCCGCTCGCCGGTTCGCCCCCATTGCGTACGGACAAATTCATTGTACACTTCTTCCACCTGTCTGGCGGAGGCGCGCGCTTCTGAAAGCAAGCGGGCATTTTCTATCGCGATTGCCAGCTGGCTGGCGAGCGTGCCTAACGAACGGAAATCCTCTTCCGAGAATGCGCCTGGTTCCGTGCTTTGCACATCCAGCACGCCAAAGACTTGCCCACCATAGAGAAGAGGCAACGCGATCTCCGAGCGCGTATCGGGGAGGTCGGGGTTGTTGAAGAAAATGGCATCCTCCCCCACGTCGAGTGCGAGGCGGGGCTTTCCTGTCTGCGCGGCGAATCCAACCACGCCGGTGCCAAGCGGCAGGCGGTGTCTGCGCTCCAACATAGTTTTCCCGCCCACGCTGTTCGCGGCTTGAAGGACCGCGTTTTCCCTGTCACGATCGATCAAGAAGATACCTACGTGATAAAAACCGAACCGTTCGCTGATCAGTTGGGCTGCGACGGAGAATATCTCGTTCGGGTTTTGTACCTGCGAGATGGTTTGCGATAATTCCGTGATCGTTTGGAGCTGCGCGGCGCGACGAGAAGTGATCAGATTCAATTTTTCGAGTTCGGTGGTTCGTTCCTTTACACGCTCCTCGAGCGATTGCTGTATGATCTCAAGACCTGAGCTTTTCTTGGCTAACTCAGAATTGAGCATTTGAAGTCGATCTTGTCGTAAACCTGCAAGCGCCGCGAAAAACCCCAAAAACACCGGTGCGGTGTCGATGATCCAAAGAAGGGGATCACCGGATTGGACCGAAATCATGTTTGCAAATGTCAGCGGAAGATTCAAAGATAGTAACCGCAGGATCGTGGCTACTAGGGGAAATAGTAAACCAAACGATGCGCCTGCGAGGGCGTATCTCAGGAATTCTCGTCGGGGTGGTGTTAATTCTTGTTTCATTATGTGAGTTAGTTTTAAATTACTACACCATCATTGTGTTGGAACTTTGAGGATATCATCGTCATGGATGCAACCCTAATTTTCTTCCAAACTCGAAGTAGATTCATTTGGATTAACCAATTGAAAGGAGACGGTTGCGCCTCGCAATGTCTGCCCAAGTTCTTCGACCGTATCGCGCAGGATCGAATCGACCTGAAAGGAAGCGCCAAGTTTCGTCGACACTTCGGATAGGAACGTTTCGCGTTGGGCGCGTTTTTGAGCGTCATCCAGTAAGCGTGCGCTTTCGAGCGCGAGTGCGACGCGTTCTGCCGTTGCCTCTGCCATTGCGATTTCATCATCGGTCCAGCGACGCGACGTCTCTGTTGGATTCATTTTTAAGCTTCCGATCACCTGGCCGCGCAGTGTGATGGGAATCGTGATCGGTCTGTCCGTGTCGATAAATCGCACTTTTTCCTTAATCGGTTCGGGCTTGATACCGTCGTAGCGGTATCCTTTTTGATCCTGCGACGATGAGAATTCACGCCAGGCTTTATTGGTCAATTGACGGGATACGATCTCTGCCCGGTGCAATGCATCCTTTGCCTGTTCCGACGAACGGGCATTTTGGATCGCGATCGCCACCTGGTCGGCGAGGATCTGCAATGTGGAAACATCCTCCTGTGTGAACGCATCGACTTTGGGGGATTGGATATCCAATGCCCCAATTACAATTTCTCTAACCTTGAGTGGAAGGACGAGCTGAGAGCGGGTTTCGGACAGCTCACTTTGGTTGAGTCGTGAACTTTCCGACTCATCGATCTGAGCAACACGCGCTTCACCGCGATCGGTGACTACACCGATGATGTCATTGGATGGAACTTTCACGCGGTGCTTACGGCGCATCATGCGCAAGCCACCTTCGCTACTGGATGCGCGCAGCAATGCATTCTGCTTTGCGTCGTCCAAAAGATAGATCCCCACATGGTAATACCCGAACCGCTCGCCGATGGTCGTTACCATGGATGGCAACAGGCGTTCGATCTCCTGGACCACTGTGATCGTTTTCGAGATGTTCGCGATCGTGTTAATTCTCTCGGCGCGTTGTTGTAGTTGCTCGTTTGCCAACAGTAATTCGTTCCGATTCTCTTCGAGTCTCAAGCGGGTGGCGTTCAAGTCGAGGTTGGATTCCTCGAGTTCTTTTGCGCCTGCACGCGCTTTTTCGATAGCGCCTTCAAGACCACTGATGAGCAGCCAGATGAATGCGGCAAATATGCCAAAGATAAATGACATTTCGGTAATAACGATCACAGGTGATGTTGGCGTATAAACTGCCGGCGAGACACCTGCCACCTCCGCGTTAGCAAGCAAAAAGCCAGCCGCTACGGTAAGCGCAGAAAGCGTGACGGCTGCCTTCCAGCCGACAAGCAATCCTGCCGCCATCAATACCACAAAATTGGCGATGAACGATGTGTCTCGTACGCCCGTTCCAAAGAATGCAGTGCTGTTCACTGCCACCCATAACGTCGAAACGAGTAAAACGCTGGCTGCCTGCACGTACCCGTTTCTCGACATGCCCCAGATGATCGCGATGAGGACGAAGAATCCGAACAAAGCTCCGTCAAAGAAGTTCAAGGAAAAACTGCCGGCGCTGATCTTGCTGATCGGAATGGTGACAAGGATGGCGCCCATGAAAACCAGCGCGATCAAATGCACATACAGCGCGACGCGCGTTTTGTTTTCGTCGTTCTCGAATGTGGGCGGAGCAAAGAACTTCATCACAGGTTTCCACATAGGCAATGCTTCATTCTTCCGTCTCGAGTTCTATGATGATCTCGGAATTACCGATTTTGCGGCCCAATTCCTCCACTGCTGTCTGAAGGATGAGGTTTCTCTCGCTGACCGAGCCGATCTTTCCGGAGATCTCACCGATCGCCCGTTCGCGCGAGGCGCGGCGTTGCGCGCTTTCAACGAGGCGTGCGTTCTCCAATGCGAAGGCTGCGCGATCCGCTGCTGCTTCAAGGAGGGCGATTTCATCGTCTGTCCATTGCCGTTCGCCTTTTTTAGGCCGGATATCGAGAACGCCAATCGTCTGCCCGCGCAGCCTGATCGGGATGGTTATATTCGCCGAGTCTTTTTCCAAAGAGAGTCGGCCGGTTTGGGCAGTCCGTTTGATGCGATCGGGTTGTCCTTGTGGAAGAAGCGGCGCAATCTGTCTGCCATCGAAAATAAATCCATTCTGCCTTGTCTGACGGCTAAAGCTCTTCCACTCCTGCCTTACATATTGATCCACGGTTTCCTGTGATTCTGCAAGAGCGGCTTTTGCCTCACTGAACAGATGCGCATTCTCGATGGCAATAGCCACTTGGTCAGCCAGAATGGTGAGCACTTCAATATCATCCTGTGAGAAGGCGTTCATTTCAGTGCTTTGTACATCCAATGCGCCAATCACTCGATTCCCCACGCGTAGCGGAATGGCCATTTCGGAACGGGTATTTGGGAGGTCGGGGTTGCTAAAGTAGACTGCATCAATTCCCACATCCAGGGCGATGCGCGGCTGTCCAAGCGATGTGGCGTAGCCAACCATGCTGTTCGTGTCAAGCGCCAATCGGTGATGGCGTTCAAGCATCCGTTTGCCCCCTTCACTGTTTGCAGCTCGAAGCACGGCAAAATCCTCTTCTTCATCTACAAGGAAAATACCAGCATGGTAAAAACCGAATTTTTCGCTGACCAGGTCGGTGATCGCGGGCAGCAAGGTGTTCAAATCCTGCACCGATGCAATCGCACTTGCGACATTCGAAACAGCATGTAATTGTGTAGCGCGTTTTTCAAGATCGGCGGTTCTCTCTTGTACGCGAGTTTCGAGGACTTTCTGCAGATCTGCCAGTTCCTTGTTCGCGGCTTGCAGGTTTTGCCGGCCCGCGATGGAATTGTCCAGTGCATTTCTCAAACTTACAGAAGATAAATATACGCCGACGCCAGTGAGGGCGAAAACGATGGCATTTGCAAACCAACTACCGAGCGGGTCGGTGGCAGGCGCAAATATTGGTGTGATCCAGCCCTGAGATCGCGCAATGGTCACTGCGAGGGTAAATAACACAACAAACACGATCAACCGGCCAATGGCACGTGCACCCAGCAACACATTTGCAAAAGCAATGACAATGGTGATTCCGAGGAGCGCACCGCTGCTATCCGACGCGCTTACTGCATACGAACCGAATATCACCAGGCTGAGGTTGAAAAGAAACAGATACGATGCAAAAGCAACGGACCCGCGCCGCATAACCACCAATGTGGCTGTGTTTACCAGAATAAACGGCAGAAGAAGAATTAGAAGCGCCGGTATGTCGGAAGGTTCTGTAAATACAATAAGGAGTGGCGTCACTAATGTTGTCACGATGATGACGAACAGCAGGATGGAGTTGAGAAGCCCGGCAACGCGTGTTTTTTCTTCGTCGCCCTCGAAAACGGGAGGCGTCAGCCATTTTGCCAGAAATGCACGCATACTAATTCCTCCCTTCGTCAAGCGGACCTTGATTAACATCGCCGAGGATCTGAATCCCCACTTCCGTGTCCGGTAGGGCATGCCCGATCTCGCGAACCGTTGTGCGCAGGATTGTTTCAAAATCACTGGATAAACTGATCGCGCTCGTGATTTGGGATATCGTCTGTTCGCGGTCGGCACGAATCCTGGCCTCTTCATAGAGGCGTGCGCTTTCTAGCGCGGAGGCAAGGCGGTCTACAGCAAGTTCAAGAGTGGAAATGGCTTCCTCGCCGTATCCTTCCTGGAGTTTTGCATGTACCACACCGATGGTTTGACCCCGGAATTTAATCGGGATGGCGACCTCTCGCCTCGCTTCACCTCCGTTCGACAGAACTGAGTTACCAGTGGATAAAGCCTGCCGACCTGCATCGGACAATTGGTCAACTGGTTCGATTCGAATATTATCGAACTTATACCCGATGTTTCTTAGCCTGCCGCCGGTAATAAATTTTTGCCAACCTGAACTCGTGAATCGCCCGTAGGCTCTCTCGAGTTCGTTGAGCGTGTTGGTCGATTCTTCGAGCAAGCGGGTTCGCTCGATTGTGCTGGCGAGTTGGTCTGCCAGCACTACCATCACTGATATTTCTTCCGGATTGAAAGCCTGTTCTTTCGAGCTATGGATATCCAGAATTCCGATGACTCGATCTTCAACCTTCAAAGGCAGGGCAAGTTCTGAACGCGTCTCGGGAAGAAATGGGTTTACTGCCAGGGAGGAATCAGTCCCGGATCCGGAGGAGACGCGAGGTTCTCCTAGAGCGGCGGCGCGGCCCACAGTGGTTGCATCGCCGACCTGGATGTGATGCTTTGAACGCATCATTTGCCTGCCTGCTTCGGTGGGCGAAGCAACCAGCGCGGCTATCTTCTTCTCCTTGTCCACGATATAAATCCCGACATGGTAGAAGTTGAAACGTTCGAGGATCAATTCTGCGGACCTATCCAATACCTGATCCAGCCGCTTCATCGAGACGGAGCTTTGTGAAATCTCTGCCGCCACACGTAACCGCCGGGATTGATCTTCCAGGTCGCGCGTGCGTTCCGTGACGCGTTGTTCGAGGTCTGTGATCGAGGTACGGAGCTGGCCGGTCATTCGATTGAAGGCTTCGATGAGAACACCGATCTCGTCGCTGCCGGGTTTTGCGTTCACGAATGCCATCGGGTTCCCTTCCGAGATTTCCGCGGCGGCACGCGTCAATACCTGGATTGGCTGAAGCGTGCGGCGCATCATCAGAAAAAGCCCGACCACACCAAAAATCAATACGATGATGCTTGCCGCTGCCGCGACAATAATTCGTGTGGTTTGTGAAGCGGAGATGTGGGTGTGATCGTATAGAATGTCGAGCACTCCGACGATGCTTCCCGAAGAATCGTAGATCGGCGAGGATAGAAGCGCGTAATCGTGTCCATCCTTGCTTGGATGGGTAATGGTTGAAGCGCCGCTAAACGCATTAATATAACTTTCCGGGGTATTGGAAATTGAAGCCCCTTCTGTGCGAGTGACCACAAGTAAATTTTCGTTTGGACCGGGTTCCGTCAGAGTTCCCTTGGGGACAAGATTGCTGGAAAGCAGGATACGCCAATCCGCCCCGTACTTGTCCTGCATATCCTGAAGCATGGTTGCATCCAGCCCGATCTGATATTCCACGAAGCCTATATTTCGGTTCTTGTATGATACGGGTGAAATACTTCGAATAACCAACATGCCACTTTGAATATCAAGCCCCGCGACGGATTTTTGCGCGGCATTGTCAGGAATGAAGGAAGGGCTTAGATTCTCACTGGTCGTTGCAGTCTCGTCTGTGCTAAAGAACAGTGTGCCATCCGGCAGGAAGTAGCGGTTTTGTGTAACATTCGCGCCAGTATCCTGCAAGATGGACGAGCTGGTCGTAACAAGTTGCTGAAGTTGTTCGCGGTCGCGGTTGGCAAGGGCTTCTTGAACTGCAGGATTTTCGGCAGCGCCTGTCGATAAGGTCAGTGCGATCTGTTTTTGATGTTCAAGTTCCACATAAAAAGAATTGCTTATAGAGGTAAGGGTTCTCTCTTCTGCTTCGTGGTATGCCTGATGCAGGCTGGTAAAGAAATAGACGAACAGCCCGGTGAGGAAGACCGAAAACATGATCGCGGCGGGTAGAATCAATCTGCGAGTGAGGATCATGAACCGTTCCTCCTCGCGTGTCGTTGCCTTCCCGCTGGTTCCGCGTTTTCATCTATTGCACCTGGTTGACCAATGTAAACGCTCGATTCTTCAATACCGGGGAGTTGCCCTAGTTCGCGCGCTGCAATCTGCAAAAGAGAATCCATATCCAACAATGCCTGGCTGAAGCGGAATGCAAGTTCGCCGACCGTCTGTTCCTGTTTTGCGCGTTGAGTCGCCTCTTCGAGGAGTCGGATGTTGTCCACCGCAAGCCCGGTCTGTGTGGCGACCTCTTGAATCATTTCTTCATCTTGCTTGCTCCAGGGCTCATCCCCTTTTCGTGCGATTGAAATAGTACCGATGTTCTGACCTCGCAACATGATCGGAACGGTGAGCGCGTTCGTTTCTACACCCTTTACTTTCTCTGCCCGCAATCCTAGTGGTGTATATGTAACTACCCGTTCTCTTTCATTTAATTTTTCTGTCCACGCTTCGCGTGTGCGATTGGCTGTCAGCGATTCGAGTTGACTGAATGCCGCCTGCGATGCATCCAGCAACTGGGCTTTTTCGATAGCCACAGAAACCTGATCTGCGAGTGTTTCGAGCACATCAATATCCTGCGTGGAGAACGCCCCCGGTTTGTCGGATTGTATGTCGATAACACCGAGCAACCTCTCACGGACCAGGAGGGGCAGGGCGATCTCTGAGCGTGTGAGAGGGAGGTCGGGATTATTGAAGAAAACAGCATCCGTCCCCACATCGAGAGCGATGCGGCTTTTCTTTTGGGCGGCAACGTACCCCACAATTCCCTGTGTCCCCACTTTGAGGGAATGTCCTCGTTGCACCATCCGCTTGCCGCCCTCTGACGATGCAGACAGCAACGTTACTTGGTCTCCGGCTTCGTTGATGAGGAAAATGCCGGTATGGTAATAACCAAACTGGTCGGTGACAAGGTTGACGACTGTGTCGAGGAGCAGGTGAAGATCTTGCACTTCTGCTGTTTGACGGGCAATGTACGATGCAGCGCGAAGCTGCTCGGTCTTTCGCGTGAGATCCTCGGTGCGTTCTGCCACGCGTTGCTCAAGATCGGTAATGAGTCCGCTGAGGTTTGTTGTCATGGCGTTGAAGTCAACAGCGAGTTCTGCCAGCTCGCGCGTGGTCGGAATATCTGTAATTCGGTGTGTAAGTTCACCATTGCTGATTCTGTTGGCGGCATCCCTTAGTCGGACGATGGGTTTTGCCAGATAATCTGCCGCGAAAAAGCCAAGCACAAAGATCAGAACGCCGGCAATGAAGTCGATTGTCAGAAGCTGAACCAGATAGGCGCGTTCCTGTGCGCGAATCGTATCTGCAGAAATATCCACTCCCAAAACCCCTACACGATTGCCAGCCGAATCGAAGATGGGGGTATAGCCGGACAAAAATGAACCGAATTCGTCCTCGTAGATTTCCGGTTCGACGATTGTGCCTGTCATCGTGTCAAAGTTGTCAACGAGGGTCTGGCTGGGCTCCTCGTAAATATCGCCGTACATCGAAATATCAGGTTCACCCGGCGAACCGGCATCCACAACGAAGTAGATGCCATCTTGGTTTTTTCGCATTGTGTACACGAAGATCAATTCAGGTTCTGCGAGTTTGATTCTCAGGTTTCGATCGTGGATTTGTTGAAAGTATTCATCGCCTTGTGCCTGCACGTTGCTAAAAGTGTCGCCATCCTGCTGTAAACCCGCCAGGGCGGTGATGTTTTCAAGCCGGTGGCGCAGGCTATTCCGCAGTTCCGTACTGAAGTTAGCATAAAGAACGAACGATATGCCCGCGGCAAACAACGCTGCGAGGAAGATCAAGACGATGGCGAGGCGGGTTCGAAGGCTTGGGTAGCGGCTGGTTTCCATGGATTTATTTGTGCTCGTCGATCTTCAGTTCGATGGTTGCATGGGAGGCGTCCAATCTCCTGCCGAGTTCTTTAGCAGCGGTCTGAAGGATGCCATCAATGGTTGCCGAGGACCAAATCTTTGAGTTGATTTCGGCGATCATTCTTTCTCGTAACGCTGTCTGGCGCGTTTCGCTCACCAGCCTTGCATTTTCCAATGCCACAGCCGCCTGGTTTGCAACCGCGTTCACCAGATTTTCCTGTTCGGGAGTCCATGCCTCCGGATTTTCTAGGTGAATCTGACCTAAAATCTGGTCTCTCAAGGTGATTGGGATCTCAATGTGTCTTGCATTTGCATCCTGCTCGTCGCCCACTGCGTATTCCATATCCTCTGTCGGGGCAGACATCTTACTCCATCCGGTGAGGAGGTATTGTTGCTGTATCGCGCGCATTTCGCGGATGCTTTGTTGGGCTTCTTGAAAGAGCTTGGCATTCTCCAATGCGATGGCTATGTGCCCAGCCATACTCTGCATCGTTCGGATCACATCCGGACCAAAATCTGATTCTTTTGTGGATTGAACATCCAAAGCCCCCAATACCCTGTCTCCCGCGAGGAGAGGCAGTGCTATTTCAGAACGGGTGTAAGGCAGAAGGGGATTCTGATACCGGTTCCTTTCCTCCAGTGCGATCTGCGCTATCTTTGGGCTTCGTTCCCGAATTGCGCTGCCAACCATGTTCCTGCCTGATATTTCGTGCTTTTGTCTATTTTGTTTGAGGAGTTTACCGATTTCTCCGGTCGCCTCACGTATCTCAGCCCATTTTTCACTGGGGTCGATGAGATAGATTGCGGCAAAATAATAACCGAACTGTTCTGTAAAGAGGTTTATTACGCGGGCAAGCAATTCATTCGGGTCGAGGCTCGAGGAAGCCACGCGACCCACTTCATTGGATGCTTCGAGGAGTTTGGTACGTTCGGCTACTTGTTGTTCCAGAGTGGTTTGTAGTGCTTCTAGCCGCGCAATCGTCCGGTTGAAGTGCATGGTAACGATGCCCAACTCATCCGTAGCACTGATGGGTGCGCGGGCAGATAAATTTCCAGCCTCGACCTTATCGAAAGTCTCGATCAACTCTTTGACCGGGTCTGAAATCGATCTTGATACATAATAGGAGTAACCAATCCCTAGGACGAGTGCAAGCGCACTGAATAGAATGGACTGGGTTCGTAGATCCCTGAATACGTCCAGTGAGCTAACTTCGGTGTAAAGGATGCGCACCGTTTGTTGATACCCGATGGGTGCGATAAGCATAATGCTGATCAGAATCATCGCAAGGATCAGAATGAGGAATTTGCCGACAACGAGCGCGCCTGCGCGACCCCTTCTTTGGGTTTCGAAATCTGTGGGGACGAGAATCAACCTGAAAGGGAGAGTGAATCGTTCGATCAGGAGAACGCAGAAGATCACCCATCCAATAATAGCCGCAGTCCCCCCGAGGAAAACATACAGAGGAATGGGCGAGGTCAGAGAGTTAGGTTGAAAGGGGGAAGTGATGGTAGTGCTTTGTGCTGAGGTCAGGACCAGCGCAGGGAGGATCACCACCACAAAGTAAACGATCGAGGAGGCGACACCGAAACGAAGTGTGAAACTTGTGATTTCGCGCCAGGCATTGAGTTCAGCGCGCGAATCAAAAATAGCGGTACCACGCTCGATATCGTCGAGTCTTTTTCTCGAAAACTGCGATAAGCGCCAGCTTAGGTACACCGTAATGATAAAACCAAGGGCAAACAGAAGAGGGGTCGCAATGGATAAGGTTTGCGCCTGCAATTCGTTAAACTCGGCATTGAACAAAATGGATAGTACGCCGGGGATTGCCCCGAGCAACGAAATTACCTCGGCGAGGACGAAGGCAAGCATTAATTGTCTGCCGTCGTTTTTGCGCCTGAATCCAAGCAAGGAGAGTAATCTATTCATCCCTTTCTCCGCCCGGTGGAGTGGAACTTTTCGATGGAGCACCCAGTTTGATGCGTGCCCCGGTTGCCCCGACAACGCGCGTCAATTCACTGGCAGTGGTGGCAAGGATGGTCTGCATGTCCGTCGTGCGGCGAATCTTGTCAGTGATCTCAAAAAGGACGCGTTCGCGTTCTGCCTGTGAACGAATCTGTTCCAGTAGACGCGCGTTCGCAATGATTGCCGCGAGGCTCCCTCCCAGCGTGCCAAGAAGTTCTTCGTCATTCTCCGCGTACGCTGCCACTTGCTCACTTTCTACGTTCAGCACACCAAGCAATTCACTTCTATATAACAGCGGTATCGCCAATTCTGATCTTGTGTTGGGACTGGCTTCGATGTAACGGGAATCCTGCAAGACGTTATTTATTCGTAGTGGGCGTTTGTGAAGAGCGCTCCAGCCGGTGATGCCGCTGCCAAGTTGAATGGTCCTTCTGTAGATTTCTTCCGCGTACCCCACTGCCGCTTTAACTTCCAGCGCCTTCTTTTCCCGGTCGACCAGCAGGATGGCGACGCGGTCGCCGCCGAGGGTTACCTGCAAACCATTGACCGCTGATTGAAGCGCTTCATCCAATGTGGTGCCGGAGGCGGCTGACGTTGTGATGTGATGAAGCAGTCTGTGTTGGGCAAGGTGTTCCTGCGTCTCGGCGAACAGTTCGGTATTAATAACGGCTATTGCCAGTTGGTCAGCAAGGATCTGCAGGATGCGAAGATTCGCGCTCGAGAAGGCATAGGAACGGTCGCTTTGCACATCGAGTACGCCCAGGATTCGGTCGCCTACTTTCAAGGCGGTGGCTGCTTCCGATTTGGTGTTGGCAAGGGCAGGATGCGGCATGTATAAAGAATCCCGTGCGGTGTCGTTGACTACCAGAGTCTCGCCTTTTTCAGCCACGGATCCAATAATCGATTTCGAACCGACTTGTAATTTAAAACCGGACCGCTTGAGTTGGGCTCCAGCCTCGCCCGTCGCTTCGCGTACAACCACGAATTCGCCGGGCAGATCCATCAATAACACTGAGGCGTGATAAAAATTGAACCGCGAACGGATCAGTTCCACGGCTTTTAGCAGTAATTCATCCAGATTCAATGAACCGCTGATGTCGCGTGCAATTTCCGCCGCGGTTTCAAATTGCAGAGCGAGTTGCTGGCTGTCTTGTAAAAGACGAATGTTATGAATCGTTCCCGAAATCTGGCTTGCCACCGCCATCGCGAAGCGAAGATCCTCCTCGTTGAACGCGCGTTCTTTATCGAGATGTTGCAGAATGATGGCGCCGATGGCTTCGCCTCTCGCAAGAAGCGGAACCCCCATCCATGATTTCGCCGGCCGTCCTGAAACTTTTGCTCCCATGGCGATTGCGCGTTTTTCAGTATCCTCCACAAGCATGAGAGGTTCACGTGTGCGGATCAGGAGGGAGGTCAATCCCTCACCGAGGGGGAAAGTGTCCAGAGACGAGAAGCGTCCATCCTCATATAAGTAGGGGATGCTTATTGAATTGGTATTTTCATCGTACAGCGCGATCACAAAACTAAAATCGCCGACAACGTTTCTGAACTGATCGTGAACGGATGAATAAAACGAACGCAGATCGCTGACGGTTGCTGCGCTTGACGCAAGCAAATTGAGCGCTCTCATTTCACGGGTGCGTCGGTTATTTTCCGCTTCTGCGGGTTGCGCTGGGTTTTCTACCACATCGAACGTGAACTGTATCGTGCGCTGAAATGCTTCGATAAGATTGTCATCCAGTAGCTGGCCCTTGCGCGTACCGATCATTACCACGCCGCGTAGTTTTCCGTTCTGCTGGACTGGAATGAAGGCGGCGTGATCGCAACCCAATTGTCGTGGATACATTGTGAGCGAAGCTGGGACATGTGCAAGTGACGATTCGTCCACCCTGAGTATGCCGTTCTTTAAGAAAGACGCTACATCTCGCAGATAAGGTTCATCGGCGTGCTGAAATATCGTCTGTGCTCCTCGCTCTTGTGGGTCGTGCATGAGGGCGAGTTGCAGACGATCTGCGTTGGCAATGAAATAAGCCGTGACAAAGGACGTGTTTCCTTCAGGTCGGTTTTCACTCATTGATGTTCATTGTTCTAACTAAACTCCCAAACCGACTCTCCGTTGAGTATGCGGCGAATTTGGTCCGGGAATTTATCGGGGTCGAGAGGCTTTCCAAGAAATCCGTCGAAACCCGATTCTCTAGCCTTGTTCATCTGATCTGTACTGGCTTCGGCGGTGACTGCAACAATGGGGATGGACCTTAATTTTTCCGAGGAGCGGATTTTTTTCAATGCGCCGTATCCATCTTCATACGGGAGGCGAATGTCCATCAGGATCAGATCGAGCCGTGAAAGCGTGTCTGCATATTCCACCACTTCATAGCCCGAAGTCTTCCACTCGCAATGGATTCCCAAATAGCCGAGCATCCTTGCGATCAAAACAAAATTGGCAACATTATCCTCCACTACAAGAACCGTCGCGTCCTTGGGAATTGTTGGTTTGCGGATGGGTTGAGTATCCAGGATATTTTCAGGCATTGGCTCTCCTCGCAAGGAACTTCTCGATTTCTCGAGTCAACTGGTCGATATCTATCGGTTTTTGGATGTATCCATCACATCCCGCCTGGAGCGTCTTCTCGCGGTCTCCTCGCATGACGTTGGCAGTGATGGCAATGATCGGTATCTGCTCAAAGCCAGACATGGATTTGATGTGTGTAGTTAACGTATATCCATCCATGTCCGGCATGTTGATATCCATCAGGATGAGATCAGGGCGGCTGGATTGCAACATGTTCAATGCCTGACCCGCATTCGTGGCTTCCATGAGATCGTATTTTTCAGCCTGCAGGACGCGGCGAACCAGCATCCGGTTATCCGGGTTGTCTTCCACGTACAAAATCGTGCCTTTATCGTTCTGTGTCATTCCTAGGGTTGCCTCAGGTTTTAATTTTACATACTACCTTTGGGGGATGACATGACAGCAACCTTGCAAATTCCCAAACAAAAATGTCGAGGAGAGTCTCTCCTCGACATAAGCGCCGCACAATCGCGGACAAGAGCGGGTGATGGGACTCGAACCCACGATATCATGCTTGGGAAGCATGCGTTCTACCACTGAACTACACCCGCTTGACTCTCGAAATTATAGCCATCCGAATCTGATGTGTCAATGCAGATGAAACCCCGCTTCACACCAAAAGGGATCATTGTTCGCGCCCTAGCAGGCGATTCGTAAGTTGGAATAATGCCTCGCCTGCCTCGCCCTGCGGGTCCGCTTCGCGCAGGTTCATCAACGCGAGATCGGTCATCTGTTTTGCCGCCTCCTGCGCGGCGAGTAAGCCTCCTTCGCTTGCCAACAGCCGAGCCACCTCTCCCACTTCTTCCTGTTGGATCGGTCCCTGTGCCCAGCGTTCGGCGAATTTCCCTTTTTTTCCAATACCTGCGAGCACCGGCAGGGAGTTTTTACCCTCCACCAGATCGCTGGCAACAGATTTGCCGGTTACTTTTTCGTCACCCCAAATTCCCAAAATATCATCCTGCACCTGAAATGCAAGACCGAGATAATGCCCAAATGACCGATAGATTTCCTGTTTCTCGTCATCCGCACCGCCGAGCAACGCGCCGATATGACAGCAAGCAGCGATCAGCGCGGAGGTCTTGCCGGAAATCATGTGCCAGTAATCATCCACTCCCAGGTCGCTTCTTTCCTCATATGACATGTCGAGGTATTGGCCCCGCGTGAGATCGAGACAGGTGTTGTGAAGGATCTCTGCCGCTTTCACAACCACTTCCGCAGGGAAATTATTTTTCAGATCCATGATCGCCTGACTCGACATCACGAACAATGCATCGCCAACATTGATCGCCATAGGCGCGCCCCACTTCACCCAGGCAGTATCACGCCCGCGGCGTTTGGGAGAATTATCTTGAATGTCGTCATGCACAAGTGAAAAGTTATGAACAAGTTCGATTGCCGCGGCGGCAGGGAGCGCGGGTTTCCAATCTGCACCGGAGGAGGCAGTTGTTAGCAAAACCAGAACGGGGCGAATCCGTTTACCTGTCGCTTCGGGACCTGCGCCTTCACCTGTCCAGCCCATGTGATACGTGAGCATCTCGTGAAATTGTTTTGTGCGCGGCGCGTCGAGGCGCGAAACCTGACGCTGGAGTTGCAGTTCGATGTCGGGGAGAAGCGATTTGATATCCATGCGTTAGAGAATTCCCATTTGAGTTAATTCGGCTTCCAACTGCGCGGGTGACGTGAAGTGGATTGTAACAAACCTCATTCGTTTTGCCTGTTGAATGTTTGCGAGTGAATCGTCGATGAACAGACATGCGTCCGCGGGCTTGCCGATTTTTTCGAGAAGCACTGTGTAAATTGCGGGATCGGGCTTGACGAAGCCGACCTGACCAGAGATCACCATGTCATCGAACATGCCGAAGAAATCGTATTTCGCGAGCGCGAACGGAAACGTTTCTGCCGACCAATTGCTCAACCCGTAAAGCCGAAAGCCTTTGTGTTTGAGGCGCTTCAAAATTTCAACGGAACCCGCAATGGCATCGCCGATAGAATCCTGCCAGTGATCGTGATATGCCTGAATCAATTCCGCGTGCTGCGGAAACTCGCGCGAAAGAATCGCAATGCCCTCCTCGAACGGTCGCCCCTTATCCTGTTCCGCGTTCCATTCCGCGAACTTTATTTCCTTGAGGAAGTTTTCCATTCCTTCCTCGTTCTCCTGAAAAAATTTACGATACACAAATCTCGGATCCCATTCAAGCAGGACGTTACCGAAGTCGAAGACGATGGCATTGACGGATGATGAGGTCATGCCTTGATCTTCTCGCCCTTCGGATCGTACAACGGTTCTTTTTGTACTTCCGCTTGAATTTCGACCCCGAAACACTCCACGCTGACGCGCGTGCCCGGCTTGGCAAGTTCGCTAGGCAGGTAGGTGTACGCAATGGATTTATTGATCGAATAGCCGAATCCGCCCGATGTGACCCAGCCGACAACTTTTCCGTTATGACGAATCGGCTCGCTACCGAAAACGATCGTGTTCGGATCATCGAGTGTGAGACAGCTAAGTTTTTGTTTGACGCCTTCCGCTTTTTGTTTTTGCAGTGACTGTTTGCCGAAGAAATCAACGTTCTTGTTCAACGCGACAGCAAACCCAAGCCCCGCTTCGTACGGAGTGTAATCCGGCGTGATGTCCGCGCTCCAGTAACGGTAACCTTTTTCCAAGCGAAGCGACTCGATGGCTTTGTATCCCCCCGCAACCATGCCACGCGGTTTGCCGGCGTTCCAAAGCGTATCCCACAATTGCTCACCATATTCAGAGGGTGCGTAGAATTCCCAGCCCAGTTCGCCAACATACGTGACGCGCAATGCTAATGTCGGTATATTTCCAATCGTGATTTGTTTTGCCGTCATGTAGGGAAACGCTTCGTTCGATACATCGTCGCGTGTAACAGATTGAAGAATGTCGCGAGCGCGAGGTCCCCACAAGCCGAAGCAAGTGCGAGCGGAGGTGATGTCGTTGATGTATACAGTCCCGTCCAGCGGCATGTAACGTCGCAAGTGAGTCATGTCGTGTGTGCCGAAGGCTGTTCCCGTGACGATCATGAATCGATCGTTGGCGAGGCGCGAAACGGTGAAGTCACATTCGATGCCGCCGCGTGCGTTGAGCATTTGTGTGTAGGTCACCGTGCCAATGTGTTTGTCAATATCATTGGCGCAGAGCTGCTGAAGAAAATTCAATGCGCCTGGTCCTTGTATTTCGATCTTTGAAAATGATGTTTCATCGAACAAGCCTGCGGCTTCACGCGTGGCGCGAGTCTCTGCGGCGATGGCGGGCGACCAGTTGTCGCGCGCCCAGCCCGAAAGATCGGGTAAAGAAGCGGCGCGCGAATCTTTTTCATTGGGAGTGAACCAGTTCGGGCGTTCCCATCCGCCTTTTTCGCCGAAGACCGCGCCGAGTTCCTTCACGCGTCGATACGCGGGCGAGATGCGCAACAGCCGCGCGGATTCGCGTTCCTCGTAGGGCATGTGGATGTCGTAATATTTTCCATATGTTTCAACGGTACGTGCCAATGTGAATGATTGACTTGCATATTGATTTCCGAAACGACGCACATCGAGTTTCCACATATCCCATTCGGGATGACCGTCAATGATCCATTCCGCCATCGCTTTGCCGATGCCGCCTGCACCCGCTATGCCATGCGCGCAAAAAGCGCACGCCACCCAAAACCCGCGCACAGATGTGGGACCTAACAAATATTCTGAATCGGGGGTGAAGCCTTCCGGTCCGTTAAGTAACTGCACGATCTCAACACTTTCCATGGATGGCACGCGCTTGATGATGTTTTCCATCAACGGCGTGAAGCGATCCCAATCGGGCTCGAGCAATTTGAAATTCCAATCCTGCGGTACGCCGTCGAGTCCCCATGGCGCGGGCTGGCGTTCATATCCGCCCGCGACCATGCCGCTGTCACTGCCGCGGAAATAAACAAGGTTATCGGGGTCGCGCATCGTGGGCATGGTTTGCGGCTGGTCTTTGACAGGCTTGGTGAGAAGATATAAATGAGCCATGGGAATAATGGGCAAGGTGATGCCAACCATGGATGCAATATCGTTGCCCCACAAGCCCGCCGCGTTGACGACGACATCGGTCTTGATCACTCCTTTATCCGTCACCACTTCTCTGACTTCATTGTTGTTGACAGTGATTCCCGTCACGCGCGTGTTGAGCATGAACATTGCACCGCGACTCTTCGCACCCGCCGCGAGTGCGTTCGTTAATCCTGTCGGGTCTATCTGTCCATCCGTGGGGAGGTGGACACCGCCCTTCACATCTTCCAGAGACATCAGAGGAAATAGATCCCGACATTCCTTTGGCGAAATTATTTCAAGCGGCATACCGAACGCCTTGGAATATCCCACCACTCGCTTGAGTTCCTCCAGCCGCGCATCGGACGAAGCGATGCGTAGACTGCCAACTTCATTCCAACCCGGGTCAACACCCGTGAGTTCTTTGAG
>DAOTZF010000086.1:0-5996 GCA_034434415.1 Anaerolineales bacterium | reverse complement strand
ATGACATCGCCGAACGCGTTGACCGCGACCAGCACGCCGACGATCACGCCTCCTCCCACATCCATGCTTGCTGTGCCGACCCCGGCTTTTGTCGCCAGGTTGAGCCCGAACATCTTTCCGACGGACGCGCCGGTTCCCACGCCGACGTTTCCTTCGGTGGGCGCGGAGACGGATGCCGAAGATGCGGCGCGATATCCCATTTCCGAATCAGGCCGCACATCCGCGCGACCGAGGTTGAGGTCGTAGAGGATCGCCGAAGGGACGATGGGCACTTTCGCCGCGCCGGTGTTGAATCCGATTCTCTTTTCTTCCAGGTAGCGCATCACGCCGCCAGCCGCGTCCAGCCCGAACGCGGAGCCGCCGGACAGCACAACGCCGTGAACTTTTTGTACAAGGTTGATAGGATTCAGTAGATCGGTTTCGCGCGTGCCGGGTGCGCCGCCGCGCACATCCACACCGGCGACCGCGCCTTTACGGCAGAGAATGACCGTGGTACCGGTGAGGGCTTGATCGTCCTGCGCGTGTCCCACTTCGATGCCGCGCACGTCGGTGATGCTGTTGTTTAGTTTCATAACATGTAATTGTAGGGGCACAGCGAGTTGTGGCTTGACTTTGACAAGAGATCGTTTTGCTGTGCCCCTACAGCTATTTCAAATCGCGCACCAGCGACATGAACTCACGCCACTCTTCCTCGAAGAAATGCACGGTGACGTTGTTCAATTCGATGTGATAGGTGGTTTCGCCGTCGGGTTCTTCGGCGCGCCATGCCATGAAGTTATCGGTTTCGGCGAGCGTTTCAGTTTTTGGTTCGCTATGGTTGCTGTTCATCACTCTTCTCCTTGGGAAGTTCTGGTTCCTTCAGTTTTTCAGCGCGTTTTGCAGACCGTGATCGAAAGTAATTTCTAATGCGAGCCAGCCAGACGGATGCGGCATCCCGTTCCTGGTTGTCTTTTGCGGGGGGCCACGGATCGAGATCGAACATCTTGAGCGTCACGTAACGCCCGAGCAGCGTCACTGTGGCGAGCAGAGGTGCGGCGATCACAACGCCGATGATTCCAAGCAGGTTGGCGAACACCAGCGCGGTGACCAGCACGGCAGCGGGATGCACTTTCAATGTACGCGCCATGATGCGCGGCGTGATCAGGTTGTCTATGATGTTATCGATGGATGATGTGATGACAAGGACGCCGATGGTGTAGAAGAGGGGTTGCAGGTCGAAGGGTTTGTCCGGTTGAAAGTAGGTGACCAGCGCAATGGTCGTGGAGGTGATGAATGCTCCAATGTAGGGAAGGAATTTTGCCAGACCCGCCATGAGCGCCAGCCCGATGGCGTACCTCACCCCAAGCAGTGAAAAGAGGATCGTGTACACCACGAAGGCAAGGGTGAAAATGAGGATTTGCCCGCGCAGGAACGCGTTCCAGATACGGCTGAGTTCATTGCCCAGCCGGCGGAAATCCTCCGAGTAGCCCGGCAGGTTCACCTTGAAGAGGTCGCTCTGCAAACCGCTCGATTCAGCCATGACAAAATAGGAAACGAGCAGGATGAAGAACAGCCAGCCCAACGTCTGCGCCGCGCCGCCCGCCACGGTGCTGCTCAGATTGCCCGTCTGCCCGAGCAGGGGTTGAATGTAGGAGATCAATTCGCGGCTGATCTCGTTGAGATCGATGGTTCTCATATCCAGCGTGAAGGGTCCGATCTCGAAGACTCGCCCGGAGTAGGTTTCGATGTAGGCGGGCAGGTCCGTGACGATCTGCTGGACCGATTCGATCAAACTCTGCACCTGTCCGATCAGTCCCACGCCTCCGAGGGTGAGCAAGCCGATGAGGATAAGCAGGATCAGGATGAAAATGAGGTTGACCGAGGCTTTCCACGAAATTTTCAACCCACGCGAGACGAAGGTTGTGACCGGGTGCAACAGATAGGCGAGGATGAAGATCATCAACAGCGGCGGGATCAGGTTGGAAAATCGGTTCAACAGAAATGCCGCGATGCCGACGATGACCAAGCCGACGAGAAGTTTGGTCGTTGAACTCCAGCGGGGTGACGAAACAGCTTCTTGTTCCATGTTGTGCACTCTCCAAATAAGTTGACCCTATTCTAGTCAAGAGGAGGGTCTTTGGCAACTATAAAAAAAGACTTCGCGGCGCCAAGGCGCTGCGAAGTCTGGTTTGGTCAATTTTTGATCAGCATCCGCCGAGGAACGGGAAGAACGTGCACCACAGGAAGTTGCTGTCGATGTACCAGAGGATGCTTCCGCAGACGCAGACGAACAACAGCACGCCCACGCCGATCGCTATGGGCAATGTAGGGGATCGCTTCACCGGCGCAGCTTCCATCATAGGGCTGGCTGGGACGCTCCCCGCGTATTGGGCTGGCGGAGGGGGAGGCGTGACCGGGCGCGAAGCGGACGGAACAACTGCGGCGCGCGGCGACGCAACCGTTGCCGCCGGGTCGAAGGTGGTGGCTTCGAACACCAGCACGATCTGTTCGCCGAACGATACGACTTCGCCTGCCTTCAGCACGCGTGGACCCGCCAGACGCTGGCCGTTCACAAATGTCCCGTTGGTCGAGCCGAGGTCTTCCAGTACGAACTTGCCGCCCTGGAACGTCAGACGCGCATGACGGCGCGAAACTTCGGCATCGTTGATCGTGATCTCGTTGGACGAATCGCGTCCGATGGTCAGCTGGTCACCTTCCAGTGCAAAGACCGCGCCGGGGGTGGGACCTGTCCGCATGATGAGTTGATATTGAGCCATGAGTCATTCTCCTCTAAAAACGATTACGGTGCTTAGTGTACAGGGTTCAGGAAAAAAAGTCAAACCCCGCCTGCCTAAGGCGTTATACTTGTGTCAGGACGTAATGTACACCATCAAGTTACCCGCGAATGGGAACGTAATGGATGTGAAATGAACGAACACGATCTACCCATCCCTGAATTTATCGACGCGAACAAGGTCGGCGCGGTCTGGCGGATTCCCTACGAGGAGCGCGCCCGGCAAGCGCGGGAGTGGGCGCGTCTACACAACGTGGAGCCTGCTTCAGTTCCCTCGACGCGTACCTGGCTTCTGCTGATCGATGTGCAGAATACCTTCTGTATCCCGGAATTCGAGTTGTTCGTTGGTGGGCGCAGCGGACGCGGCGCGGTCGAAGACAACGCGCGCTTATGCCAGTTCATCTACCGCAACCTCGCGAACATTACGCACATCACCGCTACCATGGACACACACAAGACCCTGCAGGTCTTTCACGCAGTTTTCTTCGTGGACAAGGACGGGAATCACCCCGCGCCGTACACCGACATCCACGCCGCTGAATTGCGCGACGGTACATGGAAGTTCAACCCCTCGCTTGCCCATGAATTCAGCATTGCACCCGAATATGGACACCAAATGATGATCCACTACGCTGAAGAGTTGGAAAAGAAGGGAAAGTACGCGCTCACGGTCTGGCCCTACCATGCGATGCTCGGCGGGATCGGTCATGCACTGGTCTCGTCAGTAGAGGAAGCACTGTTCTTTCATTCCATCGCACGTAACACGCAGTACGAAATAGAAATGAAGGGAGACAAGCCATTCACCGAAAACTATTCCGTTATTGGTCCCGAAGTGCTAACCGGTCCCATGGGCGAGACGCTTGGCACGCGCAACATGAAGTTCATCGAGCAATTGCAACGGGTTGATAGACTCATAGTCGCGGGGCAAGCCAAGTCTCATTGCGTGGCATGGACCGTGCAGGACCTGCTCGATGACATCAACACGGTTGACCCTGCGCTTGCGAAGAAAGTCTATTTGCTCGAAGATTGTTCCTCACCGGTGGTCGTCCCCGGCGTGGTGGATCACACCGACGCGGCGAACGCGGCATACGAGCGATTTGCCAAAGCAGGCATGCATGTTGTGAAATCAACGGAATTCGATATTCGATAATTCGTTCTCCGAGTATCGAATATCGAGTATCTACTCAGCCATGTCCATCTTCGATAAAACCCGCCTCACCAACGAAACCTTCAAACTCGATATCGAGCGGATGCGCCGCGGCTGGTATTCGGATAAATATTTCGAGAACATTGGGCGCATGCTCACAGCGCTCGCATCTGAAAAATACCTGTATTCAGGTCAGCATCACAATCTGCCGGCGGATGTTTCGCCCGAAAAAATCGCGGTTGGCAACATCGAAGTGGAGATGCAGTGGTTCACACGCCGCCTGGGCAACACCGTTGTCGTCGGCGTGGATAAAACGCTGGCGATGCTGCGTTATTGCACGGGATATTGGGATGGCGAAAATTTCGTTGATACATCGAACCATCTTGAGGTGTGGGCTGTTCACGATGGGACCGTGGTGAAATCTGATGGGAATCCATTAAATGTGGAACCGGTCATCAAAGTGCGAGGGCGCTATCGCGATTTTGCATTACTCGAAACGCCATCGTTGGGTGTTCTCACTCGCTCAAGTCGCGTAGCCACGAATGTCTACGAAACGCTGACCGCCGCACGCGGCAAACCCGTTCTATTTTTTCCGGCGCGCTTCGATCTGCACGAAGTCCAAGCCGCGGACGGTTACGCCTATAACATCGCCATCAAACGGTTCAACCTGGATTTTTCACACGAGATCGGTTCGTTCGTTTCGACGGATGCGCAAGGCGACTGGTGGGGCGGCGCGGGCGGCGGGACGGTGGCGCACGCCGCCATCGCTTCGTTCCTCGGGGATACTGCGGAGGCAATGATGCAGTTCGCGCGCATTCTGCCGGCGCGCATCCCGCGCATCGCACTGGTGGATTTCAACAATGATTCGGTGCGCGACACGTTACGGGTGATCGAAACGATGTTTGCGAAGTATCGCGAATTGCGCGAGCTCGGCGATGAAGCCGAAGCCTCGAAGTATGTGTTATATGGAGTCCGTTTGGATACCAGTGGAAGTTTGCGCGACGTTTCCGTGGAACCGTTGGGCGATCCCGCGCTCGATCAGGGAGTCAACCCGCGGCTGGTGTTCAATGTCCGTCAGGCGTTGGATTCCGCGTCCGAAAACTGGAGCATCCCTCCCGTCTGGAAAGACGCGGCGCGTGAGTATTGTCGCAATGTGAAGATCGTCGTCTCCGGCGGATTCAACCCTGAAAAGATCCGCCGCTTCGAAAAGTTGGATGTACCCGTGGATATTTACGCGGTGGGTTCGTGGCTGTTCAACAACAACGGCAGCACGGTGACCGATTTCACCGCGGATGTGGTGCGCGTGAAAATTCACGGCGAATGGGTGGACATGGCGAAGGTGGGGCGGCGGCCGTTGGAGAACCCGAATTTGGAACGCGTGTGGTGATCGCCTGTTAAGGGCAATTCACCTTTTCAATTCGTGTAAAGCTGGATGCTGATTCATACAGCCCGGCATACTGCGGGTCTTGAAGGTATTCACCCAATAGTGATTTGGGCGGGTAGTAGGTGAATTGATAACAGGCGTTGACTTCGACCACATCCCACACGTCTTTGCCCAAGCCGAACGTGTAATACACACCGTCCGTGATTCCCTCCACCACGTAATCGGTGCAGGTGCGGTCAATGTTGTCACAGTTTCTCACTACTTCGTTCTTTTCCTCCACTCTCAACACAACGGTCTTATCACCGTTGACATAAGATTGGTAACCAGTGATGACTAATACAACGCCTGACAATAACAAGATCAACCCGGCGCAACCGGCACCCAGCCGCTTGAGGATGTGGTCGCGGCGCCCGGAAAGGCTCGTCCACGCGCTGAGCAGACCGAGCGCGAAGAAGAATACGGTCATGAAGATCAAGCCTGAGAAGGCTCGCAGTGGTGAAGCGGTGTAGAGTACGGGATCCATGAGTCACTCTCACTTTCCGCGCGATGGATTCGCTTTTCGTTTGGCTTCGGCGGGTTTGTCCGTTTTGGTGACCTCGCGCAGGATCTTGTCTATGAAGTTGGGGACGAGACCTTCGGAGAAGCCCGCGATGAACGCCCAGAGAATGGCTTTGGCGGCGTCTTGATTCGTG
>DAOTZF010000085.1:0-1633 GCA_034434415.1 Anaerolineales bacterium | reverse complement strand
AGTACGGAGCGCATAACTACCATCCTCTCGATGTTGTCATCGAAAAAGCAGAGGGGGTTTGGGTCTATGATGTCAATGGAAAAAAGTATCTCGATTGTCTTTCCTCTTATTCCGCGGTCAACCAGGGACACGTCCACCCTGAAATTCTTCGCGCCTTGATTCAACAGGCAGGGAAAGTCACGCTCACCTCGCGGGCATTTCGTAACGATCAGCTACCGCTGCTGTACAAGGAACTCTCCGAGATGACCGGCTACGAATTGTCTCTTCCGATGAACAGCGGCGCCGAGGCTGTGGAGACCGCCCTCAAACTGGCTCGCAAATGGGCGTATCGTGTCAAAGGCGTACCGCGCCATCAGGCGGAGATCATCGTGGGCGATGGGAACTTTCACGGCCGCACGATCTCGATCATAACTTTTTCGTCTGAGCCGCTGTATCGCGACGATTTCGGTCCCTTCACGCCGGGTTTTGTGGTTGCAAAGTATGGCGACATCGGCGCGATCGAAAAGGCGATCACCCCGAACACGGCGGCGGTCATGCTCGAACCGATCCAGGGCGAGGCTGGTGTCATCATCCCTCCCGTTGGTTATTTGAAGGCTGTCGCAGAGTTGTGCAGGAAGAATAACATCCTTTTTGTTGCCGATGAGATCCAGACCGGTCTCGCGCGGACGGGAAAGTTGTTCGCGTCGCATCATGAAAACGTGCGCCCGGACATTGTCATCATCGGCAAAGCGCTGAGCGGCGGGTTTTACCCGGTCTCAGCGGTGCTGGCGGATCGATCCATCCTGGGGTTGTTCAGCCCCGGCGAGCATGGGTCAACCTTTGGAGGCAATCCGCTGGGTGCCGCGGTCGCGCGCGCGGCATTAAAAGTGATCCGTGACGAAAACCTTGCAGAACGCGCTGCCACGCTGGGCGATTATTTTCTGGAACAGTTGAGTGAGATTCCCAGCCCTCACGTGAAGGAAGTGCGCGGCAGGGGCTTGTTGATCGGCGTCGAGTTGAAACCCGAGGCTGGTGGTGCGCGCCGTTTCTGCGAAGCCTTGATGGATAGGGGAATTCTGGCAAAAGAGACGCACGATAATGTCATCCGGTTTGCGCCTCCTCTGGTCATTGATAAAGAGACGATTGACTGGACGCTTCCATCCATTCGTGAAGTGTTGAATCTAAAGTAATGTCTTGACTCGGGAGACGGTCCCTTCCCGGGTTTTTGTGGAGGTGTCGTATGAACATCAGTATTCCAAAGGAGAGGCGCCCGCATGAGTTCCGAGCGGGGCTTTCCCCTGCCGGGGTGGAGATCCTCGTCCAAAACGGTCATCATGTGTACGTCGAGAGAGATGCGGGCGTAGGCGCGGGCTTCAAGGATAACGAGTACGAATCCGCCGGCGCGCGCATTGTCTATTCGGGAGAGGAGATCTTCGCTCGCGCCGATCTGGTCCTCAAAGTTGCCCGTCCGCTGAAAGAGGAACTGGATTGGATGAAGCCCGGTGCGACGGTGACAGGCTTGCTGCATCTCGCGTCCACGCGGCGCGACAAAGTGGAAGTGCTTCTCGAAAAAGGGATCACATCCATTGCGTACGAGCAAATTCAACTGCCCGATGGTACACTGCCGCTATTGCGTCCGTTCAGCCAGATCGGT
>DAOTZF010000084.1:0-2228 GCA_034434415.1 Anaerolineales bacterium | reverse complement strand
CGATTTTGTGTATTCGGGCTTCCACGCGTTGATTCTGATCGGCAGAGTTCATGCCGCTTCGATCGTCTTCGCGGTGATGGTGCTGGCGCTCGCGGGCTGGTTCTGGAGGCAGATCGCCCGCGTGGATGGCGGCTTGCTCGCGCCAGTGCTGGGTCACATGGCGGCAGACCTCACCATCCTGACGGTCATCTGCAAAATGACGACTTGAAATTACAAATGAATTTCTAATCTCCGATCTTTTTCGTCAGTGCTACAATGCAAGTCATGAAGAGGAATTTCACCCGACCACCCTGTTAAGTCATCTCTGAACTGAGATGCAGTCTGTGCAAAGCCCGCCGGGCTTGCTTCGCGTTTCTTCCCACCCGTAAAAAACCTACACCCGACGACCTGGACGGCACCTGACGATGCTGCGTTTTCGTTTTAATCCATCCTGCGCGTGGACCGCCCGACTCCATTCTGTCTCAATCAATCTCAACGACAGAATGGAGGTTTCCCATGGAAACAATTCGGGGCAAAGCGTCCCGTGAAATGACGATTGATGAATTAACCGAGCAGTTCTCGAAGCATACAGACGCTTCGATTGATCTCGGCACCGGCGATGGGCGATTCATTTGCAAGAGTGCAGAGCAGAAAAAAGACAGGTTTTTCATCGGCATTGACTCGTGCCGCGAGAATCTACGCGTCAACTCGGGACGAAAATTGCCGAACGCCCTTTTCGTCATTGCCAGCGCGCAGGCTCTGCCGTGCGAGTTGACCGGACTGGCTTCGCATGTCAGCATCAACTTCCCGTGGGGAAGTTTGATCGAGAGTTTGCTGAATGATGATGCTTGTTTGATGAACGGACTTTGGGATATAACGCGTCCACACGCGACGATGGCACTTCACCTCAACGCGGATGCGCTCGCCGCAGCAGGCTGGGGATTGGAACCCGGCGCGGATCGAATCGAACGCGCGCTGAACGCGGCAGGTTGGCAGAGGACCTCACGGTCCGATCTGGATGCGAATTCCCTGCGCGCGATTCCCACCACATGGGCAAAGCGACTCGCTTTTGGGCGCGACCCGCGTGCGGTGCGATTGTCTTTTGAAAAATAAAAGTAGGGGCGACGCATGCGTCGCCCCTACCGGGTTCTAAATTTTTATCGGTTTCGGTCCGATCAAATGACGGTGCGCGGCTCGCATGCAGGCATCCATTACAACTTGCAATCCGGCGCCGCGCGCCTTTTCCGCGGCTTCTTCATTGACAATGCCCTCCTGCATCCACACGACTTTTGCTCCAATTTTGATGGCTTCTTCGACAACCGGCGGCACATCCTCCGGTCTGCGGAAGACCTGGACTACATCCACCGGTTCGGGAACGGACGATAGATCGGGAAACGCCTTTTCTCCCATGATCTCGGTTGCAGTCGGATTCACAGGAATGATTTTATATCCCTGATCCTTCAAATACTGCACAATGCCGAAACTTTCCTTGGCAGGGTTGGAAGATAGCCCCACGCTGGCAACTGTCTTTGCAGATAAAAGTATTTCCTTCATTTCTTTTTCGCTGTTCATGATTTCTCCTTTTGATTCATACCTCGGTGGTTGTAGGGGCGGGGTTTTCCCGCCCCGTACCGAAACCACCAGTGTGCAAATTTACTATTGTTGGTTGTTGGTCTCGATACGCCGCTTGGTTTCGATACGTGCGGAAAAATTACCCGCCCTACTCAACCTGCAGCGGCTACTCGACCAACAATATGTTGTTACCTATCATAATTCTTCGCCGAGCCCTCGCGCTCGTGCTTGATCGGCAATAACGCTTTGAACACCGTCTCGCCCGGCTTCGACCTCACCAGCAACTGCCCGCGATGACGGTTCGCGATGATGTCGTGCGAGATGTGCAACCCAAGGCCTGTGCCGCTCCCCGGCGGCTTGGTCGTAAAGAAGGGCTCATAGATTCTCGATTGAATATTTTCAGGGATGCCCGGTCCATTGTCAATGATCTCGACGATCACGCGATTATCTTCCGTATACGTGCGTAATATGATTTGACCGCTGCCGCTCATCGCATCCACCGCGTTGTCGATGATGTTCGTCCAGACCTGGTTCAACTCGCTGGCGTAGGCTTCGATGCGCGGCAGGTCGGGCGCATACTCGCGCTTCACCGTCACTCCTTTTTTCAGTTTGTGTTGCATGATGACCAGTGTGTTTTCAAGTCCATCGTGCACATCCACTTCCAACAATGGCGCCTG
>DAOTZF010000083.1:0-2874 GCA_034434415.1 Anaerolineales bacterium | reverse complement strand
ACCATGTCCATTTTTATTTTGCCGGGGCGTTGCGTAAGAACCAGAACACGGTCTGCCAGAAACAACGACTCGTTGATCGAATGCGTCACCATGATGACGGTCTTCTGGCGCGCCTGCCAGATGCGCGAAAGTTCCGTCCACATGCGTTCGCGGGTCATCGCGTCGAGGGAGGCGAAAGGCTCATCGAGCAGGAGCAGGTCGGGGTCATGGATGAGCGCACGGGCGATCGCCACGCGTTGCGCCATCCCGCCGGAGAGGTCGCGCGGAAGCGAGTCTTCAAATCCCTGTAATCCCACGAGTTCGATCATCTCGCTTGTTTTTTTGTGCGCGGTGGCGTCATCCATTCTCTTTACTTCGAGCGGAAGTCTGATGTTCTCCGTCACTGTCCGCCACGGCATGAGAGTTGCCTGTTGAAAGACCATGCCGATGCTCGGCTGTTCGCCATGACCGAACGTGAATGATCCCGATGTGGGCGGGATCAACCCCGCGAGGATTCGCAACAGCGTCGTCTTGCCCGAACCCGAGGGACCCAGCACACACACGAATTCGCGTGCACGCACGTTGAATGAAATGTCATCCAGCGCGTGCACGCCACCATTTCCGTTTTGGAATACGGCAGACAGATTGCGGATGGTGAGGATGGGAGAAGACATTTCGATTTTGGATTGACGATTTTTGATTTACGATTGCTTAGCCGCAGAGACACAGAGACGCGGAGATTCTTTAGTTTCTTTTCTCTGTGTCTCCGCGACTCTGTGGCAAATTGATTTACGGAATGAACTCGTTGGTGAAGGCTTTGCTTAAATCTTGCGGCTCGGCGATCAAACCCATGTCGAGCAGAACATCCTGCATGTTCTCCCACGCCTGCGGGTCGGAGTAGCCGAGACGTTCGGCGCGCCATTGCTCGACGGAGGTTTCAAGCACCTCTTGTTGCACGTCCGCATCGAGTTCCGAAAAGTTAGGGATGTACGACGCACTCAATTCGAAGGCTTCATCGGGGTTTGCGATCACATCGGATAAGCCTCGGAGGAACGCACTGACGAACACGCGCACAAGTTCGGGATTCTCCGCGATCACCATTTCACTCGCCAGCAATCCGTTTGCCGCGAGTTGGGCATAGTCCGCCACGCGCAATTCGGTCACTGCAATTCCCTGCGCGCGCAACTGGAGCGGTTCGTTCGCCGCGTAACCGACGATGATATCCTGTTGATTCGCCGCCATCAATTCGACCTGATTGAAGCCAATTGCGTCGAGGGTCACGTCCGCTTCGGTCAGTTCACCCGCATCGAGCAACGCGCGCAAACCGATGTAATTCGCGCCGAACAAACCGGGCAATCCGATCTTCTTCCCTTTCAAATCTTGCGGCACGAGCACACCCTGTTCGCTTTTCGCGATCACCGAAACAGGATATTGCTGATACCACGCGGCAACGTACGTCACGGGCAATCCTTGCGCGCGGGCGAGCAACACCTGCTCACCCGAAACGACCGCGAACGGCAGTTCACCGGCACCGACGAGCGCGACGCCATCGGTCTCGAACGCATAATCGAATTCAAGCTCGATACCTGCATCGGCAAAATACCCCTTTTCGACCGCGACATAGAACGGCGCATATTGGATGTTGGGGATGTACCCCATCGGCAAACGGATACGGGTCAGCGCTTCATTCGCGGAAGGGGAACTGCTACAAGCTGTGAGCATGATCGCCAGCCCGAGCGTGAGTAAAACCAACTTGTGAAACATAGAGTCTCCTTTTTCCTTTTTGCTCCGGTGGTCGAGTAGGGATGGCACTTCTCCGTCCCGTATCGAGACCACCCGTTTGAATCAAACTATTCGTTTCCATGAACATGGTGGTTTCGATACGCCCTCACTCTCGTTCGGGCTACTCAACCACCGGAGTTTTCTTGCCACTTCAAAAACTTATTCTCCAATAACCTCACGATGCCGTACAACGTCAACGCCAGCGCGATCAAGGTAAAGACCGCCACGAAGACCATTGGCGTGTCGTATTGGAAATCGCCGAGCTGCAGTAAAAAGCCGAGACCACTTTCCGCGTCCACCAGTTCACCGACGATCGCGCCGATGACCGAAAGCGTCGCGCCGATGCGCAAACCACCGAGAAGTACCGGCAAGGCGGAGGGCACTTCCACCTTCCACAGAATCTGCGCGCGCGAGGCATGGAGGGAGTTCATCAGATCGTACAATGCGATCGGCACCGCACGCACTCCAACAATCGTATTTACCAGAACCGGAAAGAACACAATCAACGCGCAGATGACCACCTTCGAAAGAATCCCATCGCCCAGCCAGATGACCAGCAATGGCGCGATCGCAATGACAGGAATCGCCTGACTCGCCACCAGATACGGCGACAGGACTCGTTCCAGCGAACGCGACTTGGCAAGCGCGTATCCCACGATGGTTGCAAACATCACTCCAGCAACAAGTCCAAGCACGATCTCAAGCAGGGTGATGCCCGTATGGTAGGGCAGGCTTCCATCCTGCATCGCGCGGAGGAAACGCGTCCACACACTGAGCGGTGAGGGCAAAATGAAATTCGGGATTCCGCTGAACCGCGTGAAGAGGTGCCAGCCTAGGAGGAAGGCTAGTATCGAGAGGAGGATTGGAGCGTATCTTTTAGTCATTGCGATATCCCTCACCCCAGCCCTCTCCCAGTGGGAGAGGGAGCGGGCGGGAAAACAAAAAGCGCCGCGAAAAGCCGGGGCGCAGAATCAAGACTCCCTGAGTCTGAAGCGAAATGTTGCCTGGCAACAAAATCCCGAAAACATCGTGCGTTTTCGGGGAATTTAAGTCGAATCAGACTCGCGTTGAGTCGATATCCTTCTACCATCCAGACTGTCACTGTCGGCTCCG
>DAOTZF010000082.1:0-6787 GCA_034434415.1 Anaerolineales bacterium | reverse complement strand
GAAGCACGTATCGAGACCAGGCGTCACGTGGCAATCTCATGTTTTCATAAAATCAATTAATTTTATGTTAGACGAGATTGCTTCGCTTCGCTCGCAACGACAATATGCCTATTATATATCACCCGGCTCGTCCGCCATCCGTACAACCTTAGGTGTAAATTTTCCTATCACATCCACCAGGTCATGCTGTGCCGCGAGCACTTTATCAACGGGTTTATACGCCTGTGGCGATTCGTCGAGTCCACCGCCGAGCAACGTGACGCCGCGCTCCTTGAGATACTCGTCCCGTTCGCGCTTGCTGATGGAATTCAGCGCGGCTTTACGACTCATCTGTCTGCCCGCGCCATGCGATGCGGACTCCAACGATTCAGCCACGCCTCGTCCGCGGACGACATAGCCTGCATCGCCCATCGAACCGGGGATCACACCCAAGACTCCCTTACCGGCGGGCGTCGCGCCTTTGCGATGCACGATCACCTCGCGCCCATCGGGCAATTTCTCGCGCCAGGCAAAGTTGTGATGATTTTCCACAACCGCGACCTCTTTGAGCCCGACCGCCGCGGCAACGCGTTTGTGGATGATGTAATGATTCGCGGATGCAAACCTGCCAGCCAATTCCATCGAGAGCCAATATTCCTGCCCCTCTTCCGAATCCAGGTTCAGCCACGCAAGGTGACGCACGCTCTTGTCGAGATGCGGCTGATTCTCCATGGCGAGTTTGCTGAACCGTTCGGCGATGCGCGCGCCTACGCCGCGCGATCCGCTGTGTGAGAGCAGTGCGAGGTATTCGCCGGGTTGTAACCCGAACATCGGCTCATGCAAGCGGAACGAGCCCCACTCGACGAAATGATTGCCCGTTCCACTTGTGCCGAGTTGGGCATACGCAGTATCGTGCAGAGTTTGCAATTGACGTGTTGCTTCCCACGTGGGATCATCCAGAACTGGGTGGCTGGCGCGTTTAGCGCCGGTCCACTTTGCGCCCATGCCGAAGGCGGTCTCGTTCCAAAGCGATTCTTCGAAGATACCTTTTTTCTGTCCGATGAGGATCGGCGACACTTCGTAGATCGAAAGCCTCATGCGGCAGGCAATATCCACGCCAACCGCGTATGGGATGACCGTATTTTCCGTAGCAAGCACGCCGCCGATGGGAAGCCCGTAACCGACGTGCGCATCCGGCATCAACGCGCCGGTGACGGTCACCGGCAGGCGCATGGAATTTTCCATTTGCTTGATGGCTTCGGGGTCGATCTGGTCGCGTCCCCAAATGGGGAAGGGCAGCGGTGATTCGCGTAATTCGTTTGGAGATACTTCGTCCTTTTGATTCATGCGGATGCACTCACGCGCGAGATCTGCAAGAGTTGCATTAGCTAAAAAATTACCCGGGTTATTCCGAACCGCGTCCAACTGAGCGAGAGCTGATTCGCGGTCCAGCCCCTGTTCCATCAATTGGTTGCCCGCGTCTTTTGCCAGTCCAATGATTTTCCCATCCGGCCAGTTGTGATATTTCAGGATCTTTCCTGTGAGAGTGTCCATCGTACATTTCCTTGCAAGGTAGGGGCGACCCGCCAATGTCCGTCGAGATTCGTTTCCGTTCTTAACGGGTCGCCCCTACTCTCAAATCGGGTCCGGCGGCACACAACCTTCATCGAATTCGATGGTTGTAAACACTTCCGCTTGTAAGACCCAATCTCCGTTTTTTGTACGCTGCCATTTGGCAGAGTACACGCCGGAGGCATGAACGAGCTTGTCGTTTAGAGTGTATTCGCCTTTCCAGTTTCCGAGTTCCTCCGCCAAGCCCCACATCTCATTGACCGTGATCTCGCGCGTCGTGCGGATATAGATTGCAGTTGGGTCTGATTCAAAAACTTGACTCCATCGCTTCGCCTCTTCATCTTGACCGTGAAACTGGTCACTGCGACCGGTGACGATGTGGTAACCGGGCGCGAGCAGCGTCCGAATGGTCGCCACATCCTTGTTTGCGATGGCGAAATTGAATCGTTCACGCGCGGTGATAATGAGGTCGGTGGAGGATGACATAGTTGAATTCCATTTCATGATGATGACCATAAACCATTGACGATGCAATTCAATGGTCAATGGTCTATCGTCCATCGTCTGTTTTATTCTTCCAACTTCCAAAGTTCGCGCATTTCCTGGCTTGTCACCAACAAATCATCCAACGTGCCTTCGGATTCAACTTTACCATCCTTCAGCACGATGATGTGGTCGGCGCGGCGCAACAGCGGGCGGCGATGAGAGACGACGAGACAGGTCATTTCTTTGCCTGTTTCAAAAATCCGCTCCCAGAGTTGACGCTCCGTCTCAACATCCAACGCGCTGGATAGATCGTCGAACACCACCAGTTCAGGCTCGCGGATGAACATGCGCGCTGCGGCGGTACGCTGCATTTGACCGCCGGAGAGTTTGACTCCGCGCGCGCCGACCATCGTTTCAAGGTCGTCGTCGAGTTGTTCGAGGTCGCGGTCCATCACGGCGAGTTTTGCCGCTTCGTAGATCTGATCGTCGCTTTTGTTCATTCCAAGCAAAATGTTGTTCCGCAGTGTGTTGCTGAACAAACGCGGCACTTGCGCGGTATAGGCGCAGCGCGGCGGAACGAAGAAATTGCTTGCATCTGTGATGGCTTCGCCGTTCCATTTTACTTCCCCTGAATCGACGGGGAGCAATCCGAGTAATGTGCGGAGCAAGGTTGTTTTACCGGAACCGATGCGCCCGGTGATAACGGTCAACGAGCCGCGTTTGATTCTCAAAGAAACATCCTTGATGCCGTTGGACGAATTGGGATAGTGAAATGTTAAATTGCTTGCGATCAATTCTTCCAGTCGGTCTGAGGCGGTCTTTGAGTCGTAGGTCACTTCGGGGAGAGGTCCCGAAAAATCCACGGTGCTGTGTTCGACGAGCGCGGTCACCGGCGCGTTCTCCATCAGGCGATACATGCGCTTGACCGACACTTCGAGTTGTTTATAACGCGCCCACAACATACCCGCGAAAGTGGTGAGGTCGCCCATGCTGACGAGCAGGTAAACGAAAAGCGAAAAATCGCCGAGCGTGAAATTGCCCTCGCGCATCGATTGACCGACGAGAATGAGGATCACGCCCGTGCCAAGTGTGGACGTGTTGCGATAGATCGAGCCGAGGATGTCGTCGAATAATTTTTCACGGACGGCGAACACGCGGCGCTCGTCGTTGATCTTGTGAAAATGTTTCGTGATATTTTTTTCTGCATTGGCAACTTTGACCGCCTGCACGGCACCGAAAAATTCGCCGATAAAACCAGAGACCTTGCCCGCGGCTTGCCGCGAAGCGGTGCGATAGTGCTCGATTCTTTTGGTGGCGATGTTTGCCACGATTCCAACGATGACAAGGGGAATCAACGCCATGACGGTGACAGGAACGCTGATGCGAGTCATCAGGTAAATTGCGTAGGCGATGATGCCCATGCCGACGAGGATATCGTTGATGAGGATCACGAACAACGGAATCTGATCCACATCCGTTTTGAAGCGGCTGACCGCTTCGCCGGGCGAATCGGGGAGTTGCGACGCGCCCGGGCGTTTCAAGATATGCGTGAGCAGGTTCTTGCGCATCAACGTGTTCATCTCGGCGAAGATGGGTACGTCGGCATAATAAAACCCATAGCTAGCGAGCACGCGTCCAATCCATGTCGCAAGGAGGAAAGCCACGATCGCCCAGATGCCCCATGTGAATGCCGCTTCGCCTGTGAGCGTGTCGAAGAAGGATTTGATGATCAGCGCGGGTGCGATCTGCCAGCAAAAGCGTATGAGCGCAACACTGACGAAGTCAATGAAGTCGAGCCATGGGCGGAATCGAATCATCTCCCAGATGACCTTCCACGCGGGCAGGGAGGGGATGTTGAGTTCTTCTTGTGGGAGGGTTGTTTCAGACATGATAATTTCCTATTTCATTTTCCAACGGTGGTCGAGTAGTTGAGCGCTAGCGAGCAACGTATCGAGACCACTAGTTTGAATCAAATCATTCGTTTTTATGTACCTGGTGGTTTCGATACGGCGGACGAACACCGCCTACTCAACCACCGAGGGAAACTACGCCAATACTTCTTCTATTCCAGTTTGCAAAAGTTGAACAAAGCAAGAGTTCGGGTTTTCGGCAAGTTCTTTTCGATTGCCGTATTCCAACACGTTGCCGCGCTCCAGTATCAAAATGTCATCCGCGCGTTGGACGGTATCCAGCCGATGGGCGATGATGATGGCGGTCCGGTTTTTCAGCAATTTGTCGATCGCGTGTTCGAGTTTCTGCTCGGTGGCGGGGTCGAGCCTCGATGAAGCCTCGTCCAGAATCACCAAGCCGGGATTTTTCAAGAACACGCGCGTGAACGCGAGTAATTGCGCTTCGCCTGCCGAGAGTGATCTTGATCCGGTCTCCAATTCGGTGTCCAACCCGTTCGGCAGGTTTCGATACCAATCGCCGAGTTCGAGCTCTTCGAGGGTGTCGATGATGCGTTCATCCGGGATCGTGCGGTCGAAGAACGTCAGGTTTTCACGAATGGATGCCCTGAACAATTGCACATCCTGAGTGACGATGGCGATGTTGCGTCGGAGCGAATCGAGTTGCAGGTCATTGATGTTCACATCGTTGATCCTGATGGATCCGTCATTCACGTTATACAAACGGAAGATCAGTCTTCCGATGGTGGTCTTCCCGCTTCCCGTGCGGCCCAGCAAACCCAAAACAGAACCGGGTTGAAGTCCGAACGAGAGGCGGGTGAGGACGGCGTCATCGCCGTTGCCCCCTTCGGGGGTGATATAGGAGAATGTCACATCCTCGAATGTCAACGCCAGAGGGTGCGACTCAATCGAACCGCCCGCTTCACTCCGCTCCTCGCGCTTGAGCGCCTTGAATTCGGTCAATCTCTCTACGCACGCGCCGATGGTTTGAAAACTTTCGATCTCGTGAGTCATTGCCCAGAACGGTTCTTCTAGCAGATTGATGTAATGCACGAAAAGATAGACTGTTCCGATGGTGATGATGCCCGCGGTGAAAAACCAGTAACCGCTGACGATGGCGAGTAATGTGCCCAGCGTGAGGGCAAGACCCATCGAGTTCTCGATGATCCATCGTTTGAAGTGCGCTCTGCGGCTGTGCGTGAGAATCTCGCCTTGATGGCGAAACAACTCGCGGATGGAAAAACCGACCGCGCCGCTGGAACGGACATCCTCGGTGCCGTTCAATTGCTCTTCGATGAAGCCGAAATATTGCGCTTCGGCTTCGCGCCGCGCTTTTTGGTGAGGCACTGCGATGTCTTTCACCTTGCTGAGGATGAAGATGGTTAAAACCGAGTAAATGGTGAAAGCCAACCCCGCCCGCCAATCTTCGATGAACAGGGCGATAAGGATGCCGATCAGGAGCAAACCGTTTGCAATGAGATTCAAAGCAAATTGGGAAAAGAAGGTTGCCAGTTCGGTAACATCGCCATCGATGCGCTCGATAAGTTCGCCCGGCGTGTGGTCGTTGTGGAATTTCATATCGAGGTGCAGGGCATGTTCGGCGAGTTCTGCGCGAAGGGCGTTGGTGGCAGTCCATGCAACGTTTTCGCCTAGATAGGTGACTCCAACCGCAACGACTTGCTGTATCAGGGCGATGCTGATGAAAGCAAGTGCGGTCCAGGTGAGGGTTTGCAGAGCTTCTCCGGCTAACGCTGAGTCGATGAACTTGCGCATGATCTGTGGCGCAAAGACGCGAAGACCAATACTGCCAAATAGCATGAAGGCGAGCAGGGAGAACCGTCCACGCTGGGGGCGGACGTGAGCGGCGAGCAGGTTCCAGTAGGATTTGAATGAGAGATTCATGATTATGGTTCCAGGTGTCAGGTTTTAAGTTCGAAGGATTACAGGTTGACGGTAGACTGTGGACGACGGACGGTGAGAACGGTCTACCGTCTATCGTCAATGGTCTAAACCAAGCAATAAAAAAGCCACGATGCGAAATGCACCGTGGCTGTAAAGACACAGAGTCTGACCTATGACCGGTCAGCAGGCGCACTTCGAGAAGGGTTATGGTGTTGGCTCGTTGTATCTTTCAGTCGTAGCATGAGAAGTGCGCCTCCTTTCTTGAGATTTAATTGCTGTTCGAGTTTACATGAGAGGGGGATAAGTTGTCAAGTGCTCACGGCGCGCCGGGAGTCATGACCGGAAGTTGGGTCAGATCATAGCCGGGGTCGATTTCGAGGTATTCCAATTTGATCCAGCATGGATTATTAAAATATGGATTTCTGATGATAATCCACCCGGGTTCACTTCCCATACCCAAAAGTTCCACTCGTTGTCTGCCTGACTGTCGAATGCTTGGGTCGATATTGCTGATCAATGTGAAGTTCTCGCCGGGTCCGGTGAAACAACTCGCAAACACGACCACCGCCGGAGGCTTGGGCTCGGATGTCTCGGTTGGTGAAACCGAAGACGTTTCCGTGTAAATCGGAGTTGCGGTTTCAGTCGGCGGCAGGGGAGTTTGAGTCGCTGCGCCAGCCGTTTGTGTTTGCATCATGGAAGCGATTTCAATCGCCATCGTAGCGGCAACATCTACGGTCGGTGCGGCTGTGGCTTGCGGCGCGCAAGCGGTAAACGAGATTGCGACCACGCAAATGATTCCGTGAAGAATTATTGTTTTCATTTATTTCGACTTCTTTTCGACCTTTGCCCAAGTATCCTTAAGATTCACGGTTAAATTGAAAACGGGCTTTTCGGCGGTTGAGTCTTTGTCTACGCAGAAGTATCCGAGGCGCTCGAATTGG
>DAOTZF010000081.1:0-4306 GCA_034434415.1 Anaerolineales bacterium | reverse complement strand
GAATTGGAAGCGGGCGAGATACGCGAAGTGACGATGCACGACGGCTCCGTGGTGATTCTCAAGAACCTTGAAAAGAGTCACGACCCGTTCAATCGCTTTGAAGCCATCCGTGCGCTGGAAGAAGCACAGCGTAACAACTGGCTGACTACAGGATTAATCTATATCAAGAAAGATACGCCGACGCTTTCGGATACCTACAACCTCGTGGATACGCCTCTCAACCGCCTCTCCGAAGCGGACCTGCGGCCTGCTCCCGAGATGATCGAAAAAATCAACTCGTTGATGTTCTAACGCGAACTAACCCCTGCCCCTCTCCGAAATGAGAGGGGTTTGTGTATGCTCAAAATTACTCCTTCAATAACGATCAACGAAAAGGAACTGCACCTCGACTACATCCGCGCGTCGGGACCGGGCGGGCAAAATGTCAACAAGGTTGCGACCGCGGTGCAGTTGCGATTCGATATCCGCGCCTCGACGTTGCCGGAGGAAGTGAAAACGCGATTGTTTCACCTTGCAGGGAAGCGCGTCTCCAGTGAAGGGATCTTGCTGATCGAAGCCAGGCAGTTCCGCACGCAGGAACAGAATCGCGAGGATGCAATTCAAAGGTTGGTTATGCTGGTTCACAGGGCAACTGTCAAACCGAAGGCGCGCAAAAAGACAAAGCCAACAAAAACAGCAAAGGAAAAGCGTTTGCAGTCGAAGAAAAGAAGAGGGGACGTCAAGAAGAGCAGGCGGAGTACATCGTTCGAGTAAAACGTCCAAGGCAGTTATAATCCCCGCTTCATGAACAAAAAAGTAGTCGCCCTCCTTTGCGGACTTGGTGCCGCGTCCATTTGGGGCGGGATGTACGTGGTCAGCAAGGTCGTGTTGGAGGTCATTCCCCCGTTCGCATTATTGACGATTCGCCTCGCGCAGGGGTTCGTCGTGTTGGGTGCGGCAATCTGGTTCCGCAAAACGCATATTTCGCTCACGCGAAAACAGTTCTGGCAGAGTTTACTCGTCGGCGTGATGGGTTACGGGATTTCGCTTGGCTTTCAATTCACCGGAACGAATTTCTCCACCGCTTCCAACGGAGCGTTGATCACATCCGCCACACCTGCGTTCGTACTCTTGTTCGCCTTCGTTTTGCTCCGAGAGAGGATAACGGAGCGCCAAATTCTTGCATTAACGATTTCAACCCTCGGCGTGCTCGCGGTCATCGACCCGCGTGCAGCGGAGTTATCTCCTTCGTTGTTCCTGGGAAACATATTATTATTCTTTGCAGGCCTGACGTGGGCATTGTATTCAGTTCTTGTGCGAAGAATCTCCGGGAACGTCGACTTGCTGACATCCAGTGCGATCATGTTGCTGGGCGGGATTCCATCGTCTGCAATGCTTGGAATCTCTGAAGTCTATTCACAGGGAATCGGCGAAATCACCGTCGGCATCATCGGCGGGATCCTTTTCCTCGGCATCATATCCACTGCCGTTGCCATGTTCCTGTGGAACTACGCGTTCAAGGAGTTGCCCGCAACGCTTGCCTCGCTGACCTTTTTCGCACAACCTGTTGTTGGCACATTGCTCGGCTGGTTATTCCTGGAAGAAAAAATCACGCCGCTGTTCATGCTTGGCGGCGTAATGATCGGAATCGGGATTTTGATCTCGACCAGGGAAAATTAGTTCTCACCTACAGTGTGCAACAATGCCATGTTCGGCGGTCGCAACGCACCGACGGGGAATCCGCACACCAGCACAACCTGTTCACCCACATGCACCACATCCGAGCGGATGAGCGCGGCATCCACGTGATCAAGCATCTCTTCCAATGAATTCGCAAACGGGATGAGCTGTGGTCGCACTCCCCACAGGAACGCCAGCCTTCGATAGGTATCTTCGTTCGGTGTGAATGCCATCACAGGCACCCGCGGACGAATCTTGGACATCAACCAGGCTGTCTGCCCTTGTGTGGTAAAGCATGCCACCGCTGTGACGTTCTTATCGTTTGCCAACGCCTGTGCGGCGCGTGCCATCGAAGCCGCGTCGCTATGCTCAAATCCGCTTACGCTCGGCTCCATCCCCCATTCCATGAAATGCGACTCGGCTTCGCGCACGATGCGATCCATCATCTGCACTGATTCAACGGGATATTTGCCTGAAGCCGATTCAGCTGAGAGCATGACCGCGTCGGTCCCGTCGAAGACGGCATTCGCAACATCCGACGCCTCTGCGCGCGTGGGAAGCGGATTCGAGATCATCGACTCCAGCATCTGCGTCGCTGTGATGACCAGCTTTGCACGTGCGTTCGCCGTGCGGATGATGTGTTTCTGCAGGGCGGGCACCCGCTCTGGCGGAAGTTCCACACCGAGGTCGCCGCGCGCCACCATCACGCCATCCACAATTTCAAGGATCGCATCTAGGTTATCCAACGCCTCGGGTTTTTCCAGTTTGGCGATCAACATGGGCAGGCGTTTGCCGTTCGACAAACGCTCCATCGCATAGCGAACCTTCTTCACATCCTCCTCGCTTCGCACGAACGAGATGGCAACTGCATCCACATTTTGCGATATGCCGAACGCGAGATCCGCTTCATCCTTCTCGGTGAACCCTGCGATCCGCAATCGAACACCAGGCAGGTTGATTCCCTTGTGAGAGGATAACGAACCGCCGATGATGACTTTCGCGGTCAGCGCGTTGCGATCCTTGACGGAAACAACTTCAAGCGTGAGGCGACCGTCATCGAGGAGGAGTCGATCCGAGGGTCGGACAGAATCGAAGAGTTGTCGAAAATCCACAGGTATCTTTTGTCCGCCGTTATCAGGAGGCGTAGTACCGGCTGCATAGAGGTACACTTGCTCTCCTTCTGAAAGCTGGATGATGGACGCCAATTCGCCCACGCGAATCTTCGGTCCTTGCAGATCCTGTAAAATCCCGACAGAATCCCCAAGTTTTTCTGAAACTTTGCGAATCAACTTGATGCGGGCCGAATGTTGCTCGTGCGTGCCGTGCGAAAAATTCATGCGAGCCACATTCACGCCTGCCAGAATTAATTTCTCAAGTATTTCCTCGCTCTGGCTTGCGGGTCCCACTGTTGCCACGATCTTTACTTTCCTCGTCATAACATCCTCTATAAATTAAACTCACCGCAGGGAAGAACACCTCCCTCCGCGGCGAGTTGCTGCGATTTATTATCGTCTGGTAAACGCTACATACGAAAACTACTTCCAAAAGTTCGGACGACCGTACAACTGCATAAAGAACTCGTTTTCAAAATCTACAGATAATGCAGTTCGTTTGCCTGCTTCTCCAACTCTGCACGGAAATCGGGATGCGCAATGCGAATCAACTGGTTTGCGCGCTCACGGATGGATTTGCCGTACAAGTCTGCGACTCCATACTCTGTCACCACGAATCGGACGTGATTACGAGTGGTCACCACACCTGCACCGTGCTTCAGCGTGGCGGAAATTCGCGTCACAAGTGTACCATCCTTCAATGTGGTCGTGCTCGGCAGGGCGATGATCGGCACTCCTCCCTTCGAGCGCGAGGCGCCATAGATGAAATCCAACTGCCCGCCCACGCCGCTGTACAGCTTGGGACCGATGCTGTCCGCACAGACCTGACCGGTGAGGTCGATCTCGATGGCGGAATTGATCGCCACCATGCGTTCGTTCTGCGCGATGACAAATGGATCGTTGATATATTCCGTTCGGTGCAGTTCGATGATGGGATTATCGTCCACCCAATCGTATAAATTCTTGCTGCCAAGGATGAAACCCGCGATGATCTTGCCCGGGTGGAGCGACTTGCGCGCGCCGGTCAACACACCTTCGTTGACGAGATCGATCACACCGTCCGAAAATAACTCACTGTGCACGCCAAGGTCTTTCTTGTTACGCAAGTATTTCAACACGGCATCGGGGATTGCGCCGATCCCCATTTGCATGGTCGCACCATCGGGAATCAATTCGGCAATGAAGCCTGCAATCTTCTCGACGATCTCCGGGCTGCCTTCTTCCGCCATCGCCATTTCCACAATGGGATAGTTCACCGGTACGATGTGATGCAACCGACTCACGTGAATGAACGAATCGCCAAGCGTGCGCGGCATTTGTTGATTCACTTCAGCAATGATGATCTTCGCGGTTTCAGCGGGAGATTTCGTCAAGCCGACCTCGACACCGAGACTGCAAAACCCGTGCTCGTCGGGAGGTGAAACATGGATAAGCGCCGCGTCCAAAGGAAGAATGCCGCGCTTGAAGAGCAGGGGAAATTCCGAAAGAAGAACCGGGGTGAAATCCGCCTGACCGTTCTGCACCGCCTTGCGGAC
>DAOTZF010000080.1:0-4097 GCA_034434415.1 Anaerolineales bacterium | reverse complement strand
ATCCGCAATACGGTTGACTATAGTGCCGTAGCAAAGAAATTGATCGCGCATGCCGAGAGCATCGGAAGGCAGACCGTCGAAGCGCTGGCTAGCGACCTGGCGGAAATTTGCCTGAGCGAGCCAAAAGTCGCCAGTGTCATCGTCCGTGTGGAGAAACCGGGCGCGGTGCGTTTTTCAGAGTCGGTTGGCGTGGAGATCGAACGAAGCCGTGACGAGTGAATTTCATCTGGCATATTTGAGTCTGGGCTCGAACATCGAGCCAGTGGTCAATCTACCCAGGGCTGTGGAATTGCTATCGAAGCATGGGGAGATCATGCGCATCTCAAGCGTGTGGGAATCCGAGCCTGTGGGCGGGTCCGGAGGCAACTATTTGAACGCATGCCTTGCTTATAAGACCACACTACCACAGGAAATACTTAAAACAAACGTGATATATCCCATTGAGAAGCAGCTTGGGAGGCAGCGCGGCGAAGATAAGTTCGCCCCACGCACGATCGACATTGACATCATCATCTTCGATGGCGAACCAGTGGGGAGTCACTGGCTTGCACAGGCGTTTGTTATGGTGCCACTGGCGGAAATTTTCCCAAAATTTCAAAACCCTGCCACGGGGGAATCAATTCAAGAAACCTCGACGCGTCTCCGCCGGGAAGTATGGATCGAGACGCGTCGAGGTGTACTGGCTTGACGATGGCGAATCAGGGGGAGATCAGAATTGAACCGGCTTCGATCCGCGGCTGATGTTATCCAGAAATTCCTGGCGAGTCGCCATGTTTGCGCGAAACGATCCATGCATCGCAGAGGTCGTCATCCGCGCATCGTGCTTTTTTACGCCGCGCATCATCGCGCACATATGCATGGCTTCGACCACCACCGCCACACCTTGTGGCTGGAGCGTGTTTTGAATGAAGTCCGCGATCTGGCGCGTCATGCGCTCCTGAATTTGCAGACGCCGCGCATACATGTCCACAATGCGCGGGATTTTCGATAAGCCGATCACCTTTCCTGCAGGGATATAAGCGACGTGCGCACGGCCGATGAACGGCAGCATATGATGCTCGCACAAACTATAGAATTCGATGTCGCGCACGATGACCATCTCATCGTAATTAATATCGAAGAGAGCGCCATTTACGATTCGTTCCGGCTCCTGGGTGTAGCCGCTCAATAGCTCAATATACATGCGCGCAACACGGTCCGGTGTGTTTTTCAGACCTTCCCGTTCGGGGTCCTCGCCAACCGATTTGATCAGTTCATAAACGAGTCGACTCGTCGCTTCGATGTCGATCGCGCCAGCGCGCGCATCCTTCGATCCATCGTCAAAAGCCATTCTCTCTCCTCCGATATGATTTTCCGCCCGATGCGAGACATCGGGCGGAAAGGATTTAACCTGAAATCATCCAATCACCGGCTCGATCAATCCATACGAACCGTTACGCCTGCGATACAACACCTGGACGGAATTCTTCTCTGCATTGAAGAAGATGAAAAAATTGTCGTGGCCAAGCAGACGCATCTGCTCCACTGCCTCATCTTCATTCATCGGCATGATGATGAACTTTTTACGCTTCGCGATCAACGGGAGAAGTTCGCCTGTTTCGTCCACAGGCATTTCCTCCTCGTGCACCTCAGCCGCAGACCGTCCGTCGCCACGCCCGTGATAATGTTTTCCTTTGTATCGCTCGATCTGCCTTTGCATCTTGTCCCATGCCGCGTCGAAGGCTGTGTGGAGATCATCTGATCGTTCTTCTGTCCGCAGTAAAAAGCCCTTGCCGCGCACAGTCAGTTGCGCCGCCTGCCGGTCACTCGCCTGTCTTGCCGATTTCTCATGTGAAAGTTCGACGTGAATCTCTTCGATCTCTTGAAGGTATCGTTCGAGCTTGGAGGCTTTCGATTCAACATACTCGCGGGTATTGTCGGTCAAACGCATGTTCCGGGCTTGAATATCGATCTTGCTGGTCATGGCAGGACCTCCTGTAGATGTGACATCAACCACGCCTGGGCGTGATTGTTAAACACGATTCAGATCATGATGTGAAAGCGCCCTCGCAATCGTCAGCGCGTACACTGCTGAAGCTCCCGCGGAAAGCAACGCGTCGGTACAAGCAGTTATGGTGAAACCGGTTGTGGCGACATCATCCATCAGCAACACAGACTTTCGCTTCACCACCGTAGGGTCAGCTTGATACGCCTCACGAACATTCTCTCTCCGTTCAGTAATATTCAACCCAACCTGCGAGCGCGTTTCACGAACCTTGCTCAATCCATTCGGCGCGTACGAAATCCCAAGCTCATACGCGAGCGGGCGCGCGACGAGTGCAACTTGATTATATCCCCGCTCCTTTAAACGAGTCTTCCCAAGCGGAGCGGGGATCAACATGTCCACATTCCAATTTAAGGATTGGACGAATTCAACGATGTCGACAGATATTGCGTCCGCCAGTCCAATGTTACGACGATACTTGATCGCATGCAGGGCATTTTGAACCGGTGAATCAAAAACCGCCCACGATCGCAAAGCGCGATACGCAGGCGGAGTCGATATGCACTTCTCACAAATATCAGCCCCACGCGTGGGAATCCCGCATTTTTCACAGAACGGCTTGCGGATTCGGGGAACACGCTTCCTGCAATCTCCACACCAGCGCGAGCCAGGTTTTCCGCATCCGCCACAGACAGGCGGAAACAGCAGGTCCAACCCGTTCCAGGTCCATCGGTAAAGACGATACGACCACGGAGTTCTGTTCACAGGAGTAGCAGTTTGGTTTTCCTCTTACAACGTACCCATGATTTGCAACGCTGCAGGCGTAAGAATGATGATCATGATGGATGGAAAGATCAACAAGGCCATGGGAATGATCATCTTCACTGGTGCTTTATGTGCTGCCTCTTCCGCGCGCTGGCGTCTTTTCACACGCATCTGATCCGACTGGATGCGCAATACGCGCGCCATGCTTACGCCGAGCATTTCGCTCTGGATGATTGCCGCGACAAAACTGGACATTTCCGGAATTCCAAGCCGGTCAGCCATATCACGCAAGGCTTCGCGCCGCGTCTTGCCAAGCTGCACCTCGCGAATCGTGCGTGCAAATGCCAGCGAAAGTTCGTTTTCCCACTTCTCGCTCACGCGCGACATTGCCGCGTCGAAACCGAGACCTGCTTCCACACAAATCGTGAGCAGGTCAAGGGCATCCGGCATGGCTTTCCGAATTTCAGACTGGCGACGAGTGATGCGACTTGTCAGCATCAGGTGCGGGACAAAGAAGCCGGCGAAGATGGCACCGCCAATATATAAAAAGTTGTCAGTGGGGTTGGCGGCCGGCGCAATCGCCACGTAAGCAATTGCAATACCGCCCAGTACGACGGCTAATATGAAACGAATGGCAAGAAATGTTGGCGCATCTACAGGCCAGGGGTGTCCTGCCAGTTCCAATTGTCGCGCAGTATCCTGAATTAATTTTTGAGGCGTAAAGCGGGCAGAAAACTCTCCCAACCGCCTTACTAACGGTATCAGCACACGTTCGCTGAAGGGCTGAGACATCTCGATCTGCTCCAGTGAAACAACATCGTCACCGCGCTGGATAAACTCAGCCAGCCGCACCTGCAAAGGATCTTCCTCTGCATTCTGACCAGAAGCCTGCCCCCGCGCGAAGATGATCACCGCCCCCACAATGATGAGCAATATTACAAGGAACACAATCAAACCAGTCATTCTACACCTCGATATCCGCGATTTTCATCATTACGAAATACCCAGATGCGATCATCCCAACAATGGTGACTACCGCAGCGATACCACATAATGGCTGAGGCAGGCCTGCACTGTCATCGAAGAAACTGCCAATATATTCCGGGCTCACGAACCAGAGTGCCAGGCTGAGGAAAACAGGGATGAGCGACAATACGGTGCCGGATGTTCGAACCGAAGCAGTCAGCACTCGGATCTCGCCTTTGATACGGACACGTTCACGGATCGTGAAGGAAATCGTATCCAGGATCTCCGAGAGATTTCCACCGACTTCACGTTGCACGTTGATCGCTGTGACAACAAAATCCAGGTCATCACTAGGGATGCGACGGAGGAGATTATCAAGCGC